>NZ_KN360928.1:67819-432776 GCF_000784355.1 Methanolacinia paynteri | reverse complement strand
CTCATCTTTTTTCCAGGCAGGGCTATCGCAATTTCGCAGGTATCTGATTGAAAGCGAAGAACTTTGCGCCTGGGCTCCCTCTTCAGAGGCTTATGCCCAATTTAAAAAAGATTTAAAGATTATTCACAGGAATTATCCGCTTCAAAGAGCGAGAAAAGTTCGTCGGCAAGACGCCTTGCCTCTTCATCGACAATTTTCACGACGACACCCTCCCCCGGCTGGCCGTAAAAAACCGCAGACCCGTCGGGAACTATTCTCACAAGCGGAATTACAGCAAGATCCTCTTCGCCGTTTACATGAACGAGCGCCGGCCTCGACTCAAGTGCAAGCATAAGAGTGTCGATAAGTTCTCCGGTGATCATCCCGGGAGGATTTTCGACCTCGAATCTTGACGAACGAAGACGGGGTGTCCTGCTGCACGGCTCCCTCATCGTAATTCCGTCGATAACTGCAATCTCCGGGACTACATCATTTCTCACGAGATTGTAGGTGACTACATCACCAACTGCAAAAACGGGTGCGCCGCCTGAATACTCAAGCGCAGCCCTGATATCAGGGAAGAGTCTCCCGAAAGGCTCTTTAAATCTGTCCCTGTGCCGTTCGGGAAGATACCAGTTCATTTCAACGGACTCAGCGTACTTTAAGGGCGTACCTGCCGGGCATATCGATATTCATCTTCTTTGCGATCTCCGAGTTCTTCGGGTCGACTATATACAGGTAACCTGCCCAGTCCTCGCTGAGATTCGTGCTGCCGCATGTCATGCACGATTCGCCTTCGACTACATGATGGCATACGCGGCATACCCTGAGATTTTTCTTATTACGAGGAGCCATCTGCCTTTTCCGCCTCCATCTCCTCTGTAAGCCACTGGCCCGTTCCGAGACCTGCCTGCCTCATTGTAAGGCCGATCTTGCTCTCCCTCGGGTCCCTCTCCGAAAGACTCAGCGAGACCACACGCCCGCGAACTATATCGCCGACAGAGATCTGCCTCCTTGTTTCCTGGCAGACCAGACGTCCGTTCTTCTCGTCATAGTTGATGAAATCGTCCGAGATCTGGCTTACGTGGAGCATCGCGTCGATCGGGCCGAGCGAAACGAAGGCACCGAAACTCGTCGTTTCGACGACCTCTCCCTCGATAACCTCCTGCATTGCAAGACGCAGGACGACGGCATCGAACTCGACATGGTAATATACCGCCCCGTCTCCGGGAATAATGTCGCCTTCGCCTATGTCGTGTATCTCTGTCACGGCAATGAAGATCCCGATATCTTTATCGATACTTCCCTCAAGCTGCTGCTGGAGTTCGTCGAGAACAACGGAACTCAAATCCTCACCAAGACGGTTGGGAGGCACGCGCACCTTGTCAATGAGCTTCATTTTATAATACATCTGTTTTTCACCCGTTTTTTAGGCTTTCTTCAGCCTCTTATTATCTCAAGTGTTTTCTGATTTCTAAGGGATATTACATCAATATTTTTATCAAGCAGTCTTTCCCTCAGTCGCCGATCGTTGGTCATCACCATACAGCCGGTCATGTCGGCGAAATCCACTATCATATCGTCCACCGGAACACCGCTTAAAGGGCTTTTTTCCACCAGACATCTCTTTGCAAGGGAAAGCCCGACCTTCGCCGCCGCCGCATCCCTGCCGCGGCCCTTCGAAAGCCCTTCAAGCTCCCTTACAACACCTTCGAGGGTCACCGGCTCAAAAGAGCCGACGAGCCCCTCGATCGCCGTAAATATGTCCACGCTGAACTGGACAGGCACCATCAGGCCGTTTGCATCAAGGAGGACCCTCACTCGACCAGGGTCCCCATTCCTATCAGGCGCCACCGGCCTCCGACCTGACGGCTGATTGCAATCCTCGAGCCGACTGCGACACAGACCGGCCTTTTGAGAACGACATCGACGATATCCTTCTTGACATTTACAACGACACCTACCGTTACTGCGGTTCCGACTGAGAGCATTAAAGGTTCCTTGTGCTTCAGGGGTTCGATTGTAAATTCATCGTCGGAACCGACGACTCTCTCCATAAGAGAGACCTTAAAGGCCATACGGCTCCATACCGGGGGCATCTTTCCGACAAGCCCGGCAACCTGGCCTGCAAGAGCGTCGCTCTTGGTAAGTGCGGGATCGAGTTTTGTGCCCACACCGAGGAGACCGCCCGGAGTTGCCTCTGTAACCCTGTTTTTGCCCGCATTGATCGATGTAACCTTTGTCATGATCGGGTCCCAGCGGACCTGGTTTTCGGCCTCGACCTTCATACCCGGGCGAATCTCTATATCGTCACCCTCTTTGAGGACACCTTGTGTGAGTGAACCACCGATAACGCCGCCTTTGACGTCACGCCAGCTGCATCCCGGTTTGTTGATGTCGAACGATCTTGCGATAAGCATTATGGGATCGTCGTCCGGGTCTCTCTTCGGGACCGGTATGCACTCGTCGAGCGTTTGGATCAGTGCACCGATATTGATACCTTTCTGTGCAGAAACAGGAACCACCGGGGCGTTCTCGGCGATAGTTCCCTTTACAAATTTCTTAATCTCCTTGTAGTGAGCAAGCGCCTGTTCCTGGGAAACCACATCAATCTTGTTCTGCACTATAACGATATTCTCGATTCCGACAAGCTCAAGCGCCATCAGGTGCTCCTTTGTCTGGGGCTGCGGGCACTTCTCGTTTGCGGCGATTACAAGCATCGCCCCGTCCATAAGTGCCGAACCCGAGAGCATGGTCGCCATAAGCGTCTCGTGGCCCGGTGCATCTACGAAAGAGACCGTCCTGAAAGGTTCGCACTCGCTGCCGCATTCGGGGCATATGCTCTCCGTGGTAAATGCATCAGCACCCTTGCACTTCGGACACCTGTAAAAGGTTGCGTCCGCGTATCCGAGCCTGATCGAGATTCCGCGTTTAATTTCCTCACTGTGCCTGTCTGTCCACTGGCCGGTAAGACCTGAGACCAAAGTGGTCTTTCCGTGGTCTACGTGGCCTACAAGACCGATATTTACTCCTGGTATTAATGGATCGCTCACTACTATCCTAACCTCCCTTATATATGTAAGACCCGGATACTTATACGTACTCTGTCACGGACACCAAGTTATTATAAATGTTTTCGGTATTTGGTATCCTAAAACGGCCTGATCCCCAGCATACTCCCCTGTTTTAAAAATTCAGTCAACAATGCAGCTTAAATTAATCAGGGAAAGCAATTCGAAGATAGCGAAGCCCCATATCGATGGCAACGTGCTCCCAGGCAAGATCAGGCGATTTAAACCTCCTCGACAGAGGTAGCGTCCTGCATCTCACCGTATAGCACCGGACAATATCGGCATAGTCGCTTCGCATGAAATTGTCATTTTCCTCCGGGGGGAAGAGACAATAGATGTATTTGCTCGTGACCGCGATCATACCCGCCATCCCCAGCATGCATGCCGTATGGACATCGCTGAGCGAAAATGAGGTTCCTGACGGGTGGTTATGCATGAATATCTTTCCAGACAGCCTGAAGAGATCCGCCTGCCAGATGAATATCCTGTTCCTCTCCCCCGACGTATTCCTTTCAATAATATTTCCCGAAGCATCGAAGACGACCGAATGCTCGACAGGCAGACATGATATCGATCTTGCAGTCTCCAGGAAGTCGTCCCTGACACCGATATTGCCAGGTATATTGATCTTCCTTATTTCAACACTCCCGGTCGTAAGTTTAGCACCCCTTGTTAAAATTATTTTTACTTACATAAACTTTAATTTAATTATCCAGATCAAAAAGCATGATAAAAATATCATGAGACAGGATTGTAACTGCATATCAAGTAAGAAACACTTTTAATAAAAGACACAAACAGTAATACATCCTAACATTGCAGAAAGGAAAAGGTGAAATGAAAATGACGCATGAATCCGATCTATCAAGGATAGGCATATCGCTTCCGAAGAACCTTCTCGACAAGTTTGATACAATCCTGGAATACAGGGGGTATTCATCAAGATCCGAAGGAATCAGGGACGCAATCAGGAGTTATATCACATACTACCAGTGGATGTCCGATGTTGAGGGTGAGAGACAGGGTGTAATAACGATGGTCTATGACCATGAACAGAGAGGACTCCTGCAGGTGCTGACCGAGATCCAGCACGAACACCTGGATATTATCCAGTCATCACTTCATGCACATGTTACACATGACAAGTGCCTTGAAATAATACTTGTCAGGGGAGATGCCGGAAAGATCAAAAAGATTGCAGAGAGCCTCATGGCCCAGAAGGGAGTGGATTCGGTAAAACTGACCACAATCCCTATAGAAGAATAATTTTTTTATCCCGCTCCGACACCGGTTACATCGTCGAAAGCATCCCGGATGTCTTCGCTGCTCAGCTTTTTTTCCGCTTTAAAGCGTTCTATTCCTTTTTCTTCTCCTCTCTCCCGCTTCTCCGTCACCGAATCTACGATAATGAGCTGATCCGCCCGGTAATACATACCTGTCGAATCGATAAGTACGAACTCTCTTCCGTCGATGATCTTCGAACCTGTTGCCTTGCCTGAAGTTCCGGTCCGCGGATATCTCACTAATGAACCGGGAGCTATAGTTGCATTTTCCATTAACAGTCTGTTAAGTGCATCTAAAATATAAAGTTAGTTTTCCAAACATCACATAGAGATGTTCACCCATATCGACCCCATCAGGATAAACAGGATAAAGAAGGAGTACTTCGACGGAACGCACAGAGTTACGGCCCCGGAAAAAACACTTGAAAAGATTAAACCGCTTATGCCCAAGATCGGTGTTGTCGAGGTTGAAGATATAACAGGACTCGACAGGCTCGGCATCCCCGTATACTCTGCATCGAGGCCGGGAGCCAAACCGGGCGCGACAAGGATGCATGCAGGCAAAGGGACGCGTCCCGTCCATGCCGAAGTTTCGGCCATGATGGAGGCGATCGAGAGGTACAGCGCAGAGTACAGGGGAGAGAGCATGATCCATGAAAGCTTCGATGGCATGGGGCCTGCAACTGCCGTCGACCCGGCCGACCTCATACTCCCCCGTCCGCTTGAGAGCGGTGAAAAGCTGCACTGGACTCCATCATGGGATATGATGAACGAAGAGGAGATTTACGTCCCCAGCAATGCGGTATTCCACCCGTATGATCCGGTAGGCATGGCACAGCAGCTGTTCAGGAGCGATACGAACGGCCTTGCGAGCGGAAACATTATCGAGGAGGCAATCCTCCATGCGATCTTCGAGGTCATTGAAAGGGATGCCCTGAGCGATGCGGAGAATGCAAGATCGATGGGCAAAAAGATTATTGTAGACAAGGAAGGCCCTGCAAAGGAGCTACTTGATATATTCGAAGACAACGGGGTTAAGATCCACCTGTGGCTGATCGATGCAAAGACCGGCGTCCCAACAGTTGCGGCAGGAGGGGACGACACCCTTACGAAAGACCCGTCTCTCCTTGTAATGGGATCGGGTACTCATCTAAACCCGGAGATCGCCGTCCTGAGGGCACTAACTGAGGTTGCACAGAGCAGGGGAAGCTCGCTTAAAGGAGGAAGGGAGGACCCGAAACGCCGGATGCTCATAGAAAAGGCAGGCTACGAGAGGCTCAAGAGAATAAACAGGATGTGGTTTACCGATGAGGCCGAGAGCATAAAACTCTCGGAGATTCCGGACAAGAGCACTGAATATATAGACGAAGATCTCAAAGTCACCCTTGAAGAGCTGCAAGGGCATGCAGAAAGAGTCTGCGTGTGCGATCTCTCAAAGACCCCCGTTCCTGTCGTAAGGGTCGTCATTCCAGGCCTTGAAGTCTCATATATGGACAAGACGAGAGTAAGAAGAAGACACTGATTAACCAATTTTTTTCCCTTTTTTAATTATATTGCCGGGATTATGAGAAAGAAAGTGGAATATTCCACTTACCTTTAACCCTGCCCGTCGATCATCAATTCTTAACTTTCTGTATTCCCGGCCGAGACTACCCGGAAAGGTTGCCGGCTTAAGAATATCGACCTTTATTGAAACACCCGGATCTAAAATTAGAAATTCGAAAAAAAAAAGATTTTAGTTGATTGTGAGACCGTTTATCACGGCATCTTCGGATACGCTGAAGGTCTCACCTGTCTCGACTATCGTGTAATCGCCAAGAGGCACCACGTCTCCGTTTGCGCTGGTGGTCGAATACGGAACTATAAACTGACCGTCGACACTCTCCTGCATATACGAAAACTGCCTGCCTGTGCCTGTCTCAAGATCGACTTTAATCGTTCCTTCACCGTATATTACAGCTCCCGGGACATATTCGAATACCTTGACATACTTAAGATCCTGGTTGTCTGCCCCAAAAATGTTTGTCGGGGATTCATGGATAAGGCGGTAGTGCTGAAGTGCAGGCACCTTTCCGTCAGGAATAAGCATATTCCAACTTAATATTGCCGCTTCCTTACCAGTACCTGTGTTTGCGGAATTGAACTCTTCAACCTTGGCTTCTGCTTCATCAACACCAAGCATTGTAGCTGCAGTCAGAATTGGATACGGGGAACCATATGAAGCTCCGTCAACGTACTCGATATATACCACCTGAGAAGGATCGACCATAGAGCCGTCAAAGTTATGCAGCCGTGAAATCATCGTATTATAATAATCCGGCGTATAGAACGTAACAACACTATATGAATTATCATCGTTTATATTGAGGAAATGCTCAAGATATGGTGCCGATTGAACCTCGGGATCATACCATGTTGTCATCGCCCAGAATTTTCCGTCACCTGAATCCATCTCTGCATCCGTAATAACGTACCGGGTGTTGAGATTGTCGAGTATCGCATTAGATTCTTCCTCGGACTGCTGGATGAAATATGCAGCAGCACCGTTGGAACCTGCTACACCCTCCTGGAACGGGTTGGCATTCGGCGGTCTTTCCGAGATGAAGGTTATCCAGTGGCCGTAATCCCACCACGACATGACACCATAGGATTCATACGGATTGGTGTAATCATTCCTGTTGTAGACTGTATAATAGTCAATTCCTGTATCAGGAGAGTTATCTCCAAACCACTCAAGAGCCTCTCTCCAGTCGTCTGTCATTCCGCCGTAAGACTTCATATATTCTGATGTATTGATATCGACAGGTATCATCACATAGGCTCCTGCAGCAATGAGAATCACCACAACAGCAAGCGGAACGAGCTTCCCTGAATTAATATGCTGTTTTTTGGGGAGTGTCTTGGACTGTTTCTTACCTTTGCCCTTCTGTTTGCTCTCTTCTTCCAGAGGAGATTCAGGCTCAGCTTTAAATTTAGAGAGAATTTTTTCAATCTCAGGCCATCCGTAGCTAAGAGTGCACGCTGTGAGAATTCCGGTCAGGACAGCAATATTTACACCGAGATAGTACTCATAGCGAAGCTGAATTGTCGTTGAATATATTATCAGAAGCGACCATACGAGTATGAAGATGAAAGTATCCTTCTTCTCTTTTATATACTGGAGTACCGAAGCACAAAGGCCCAGGATCATCAGGATTATTCCGACATCAAACGAATCCCATGCACTGCCAAGACTCCAGTTTTGGGCTTCTTCTATTGTAGTAGAAAGTGCTGAATAACCAAAGAATCCCAACAGACCGGAAATAAAGATATTATAGAACTCAGGCATTGCGATCATTATTAATGCAAATGCCACAATTCCAAACGCAATAACAGAGATAAGATAATAATGCCAGCTTTTCTCTTTTAAAATTCTTCTAATGGCATAAAGAATAATTGTTGCGCAGATCAGAGCAAGATAAGCATAAACATGTCCCATGGAATACCTTGCCATTGAGGTACCGGAACCATGTATTCCTACGAGGAATAATCCGGCGATTGCAACAATGAATGTGATCACATTAACGAGTACGATATACTCGGAGGATACATTCCTGTAACTGTTTATTATGAACATCAGTCCTGTGAATATTGCAACAAGCAGGGCGAAGAGCGCCATTGTCGGCATGACGTAAAGACCAAGAGTATAGGCGATTCCAGAACCGACTGCTATGAGAGCTGGGATCTTAAATGATTCCTTATCCCTGAAATCTACCGGATGTTTATTCACATAAACCAGATATCCAATATAGGCCAGGCAGAACAGAGTGCTGAATAAAACCTCTGCAATGTGATGATCAACAAATGCGAAGAGAGACCTATAGAAATATTGCCCTCCTATAATCGATACCATAAAAGCCGCAACAATTCCTGCTTTCCAGTTATAAACCCTCTCGGCAACGAAATAAGTGACAGGAACCATCGCAGCCGCCATAAGAGGCGGAAGGAAGGAGGATACGTACATTATCTCGGGTCTTGTAGATGCACCTGCAAGAATGCACATAACCGAGGCAATCATTGGAAACAGCGGCCCCCAGAAGTTGTCAGTACCGTAAGGGTAGTAGGTCATAGGGTCAAACCATGGATACTGGAGGGAATTGTTTACCATCAGTTCAATCTCGCGGAGATTGTACCAAGGGTCGTTTCCGAGGAGATCCACCCCCGCAGACGATACCAGCCCATCCGCAGGAATCATTCTCATCCAGAACGCGAAATAGGCAAAAATGATAATTAAAATTAATATTATCAGATTTCGTTTATTCAAAGAAGACTGGAAGTCCATATTATCTCCTGCCTAAGAATTATCTCAAGCAAAGGCTATTATATTATTGTCTGAAGGAAGGTAACATTTAGTATAACAAAGTTCAGAAGACATAATCTCCAATACAATAATTAGCAGAAGAATAAAAATATACATAACAATGTGCGGAATTGCAGGACTTTTCAATATTTCGGGAAAACCGATCGATGAAAACTGCCTGAGATCAATGTCGGAAGTTCTTACGCATAGGGGTCCTGACGATTCCGGCAATTTCATTGAAAACGAGATCGGCCTTGCCCACCGCCGTCTTTCCATTATCGACCTGTCAAAAGAAGGCAGGCAGCCAATGACAAACGAGGATGATTCCCTCTGGCTGATATTCAATGGAGAAATCTACAATTATCCTGATATAAAAGAAGAATTAACCGATCTGGGACACATCTTCAGATCAGAAACAGATAGCGAGGTCATCATTCACAGCTACGAGGAATGGGGCCCCGACTGCCTTTCAAAGTTCAATGGAATGTGGGCTTTTGCCATATGGGACAAAGAAAAAAAAGAACTCTTCTGTGCACGCGACAGATTCGGGATAAAGCCGTTTTATTATTCGATAAAGGACGACAACTTTGTATTCGCATCCGAAATAAAGGCTTTGCGTTGTCACCCGGGTGTAGGCACAGAACCAAACGAGAAACAGCTTATAAATTTCCTGAAATGGGGTCTATCGGATCATACAAACGAAACCATGTTTGAAGGGGTGTTCCAGCTTCCTGCAGGCCATTATATGCAGATTAAAAGGGGATTCCAGCCTGAAACCACCAGGTACTGGTTCCCGGAAAAGAGTAATGAAATAGTCTCTGATCACAAAACAGACGGAGAAGACTCTCAAAAACTACTCGACCTCCTGAAGGATTCGGTTAGGATCCATCTTCGAAGCGATGTCCCGACAGGCACATGTCTCAGCGGCGGTCTGGACTCGTCCACGATCACTGCCCTGATCAACAGGTCCCTTAAAGAAAATGATTCCGGGGAGCCAAAACAAAAAACATTTTCTGCAGTCTTTGAGGAAAAAAAATTTGACGAGAGCGAGTACGTCAAAATAGTCACTGATTTTCTAAAAGTTGACTCATATTACACCAGACCCAATCCCGATGATTTGTGGGATGATATCGGGCACCTCATCTATTCCAACGACGAACCGTTCATGCAGCTTACTCTTTACTCCCAGTACTGCGTTATGAGGGATCTCTCAAAGCAGGTGAAGGTTGTTCTTGACGGACAGGGCGCAGATGAGATATTCGCCGGCTATCTAGCATATTTATACTGCCATATCTCAAGCCTGATACACGGGAAGCATCTCTTAACAGCCTCTTCGGAAACCCTTGGTGTCCTGAGGCGTCACTCGGGTTTCCTTTTTTATGCGGTCAGGCAGTATTTTGTCCGCAAACAGAGGCGGGACCTCATAAAGGGATCTGAGGAGCCGCTGGTTCGTTACCAGGGAAACCTGAACGAGTCGCTGATGACCGATTTAACAAGTACGAACCTTCCTTACCTGCTGCACTGGGAAGACAGGGTATCGATGGCATTCTCAGTGGAAGCAAGAGTCCCGTTTCTTGACTACAGGGTCGTGAATTTTGCAAACAGCCTTCCTGCGGATAAAAAGATCAGAAAAGGGGTTACAAAATTCATCTTCCGTAAATCGATCAAAGGTCTTGTTCCAGAATCGATCAGGTGCAGGATGGACAAGAAAGGCTTCTCCACTCCTGAGGAGGTCTGGATGCAGGGAAGCCTTAAGGATCATATCCTCGAAGTTCTCGGATCGGATTCTTTTTCATCGAGAAAATACTGGGACTCCAAAAAGGTTGCCGACGATTACAACGATTTTATTGCAGGGAAAAAGCAGTATTCATCCGAGATCTGGAGGATTGTATGCACCGAACTCTGGCTCAGGATCTTCTTCCCTGAAAAAACGGTTTAAACGGATGTACTCTCCCAGGTTCTCATGTCCTTTTTGAGATTAAGCAGACCCAGGAACAGGTATATCTGGTTTATGATGAATGAAGAGATGAAAGAAGACTTTTTTGCATAAACAAACAGCAGCAGCAAGACCAGAAGAAGTGCACCGGCTATTGCGTTAAACATAAACAACGATATGAAAAACAGGACGAGGCCAAGCAGGAACAGAAACGGCGACGTAACATACATCATTATCCTCACCGGGTAAAATCTCCGGGAAAAGATCCTCTTCTCTCTCAGGAGGTCGAGATTTGACAATGTAGCCTCTATGAGCCTCTTTGCTCTCCGAACCTTCTGTTTATACTGCTTGTGGATATTGGGAGGGATTTTTTCGTAGATTACCGCGTCCATGACATATACAGCACGATAACCCTTTCTTATCGCTTCAAATGCCGTATTCGCATCATCGGCTCCTTTGTTCTCCTTTATAGAACCGATAATATCCTTTTTAAACGCAACAAGAGACCCGTTGAAGTTATACGTGGAATCGTTCGCACTCTCCCAGTCGCACATCCGGCCGTAGAAACTCCTGTACACACTCTCCATTCCCCCGGTTCTCTCTTTTGCAGATTCAGCAAATGGTTTCGTTTCGGCACATACCGCTGCAATCCGGTCATCTGATAAAAGCCGCGAGATAAGGACCCTGAGTGCATCCTTCTCAAAAAATTTGTTGGCATCGGTTGTAACCACGATATTGTTTTCGGCTATTCCAAGAGCAAAGTTATATGATCTGTTCGTTCCTTTCCTGGAGTCGTTTGAAAATATCCTGTAATCAATCCCTAAATTCGCCAGCTTGGATTCGGCAAGCTTTTTCGTATTGTCGGAAGAGTTGTCGTCAATGAATATAAGCTCGAATTTTTCCCTGGGGTAGCCCCCTTCGATAAGATTCTCAAGCCTTTCCGCGATGATCTTTTCCTCGTTATAGGCAGATATGATCACACTTACAGGCGGATATTGATCTTCATTTAAGACTTTTACAGGAGATGTTTTTTTCCCGAATTTTATTCCGATAAGATAGTATAGATAAGGAAATCCTGAGATTAACAATAATATTATTGCTATTATAAAAATAAACATAATCCTTACCTAATTTTTCTTATGATAATATTTCAATTTTTAGCCCTGTTTCTAACCAGCGGTTTTGAAAGGTGCCTCCGTGCAACCGGCGGAACCTCGTACCATCCGGGCGAAAGCTCCCTTTCAATCCGTATGATCTCCGGTTCGCCGGACTTCTCACCGCATCTCCTGCACTTGTAGCCTTTGCCGGTACCGGCGCTCGTCATTCTCTTTCCACAGGAGCAGACGGGAGGTTTCGCAACCGTCTTCTCCGCAAGGGATATTATCTCGATCTTTTCGAGGTTGATGCTTCCGCTCTTAAAACTCCCGCAGACAGTGGCAACGTCTCCGGGAATGAGTTTGCGGACGACATCCCTGAAACCCTTTGTAGGCTCGTAGGCCATACAGCGGACAGATATTCCCGGTTCATCGGATAATAAGAACGATACATGCCCTCCTTCACCGGTTGAAGGAAAGGAGGACACTGTTCCCCTGATCCTGTATGATCGATCTTCCTTTATGTCCGCGATCCGTGCGTCCAGCAGGTGTGCATCCGTTCCCTGGTTTGTCCTGTAAAGCGCGGTGATGAACGGCTCTTCGGATTTAATATATGACACCGCCTTCTTCACCCATTCCGGGGACTCACCTCTGATTCCGTAGAGAACAGGATCGGGCGTATGAGGGACGCAGACGACGACATCTTTCCCGAAGTCGACCGAATCCCAGGTATGCGGATACGTCTTCTCCTCGGCAAGGAAGATGCTCCCGCGATCGACGATTCTCTCTCCTTTCTCTTCGTGGTGCCTGTATGCAAGCAGTTCGTATGTAGAGTCATCGAAAGAAGCTGAGAGTGCCGCAGCTGCACCTATGAGACCCCTCCCGTTCTTCCATCCCCGGTATACGGCACCATTCTCATATAGGAATTCGACGGCCTCTTCTATCGTGAGAAAATTCGTTACCGCTTTTTTGTAGAACCATGACGGGAGAGGCGATTCGGCCATAGCGACACCGGGATTTGTTCTTTCGCAGGAGAGATCCGCAAGTTCGTCCACGAGGCTGCAGGCAAGCTCGAAGCCCTTCTCGCCTGCGTCGGTTTCGATGCATACCGCCGCATTGCCCCTCGTCTTGTAGCGTGCATTGGGGTTGAGCCTTGCAAGGGTCATGGAATCTACCGAATAGCCTTCTTCACGAAGTTTCCCTGCAAAGACCGCACCGAGATATGTAGTGCACATTCCAGCCGGAGAGTCGGTATCGTCTATTCCAATAAGCATCGAAAACCTGCCGGATTCACCCGGCCATGTCACCATCCAAAGTTCTTTTTCTATAAATGGAAAAGGTACAAATTTAATATAGATCACTTAAACATAAGAAGATTAATTCTAAACTGAAGGTATCATGTCCCAGGAAAGACTCGTGCAGACGGTAATCAGCGTGCTGATAATGGCGGGCTACAACGTATCGGAGAGGTGCGGAATAAGGCCCAGGAGCTTCGACATTATCGCGCGAAAGGATGCAAAGCTGCTTGTCATAAAGGTCGTTCCCCACATAGACAGCGTGGGCGAGGAGAGTGCACACGATCTTGCGCTCATCGCCCATCACCTTGATGCGACGCCGATTATCGTAGGGGAGCGGGCCAGGGACTCTGAGCTCGAGAGAGGTGCGGTGTACATCCGGCACGGGATCGTCGCTACGAACTCGAAGACTCTCTATGATTTCCTTGTCGACGAAGTGCCTCCGCTCGTATTCGCACAGCCCGGCGGGCTTTACGTCAATATCAACGGCGGAAAATTAAGGGATCTGCGCGAAAGCCGGAATCTTTCGCTCGGGGACCTTGCCTCCTCGCTCGGCGTATCGAGAAGAACCATATCCAAGTACGAGAGCGGGATGAGCACGACACTCGATATCGCGATCCGCCTCGAAGAGCTTTTCGACGCAGCTATCGTCGAAGCCATAGACATACTGAAAAAATCCTCCGATCTGGCGAAAAAGTCGGAGCAAAAGGAGCACGAAGACAATTTCCCACCGGATTTCAGGAGAATCGGGATTGAGACGCACACCATGTGCAGGGCTCCCTTCGACGCGCTCGCGGTCTACGAGAAGAAGACCATACTCACCGGGTACGGCACCGCCCAGAAGACGATCAGGCACGCCGGGCTAATCGGCAATATATCCGAGATAACCGAATCGCGGGCGGTATGTGTCCTGACGGACTACAAGAAGAAAAAACGCATCGGGAAAACACTTATTATCGGCGAAGACATGCTCTCAGATCTCACTCAGGGGTCCGAGTTCATCGAGCTGATCGAAGATCAATAATTTTTATATAGAACTACTAACCACATTTTTAAGACATAACATAGGAGTTACTAATATGGCAGCAAATCTTGGAGGACAGCCTATCTTTATCCTTAAGGAAGGCAGCCAGCGTACACGCGGCCGCGACGCCCAGAGCGGGAACATCGCAGCTGCTAAAGCTGTTGCAAGTGCAGTAAGAACAACACTCGGACCAAAGGGCATGGACAAAATGCTCGTCGACACCATCGGTGACGTGGTAATCACAAACGACGGTGTGACCATCCTCAAAGAGATGGACATCGAGCACCCGGCCGCAAAGATGATGGTCGAGGTCGCAAAGACCCAGGACGACGAGGTCGGAGACGGAACTACAACTGCGGTCGTTGTCGCAGGCGAACTGCTCAAGAGAGCAGAGGAGCTTCTCGACCAGGACGTTCACCCCACGGTCATCGCACACGGGTACAGGCTCGCAGCAGACAAGGCACAGGAACTCATCAAGGAACTCGCGATCGATGTCAAGCCAACCGACAAGAAGATGCTTACAAAGATTGCAGACACAGCAATGACAGGCAAGGGAGCAGAGGCCGCAAAGGACAAGCTCACCGAGCTCGTCGTCAAGGCAATCACGATGATCGCCGATGAGGACGGAACCGTCGACACCGACTTCGTAAAGGTCGAGAAGAAGGTCGGCGGCACAATCGAGGACTCGGAGATTATCGAGGGAGTCGTAATCGACAAGGAGCGTGTCCACCCCGGCATGCCGAAGAAGGTCGAGAAAGCAAAGATCCTTCTGCTTAACGCACCGGTAGAGTTCAAGAAGACGGAAGTCGACGCAGAGATCTCGATCACATCACCCGACCAGCTTCAGATGTTCCTCGACGAGGAAGAGAAGATGATCAGGACGATCGTCGAGAAGATCATCAAATCAGGCGCAAACGTTCTCGTCTGCCAGAAGGGAATCGACGACATCGCACAGCACTACCTTGCAAAGGCAGGTGTCCTTGCAGTGCGCCGTGTCAAGAAGTCGGACCTTACAAAGCTCTCACGCGCAACAGGCGCAACGGTAATCTCATCGATCGATGCAATCGATGCAGCAGAACTCGGCAAGGCAGGACTTGTCGAGGAGAAGAAGGTCGGCGGCGAAGAGATGATCTTCGTTACAAAGTGCGACAACCCGAAGGCATGCACGCTTATCGTCCGCGGCGGAACGGAACACGTTGTAGACGAGCTGGACCGTGCGCTCGAGGATGCACTCCGTGTAGTCGGCGTTGCAGTAGAGGACAAGAAGTTCGTTGCAGGCGGCGGATCACCCGAGGTAGAACTCTCACTCAGGCTCCGTGAATTCGCGGCATCACAGGAAGGCCGTTCACAGCTTGCAATCGAGGCATTCGCAAACGCGCTCGAGATCATCCCGAGGACACTCGCAGAGAACGCAGGTCTCGACCCGATCGACATGCTCGTCGAACTCCGCTCAGAGCACGAGAACGGTAAGAAGACAGCCGGTCTCAATGTATTCGAGGCAAAGGCAGTCGATATGCTCAAGGCAGGCGTAGTCGAACCCATGCGTGTAAAGACCCAGGCAATTGCATCGGCCGCAGAAGCAGCAGTCATGATCCTCAGGATCGATGATGTCATCGCTGCATCCAAGATGGGCGGCGGCGGACCAAGCCCCGAGGACATGGAAGGCATGGGCGGTATGGGTGGAATGGGCGGCATGCCCCCCATGATGTAAAAAGCGCGATAAAATTCAACTAAATATTCATCTTTTTTCTCCAAACATTTACCGCAACCAAAAAATTAACCTCCAAATAGCCCCGATCGACTTTTTTTGCCTTCCTGAGAATCAAATAAAAAACGCAATTATTATACTGACCCGGAAAGAAGAATTGTAATACATATTGGTCGGGCACTAATGAGTATCAAAAACAAATTTTCTGAAAAGTTGTCTTTTTTACAGCTTCTATTGATAATATGCATATTGATAGTCATCCCTATATCACTGGGCCTGGCATATGACAGCTATAAATCCGTATCCGAAGAATACAACTCCAATTTTGATCTCCTTAAAAACAACACCGAACAGAGTATAATCGAGACACTGATGGTGGTCGACAAGGGCCTGACGGTCTATGACGAAGGGCTCGACGATCAGATGAAGAAAGGTTTCGAACCCTTCCTCAGTGCCTATGACGAATCGGAAGGAGATCTTTCGCAGGTAGATCTCGAAGCGATAAGAGAAGGGCTCGGTGAAGACTACAACCTGTATGTCATAGATGAAAACCATACAATAACTTATACCACAATGGCTACGGATCTCGGCCTCAATTTCTCATACCTTGAAGACTTTTCAGGATTTCTGGATAATATCCGCGAGGGTTATTCCTATGTCGGGGACAGGGTGGTTAAGGGAATACGCGAGGAGAAAACCATAAGAAAATATGCCTACTATCCCACTCCGGACCATAGATACGTACTTGAGCTTTCCTATGATATCGATGAGGACAGCCCCAGGAAACTCCTGCAATACAGCAGGACAATCGAAGAGCTTAAAGGGATGAACCCCTATCTCACATCCGTAAAACTATACGATATATTCGGATACACAATCGGGGAGCCCGACGAACCGGATAAAGAACTTAGAAAATTCATAATAAACGATGTTATCGGAGAAAAAAAGAGCGTTACTCTCGAAGAATCTGCAAACGGGACATTTACGGATTACAGGCTGGTTAATCTCTACGAAGACGGGATCGGGTCCGATACCAGCCTAGCAATCGCATTCACGTATGATGAAAGCCTGCTTGAAGACAACATAACGTCGGCCTGGTATTCAAACCTCCTGAATATAGCAGGACTGAGTATCCTGCTTATCCTGATACTGAGCATATTCTGCATCGCCATATCGAGGCCGTTAAAATATCTTGTCGATGACGTTGACAAAATCGCATCGGGCGACCTCGACCACCAGATTCGCACAGGCAGGGGAGGGAAGGAGTTTGCTGACCTTGAGGCAAGCATCTCCAACATGGTGGAGCGTCTTAAGAAGACCATAAGCAAAGTCAGGGAGTCCGAAGAGCTCATAAAGAGGCAGAATGACGAGCTCGAGACTATTGTCGCCTCAAGGACGAAAGAGGCGCTTGAAAAGAGCAATGAGGCAAACTTCTACCTCGACATCATTACACACGACATAAACAACTCCAATATGGCAGCACTCGGTTATGCCGAGATAATGCTGGATCTCTCAAATGAAGAGGACAGGAGCATAGTGAAGATGATGATCAGCGCAATTCACCAGAATACCGATATAATCAGGAATATTTCGCTGATGAGGGCAATGAAGAACGGTGAAAAGGATGCCAGCCTTTCGCCGGTGAATCTCGATAATATAATCAGGCACGCCATCTCCCTCTTCCCGCTAAAAGTGGCCTACGAAGGCACCGGCCTGAAGGTTATGGCCGACAAACTGCTCGAGGAGGTGTTTACAAACATCCTCGGAAACAGCATAAGGCATGCAGGATCCGATTGCGAAGTTCGGATCTCTGTCACGGAGTCGGACGATGACGTAAGGATCTGCATTGCAGACAACGGGCCGGGAATTCCAGACGACAGGAAGGAGGAGTGCTTCAACAGGTATACGAAGAACCTTTCGGGAAGAACGGCAAACGGCAGCGGAGTCGGGCTTTTCATTGTAAAGACACTTGTAACCGAAAGATACGGGGGAAGTGTCAGGGCACTCGACGCAGTCGAAGGGCATCCCGAAGAAGGGCTTATGATCTGTGTAACCCTCAGGAAAGCATAAGCAAAATCTGAAACGAACAATAAGAATATATATTAAAATTGCCCTTTCTGATTATATTCGACGGGGAATGAATGGCAAGGAGAGATTTTTCATTTTATTACCGCCTGCTGATCTTCATTATAATTATTACAGTCCCTCTCATATCCGGATTATTTTACCTGAGCGTAATCGATGTCTCCAACGATTATAAGGAAAAATACGTATTTTTACAGGAAAATACTGAAGAAAACATAATTAATGCCGTTAAAACAGTCGACCAGGGCTTAAAAATATACGATATGGGCCTTGATGAAGAGATGAAGAGATCATTTGCAATATTTCTCGAGGCCTACAACGAATCCGGCGGCAACCCGGAAGATATGGATCTCGAATCCCTGAAGGAAGAACTCGGCGAAAGATACGATCTCTACATAATTGACGGGAACAATGTCATTGCATATACGACAAACGAGATCGATCAGGGGCTTGATTTCTCACATTACGGCAGTTTCACCGAATTCCTGGATCAAACCAGAAACGGGGATTCGTTTGTCGGCGACAGGATCTCAAAAGGGGTCAGGGACATTGAAAACATCCGGAAATATGCATATTACCCGACGCCTGACCACAAATACATCCTCGAACTGTCTTACGCAATAACAAAGGAGGATGCAAGGTTCCTGCTCAGGTACGGAAATACTGTAGATCAACTGAGGCCTTTAAACCCTTATCTTGAATCGATCGACCTCTACGAGGTCCTCGGAAACCTGATCGGGGACAGCAGTGAGACCGACCCGGAGATGAAAGCCCTGGTAAAGGAAGAGGTGATCCGGAAGAAATCCGATTATGTCATCAGGGATGACGAGGCAGGTACAGTCACCGTAATCAGGTATGTCGACCTTTCCAGGCCGGAGAGCGGTGCGGATATGAGCCTTGCAATAGCGTTCATCTACGATGAAGAAATGCTCAATGACGAGATCAACTCCGTCGTATTGTTTCAGCTCGGGATCTATGCGATCTTTGTTGCGCTCTTCTTCACACTTCTGATCGTCCTTACGAAGACGTTTACAAAACCGATACGGGATATTGTCGAAGACGTCGATGCCATCGCAGGAGGCGATTACGACCACGAGATCCGTTCTTCCGGCGTCAGGGAGTTCTCGCAGCTTGAAGAGAGCATCTCCAACATGGTCGAAAAGATTGTAGGAGCACTCGATGAAAAGACCGTCCTGCTCCATGAACTGCACCACAGGGTCAAGAACAATCTCCAGATCATATCCGGCATCATCCAGCTCCAGCTCGGAAGTGTCAGTGATACGGCTGCAAAAGAGGCCCTTTTAATGTGCGAAAACAGGATCAGGGCAATAGCCTCAGTGCACGAATCGCTCTATAGGGCGGACGACATCTCGTCGGTCGACTCAAAAGAGCACTTTACGTCCCTCGCCTTCAATATCATCCAGTCCCTCTGCGATTACGAAGGCTGCAGGGTAAACCTTGAGCTGGATATCGAAAACCACAGGCTCCCGATAGATCTCGTTATACCGTTAAGCCTTGTCATCAATGAGATACTCTCCAACTCAGTCAAATACGCCTTTGCCGGGAGGGAGAGCGGAACAATAGGTATCAGGTTCAGGCTGAAGGGCGGCAGGATTCTTCTGGATGTATGGGACGACGGGATCGGCCTTCCGGAGGATTATGAAAAACAGAGGAAGGGGTCGCTCGGGCTGACTATTGTAAAGAGGCTTATCAGGGACCAGTTGAAAGGAACGATGACCTTGAACACGGAAAGGGGAACGTGGTATTCCTTTGATATTCCGGGGGAATAAGTTTATAGTTGAGATCTAATATTATCTTTTATGAATTATTTCCCAATGCCAGATATTTTTGGAACCAACTTTTTTTATCATTTTTCTTTTTTGTAATTTTTTTAACATTTTCCTAATTTCATCTGGTTTTATTTTTAATTTTTCAGACAAGCCCCTAGTTTTAATATCAGGAGATTCACAGATTTCATCAATAATTTTACTTTCAAACATTTCATATGCCAAGTCTCGCGCAATGTCCGAACCAGCTGAAATTTTCAGTTTCTTATCAAAATAACTCTCTTCAAATTGAATATTATAATCAAATTTCTCAACAGGCATATTATAGACAAATCCTTCTTCTGCCCTTCCCCAATCACCATAAAGAGCAAATTCAGACTTTCCAACATTAAATTTATCATCAAATCCCGGAAAATTAGAGGCTTCATCAGAATATGCAAAAATTACAATTGCTTCTGGTTTTTTCTCGTTAAATATTGTTGCATTACAATGTTTTAGATTATAAATTACAGCTTCTTTGCTTAAATCAGGAGGCAAATTAATTCTCAATTGAATTCTAGGAATCTTAGAGAATGAGATATCTTCAATTTTATAAATGGAATATGATTCCCTAAAATCTCCTTTAGGGTATTCTATATCTTTAAGGGGAGTTTCTCTTTCCCGATTATCAACCATTAATTGATATGCTTTATCTAAAGAGCCTTTTGAATTCTTAAGAGTACTCACCGCTTTTTGGTATTCTGTCTCCCTGTAGAACCCATTATCCATCTCAAATTTAAGTAATTTTTTTATTGCAATTTCAGCGATTTCAATATAATTTTCTGAAAATGGAATATATATTATATTTGAAGATAAACCGAGAATATTTACTTCATCAATTTTAACTGGAATAAACCTATTTTCCTCATTTCTTTTAAGAATCTCATCCAATTCAAATCTGGTCCAATCCTTTTTTTTATAACTTTCTGAAAGGAGAAGAATAACTTGTTTAGAATTTTTAAATATTTTTTCAAAAAATGTTTCTCCATCTTTGCCTATTAGATTATAACGTTCGTCTGGTGCAAAAAAGATGGTGAAATCATTATTTTTTTCTGTTATAGCTTTCTTAATTCCTTCAGCTATATCAAGGTCTTCCCCTGCATAAGAAATCGCAAAATCGCATTCAAAATTCTTGATTTCAGTCATAAATCACCGTTTTTGAATTTTATTCCTCAACCAAATAAAAGGATGAACGTGAATATATCGGTTGTTTATGTTAATTACCAATAAAAATATTGAATTTATAAAGAAGAGCATCCAAATTCCGAATAAAGGTGATATAATAAAGATTAGATAATTGAAAATATCTGAATTATATACTAAACAAAAGGATAATGCCACCACCATACCAATAATAAAGAGAATACAGCCCAATATCCAAAATAAACTTGATTTGATAGTATTATATTTTACTTCCATCCATTCAGAAATCATTCCTGTCCCAAAAATCATAAATAAAAATACTACCACGAGTGAAGACACTAAAAATGAGTCTGGGGCTTTTTGAAAGATTACAGAAAATATTGAAAAAATAGGAGCCATTAAAAGAAAAGTAAATAAAATAACTTCTAATGAAAAAATTATTTCTGAAAAAGATCTCTTTTTACTATCACTTATCTCTTTAAAATAATCAAGTGCTTTAACTGCAATATGAAACCAAATAATTAGAATTAAAAAGAAAATAAAAAATAGAGCCTGATTTAACTGTTTTTCACCAATATTGATTTTGTCAAAAAATACAAACAGTGCTGTGCTTAATCCAATTAATATTGAAAAAAGAAATACGTAATCTCTGATATCTGAAATGAAATTATCAAAATTTGATTTTTTATTTTGTGCTCTTTGTGAATCTTCCACAGGGAAACGCCCCTATCTGATTAATCTGGCGTGTGATTATAAATTCATTACTCCTTTTAGAAGATTAAAAATTTTAGGTAACCACTAAAAACGATACTCCTCGAGAATATTCCTTAGGTTCTTCGCCATATCAGAGAGTTCGGCGGTTCCCATCCCGATCTCTTCAATTGATGCGGAAACGTCCTCGCTGAGGGAGGCGACCTGGATGATCCTCTCCATGTTCTCCCTGTTCATTCCGGTAGTCTGCTCCATCGAGCCCATGACCGATGCGGTAGCGTTCGACTGCATCTCCGATGCCTTCGCGATCTCGATTACACCTACAGAGGCCTCGTTCGCGAGGTTTACTATGCCGTTCAAGGACTCAATCGTCTTCTCGACACTCGCAATCGCCCCCGAGATCTCATTGTAGGAGGTCTCCATCGATCTTGTCGTAACGTCGCTTTCGCTCTTTATCTCATCGATAAGACGGGAAATCCTTGCTGCTGCAGTCTTGGATTCGCCCGCCAGGTTCTTGACCTCCTGTGCGACAACCGCAAATCCCCTGCCGTGCTCGCCGGCACGTGCGGCCTCAATCGCCGCATTCAGCGCGAGCATGTTCGTCTGGCTTGAAATATCGGATATCAGCTTGACTATGTCGTTAATCTCGAGCATTCTGGTGTTCAGCCGCCCGATGTTCTCGACACATTCCTGCGAAAGCCTCTCGACCGCATTCATCCTCGCATCGGCCTCGCTGCCCAGATTTTTCGCCTGATCCCCGGTGGCGATTACCCTCTGCGCCACATCCCTAACCTCCGCAGCATTGGAAGCGATCTCCTCCACCGAGGCCGAAAGATCCTCGATCTCGCGCCCCACCCTTTCAACGGCTTCAAGCTGTTTTTCGGAATTTTCTGCAGACTCACGGTTTTTAATCGCGACCTTTTCGGTTGCTCCGGCAACATCGTTCACGTTCTCCGAAGTTCCGCGGACATACTCCTCAAGAACGCGGACCGACTCCCGGATTTCAGACAGTGATTCGCCGATCTCGGTTCCGGTCTCGTTCAGTGCGGCCTTGAGGCCGGCAAAATCTCCGCCGACGATGATCTGCTCGCTGAAACGCCTGGAGAAGTCTCTTTTTGCAAAGGCGTTTGCGATCCTGACCGTCTCGCGAACAGGGAATACGACGGCATCGAGAGTCTCGTTGAAGCCGCCTATCACAGTGGCAAACCCGCCCCTGAACTTCGACGCATCAGCCCTGTAGGAGAGATTTCCGTTTATGCCGGCCTCAGAAAGCCGGGCAGATTCGTCGACCATGGAATCTATCGCCTCTTTGGCGAGTTTCAGCTGATCGTTTATATTCAGGAAATTTTTCCTGAGTTCTTCAGTCTGATCGCCGGCAGGCGGGATCTCCAGGTCGAAGCCGGTATTCCCTTCCGCAAGCAGAGATAGATTGGATACAGTCTTTGAGATAAACTTCGACATGTACTTGTTGCGGGAGATAATCTTCGATTTGTCAATATAGACGCCAAAGATATACTCTATATCCCCTTTACCGTCCTTCACAGGGGTGAACCTGACATCGGCATATTTAAGCCCTGAAGGAAGTTCCATATCTTCAAAAGAGCGGACCCCGCTTCTCTTTTCAAGGCAGGCGGAAAATCCTTCTCCTCCATGGTTTACGGTCCTGAATTCGGATACATGCATTCCCCTGAGGCGGTCATTGCCATAGCCGGAGAAATCAATGAAGGCCCTGTTAAAATCGACTATTCTGCCGCCCGTATCAAAAATAACCATCGGAAGAGGATTTTCATACAGCAGCTGGAGCGTATATTCCTGATTATTGAAAGATTCACTGACCATTATACCCATATCCCGTAACTACGCCGGGGGATGCCGGTAAACTGCAATTCGCCCCCCGGAAAGATCGTACAAAAAAGAAATTCCCAGAATCCGGTAAATAGATGATGTAAATAGAATATAGACTCTATTTAAATTATATATTAAAAAAGGTCAGAGATCCAGTTCCAGTCCCAGGACTCCTTTTTTCCTCTCGAATACCTCTTTTGCAATCTTCCAGAGGCCGATCGATGCACACCACTCGTCGTAGACAAAGACCTTCTCCTGCAGGAGTGCCTCGACCTCAGCAGCAATTGCCGGGGCCATCGAGCCTGCGAGTGCGACTTTTGCGTTCCTGTTTAAAAGTTTCATCGAGGCGCATTCCATCGCCGTAAACATCGCAAGGGCACTCTTTCTCACGTCTGCAGGAAGCGATTCCCCTACACCGGCATGGAGGAACGCCTCGTTTGCCGACCATTCGCCGGTGTCGATCTTTCTTATCGCATCAACGTCGAGCGCACCATGTTTCGTTCCCGGGGAAAAGATGCAGGCATCGAATGCTCCGACTATCTTTCCGCCCGAAACAAGCATCGTTACGGTATTCGAGCTCACGTCCGCGACAACGAAATCCCCGCCGTGATCGAGGAAGACCTGGTACGCGATGCCGATCTTTTCAGGGCTGGTCTGGTGCGAATACGCCTTGAACCTGGGGTCGGTGGGCGATCCCCTGTGTATTCCGGGAATTACAACCGCAGGAACGCCTGATCCGGCGACCTCGTCGTATACCCTCGTTCCGCCGCCGATGTGTTCGCCTGCTCCTTCCCTGGAGACAACACCCCTGTTCTCGACCTTTCCGATGGAAGTTATAGCCGATATTCCGTCGCCCATCGAATAGCAGACTGATATTCCGTCAATCTCATCGACAGGGCAGAGCCTTTCCAGGTCGCTGAATTTGAATTCCCTTGCATCCTCGCGGGATATTTTGAAATGCCCGGTTTCACAGGCAAACCGGATCGCCGTCGTCCCGTGATCTATTCCTATATACATAACCAAAGATGCCTCTTGTCATGAGATATTTGGCATCCATAGCAAAAAACGGTTTATATTCCCCTTCCCCAAGGGAGACATTATTTATCAAAATTCTCAGATGCTATTAAACAATCTATGATTTATATCTGAGAATTTTCTCTGATTTCTTTAATAATCCAATCATAAACATCACAAAACTGTTTAAATCTATTATAATCTATAAGACAATTTAACTCAGAAGACAGATATGTGTCCAGTCGGTCATTTTTAAAATTCATTCCCTTGATACTTTTCAGACGATCAAAAAGTTCCTGCCGTTTCTCAACATTATCAAAAGGAGGATAATTCATAATATGTTCGAACCAGACATAATTTAATCCCCTGTTTATCATAAAAAACTTATATCTCATGCCAGAATCCGATTCATAACCTAAATGTACCGAACCCTCTGTTGAACCTCTGCCATAACTAAGATAATATCCATTATCCTCGCACCATGATATCAAATGGTCAACTACTTCTGCAATCTCTTCACCCCTTAAGTCACGAACCTGTTCAAGAAGCAGTTCCTTATTCCATTGTATCAACCCCCCAGTTCTGGAGGCCTTGATTTCCACCGCCTTCATAGTCTGACCAACAACACGAGATACAAGTGTCTTTAGATTCTGCCCGGTGTATTGTTTCACCTCTATAGCAAGCACTTCTGCCGGATTCATCTGTTCATTTAAGAATTCAACTATTTTCTGAAGTTCCGGGGGAATGATATCAGCCACGAACAGCATCCTTATCTTTCCCTGCTTCAAATTCGCATTGACAAGGTCCCAGAAATCATCCTGCCTCATGCTTGTTCCTAATATGTTCAATAAACGTTCGTCCGGGTCGATATTCTTTTTCAGGCAGTCTTCATGATAAGATTCAATGATATCCTCTATCTCCCAATATTGAACAGAGTTCGCCGCATAATCAAGCATCTGGGCAACAACTTCCCGTCTTGTTCTTGTATCAGTGCTACGCTTTACCTCAACCAGCGTAGGGACTGCCTCCTGATCAAGGAAGAGATGATCTACTGCCCATCTTTCACTCCCTTTCTCTTTATCCGGGATGCCCATTTCACGTTTTATGAGTATCCATTTTCTGGGTGAATCCGGATTAATCTGGGAACCTGCAAGAAGTTTTGGATAATCCTCAAGAAGTGACTGAAGAAGGTCTTCTGAATCATATAACTCCTCCTTCATCTCTAAAAGTGTGTTATCATCCTGAAGAAGAAATATTTCACGCATAATTGGGATTTAATTTTAATAATGAA
Organism: Methanolacinia paynteri; assembly: GCF_000784355.1. NCBI lineage: Archaea > Methanobacteriati > Methanobacteriota > Methanomicrobia > Methanomicrobiales > Methanomicrobiaceae > Methanolacinia > Methanolacinia paynteri. The sequence continues at coordinate 407,132 of NZ_KN360928.1, read as the reverse complement.
AAGAATTACCACATCAAGTTTGATTATTCCCTACTGTAAAGCAGGACTATTTTATTTTTTTAAATGCAGCATAAACCTAAACTGAAAAACGGCACAAACCATAGCCGAATCAATTTATCGCTGAAGAGAACAGACATTATAATAAGTGAATATTCTATCCACTCCACCGGAATCCAAAAGATTTACAGGAATCCTGGTACTGTTGCTCGTATTCACACTGGCCCCTGTGTTTGGTTTTTTTGCGGGAGACGGCTCTCCGGCCGGTGAATTCCTCGGGGCTTCGGCAACCCTTGCTCCGTTCGTGATACTCGCGATTGCCGCCTATCTTTCGATGAACAAACGCATGGATATGCTGAAATATCCGGCATATGCGATCCTTCTCGGAATAATACTGGCAACCGCCTTCATATCGTTCTTCTTCGGCCTGATCTCGATACTGCCGGCAGACATTGTCTTCTCCGAAGAATTCGATCCCGGAGCCTTTGACGCCATAGCAGATACAGGGATTCTCGGGAAGATCGCTCTCCTCTTCCTGGGCTGCGCAGGAGCGGCAATCTTCTCCCTTATCCCGCTTTTAAAAACAGTCCGTGTAAAGCTTGCCTCAAGACTCGACTTCGATCCCTTCTGCCGGGTGCATATCATTGCACTGGTGGCGATCTTTGCAGTAACGATAATCCCCCTGATTCCTGTTACGGTTGCGGGAGTCCCGCCATACCTGTCCCCGGCCTTCATGGAGATAATAAAAAATGACGCGGCATTCCTCGAAGGGACTGTTGCGGTCGACATCTATACTCTCTTCTGGACAATCCTGGCCTCCTTTGCAATCGTAGGCCTTTTTACGAAGAGGAATTTTAAGGAGACGCTGCAAAGGCTCGGCCTTTCAAAACCCGCCGCAAAAGAAGTGCTGATCGCAATCGGTGCAGCACTTGCCTTGATCGTGGTCTTTTATGCGGTCGATGCCATAATCGCAGTAATCTGGAATGCAGCCGGCTGGCCTCTCACTGATTCCAACGCTTTCGAAGCGTTCCTCGTCCCGTACATGACTCTCCCGGGTATAGTAATCGCTTCAGTCTGTGCGGGGTTCGGCGAGGAGATCTCGGTAAGAGGCGTTCTTCAGCCGAGATTCGGAATAATACTCCCGGCTATGCTCTTCGCCTCCCTTCATGCATTCCAGTACAACTGGGACGGGATCGTATCGGTGTTCATCGCCGGACTGGTCTTCGGTATAATCAGGCAGCGCTACAGCACGACCGTCAGTGCAATAACACATACCACATACGACTTCGTGCTCTTCCTGGGGCTTCTCCTGGGATTTAATGTAATCTAAAAAATGATTATTTCATATAATACTGCAGGAACAGGTAGAGATAATATGAATTCATGCCCAGATCCTTCTTTTCTGCATCCACTTCCGCTTCGTCGGCGTCGATGAAGCCCGAGAACTCATCAAGGAATATTTTTTCATATGAACGCACAACCTCCGAAGACTCGTCCTTATACAGGAGATAGATTGTATCGGGTTTTTCCAGGAACTCATCGGGATACAACTTCTTCAGGGAATTTTGCCCGATATCCCGCCATTCTTCTTCATATGTCGTCTCATCTTCCGAGAGCCTCGTCTCCGGACTGAGAGTAATTCCAAGATATGCCTTTGCATAAGGCTTCAGCACGACGGAGTCATACGTGAATTTATTCGTTCCGCCCGAGATAATTTCCTGGATGTTCTTATCCACGATCTCCATTTTGGCCTCGCTGTGAGGACCGTTGATCAGGTATTTTTTTTCGATTAACGGTTTTAATGACATAAGATCTTATGATTTATTCATACTATATAAAAATTTTTTACAATTTAATCATATATGCTTGCGAGAAAAGTCTGAAGGTTGTGTTATTCATCCACTGCCCTGAATATTTCGCTATATTCCCGAGGGAAGTGAAGAATTCATTCAAAAAAATTAATTGTCCGCTTTTTGCTCGCGATCTGAAAAAAATCTCTTCGCAAGCTCCATTATGATAATTACGACTGCGCCTGCCGCAACGAAGAGAACAGCCGATCCGATCGTTCCGCCTGCGGCAGTAATCTTGTCGAAGAGCAGCCTTGCCGACCCGAGCATGAGTCCGGTCAAAAATGCTATCATCGCTGTATGGTGTGTCTTAAGCAGGTATTTCAGCAGACGCGAGAAGAGAAGCAGCCCGATTACGCCGCCGGCGACATATGTTGCGATCTCAACGAGAGAGAGCGATTTTATCACGCTGAGCATGTATTCGTACTGGCCGAGGACGAGCATGCTATACGAACCGGAGATCCCGGGGAGGATCATCGCACACAGCGCCGCCATCCCGGAGAGAAAGAGAACGGGAAGCGAATGACCGAGCGAGGCCGGGTTTAAGCCTGCAAGAATGAAGCCTGCAATCGCACCGATCAGAAGGAATGCAGCGGCCCGTTTGTCCCTCGAGTCCTCCTCTATTATAAGGAACAATACGACTGCCGATGCGACGATGAGCCCGAAGAAGAACGAGAAAGTCTGCACCGCATAATCATTGAGAAGCACGAGGATGACATTAGACATCGCGAGAAAGGATGTCCCGATACCGGCAACAAGCACGATCAGGAATATGGGATCGAACTTTTCAAACTCCTCCATTGCCGACTTTACATCGCCCTTGAGCAGGTACTTTACAGGCGAAGGACCGATATTTCCTATGGCCTTTACCAGGCGTTCGTATATTCCGGTGATAAGCGCCATCGTTCCGCCGGATACACCGGGGATGATGTCGCAGATTCCCATTAAAAGCCCCTTGATATAGATTATTGCATATTCAAAAAAGGTCTCTTTCCGCGTCACATAATAAAGTGCCCGCCACGGAATATTAAACCAGCCGGTACTGCGAAAAACAAGAGGGAGTTATTTCGTCCCGAAGAGACGATCGCCCGCATCGCCGAGGCCGGGTATGATATACCCCTTCTCATTCAGGTGCAAATCTATTGCTGCGGGGAGGATGCTGACATCGGGATGGTCCTCATCCATCTTCGCCAGACCCTCGGGTGCAGCAAGAATACAGAGCACCTTGATGTCAGTGCAACCGTGCTTCTTGAGATACGAACATACTGCAGACGTAGTCCCGCCAGTCGCAAGCATCGGGTCGAGGATGTAGATCTTCCTCTCTGCTATTCTCGATGCAAGCTTTGCGTAGTACATCTGCGGCATAAGTGTCTCTTCGTCACGGTAAAATCCGATATAACTAATCGTCGCCGTCGGGATTACCTGCAGAAAACCCTCCTGCATACCGATGCCTGCACGGAATATGGGGACGATCGTCGGATCGATGCCCTTTGCCCTGAACGCCTCGACATCTCTTCCCTCCCACGTCCGGACACTGGTCTTCTCGAGCTCCCAGTCTCTCGTCGCCTCGTAGGTGAGATACATCGTCAGCTCCCTTATCAGGTCCCTGAAATCCTTTGAATTTGTGCTGATATCCCTCAAAAGGCTCAGTTTATGGGCCACAAGGGGATGGTTGACCGTGCAGGAAGGCATATCAGAAATCAACTCCCTTGTCGCCTACTACATGCTCCTCTTCCTTCTCGCCGGGAATGATCAGGTTCAGGACGACACCGATGACCGCAGCAAGACCGATGCCCGCGAGCTGGAAGTCTCCAATCGGGATGAACAGTCCGCCGAGTCCCGCCACAAGGATGAGAGAGACGATTACTATGTTCTTGGCTGACGAAAGGTTGACCTTGTTCAGGATGAGCTGGTTGATACCGAGGCTCGCGATAAGGCCGAAGAGCAGTATCATGACGCCGCCCATAACGGGGTTGGGAATGGTCTGAAGGAATCCGCCGATCTTTCCGACGAATGCAAATATTATCGCAAATATCGCTGCGAATGTCATGATTACCGGGTTGAACGCCTTTGTAAGAGCCACCGCTCCGGTGACCTCGGAATATGTCGTGTTGGGCGGACCGCCGACGAACGATGCGAAGAACGTTGCTATACCGTCGCCGAGCATTGTCCTGTGAATACCAGGATCGGCGAGATAGTCCTTCCCTGTGACCGAGCCGATCGTAAGTATGTCTCCGAAATGCTCGATCGCAGGCGCGATTGCCACCGGGACGATAAAGAGGATCGCCGCAAGGTTCCACTCGGGGAGCACGAAATGAGGCACCGCAATTATCGAGGACTCGAAGAACGAGCTCATATCCACTACGCCCATCGCCAGAGAGACGATATAACCGACAACGATGCCTGTGAGAACAGGTATAAGCTTCAGGATGCCTTTTGCAAAGAGGAAAACCGCCAGTGTTGCCGCAAGGGAGATTCCGGCGATTATCAGTGCTGTTTCAACCGGTATAACCTGGACGTCGCCGGACTGCCCGAGAGCCATACTGACCGCGGTAGGCGCAAGGGAGAGACCGATGATCGCAATCACGGGGCCGACCACAACAGGCGGAAAGACCCTGTGGATGATTCCTACACCAAAATACCTGATTGCAATGCTTAAAACAACGTAGAAAAGACCGGCTGCGGCAAGACCGCAGAGGGTGGACGGAAGGCCCCACGCCGCAATCCCGTACGTTATCGCGGGGATAAATGCAAACGAAGACGCAAGAAAGATGGGGACCTTCCATTTTGTTACTACCTGAAAGATCAGAGTGCCGACACCTGCCGTAAACAGTGCGACACTTGGATCGAGACCGGTCAGAAGCGGGACGAGAACAAGGGATCCAAATGCGACGAAGATCATCTGGAGACCCATAAGGACGTTCTTCCCGGTCTCTTTTTTGTTAGCTGTCAAATCCATTCAAAACCTCCAATAAACTCAGAACAAAACTGAAAGAAGATGAAACGATCCCGGAGAAAAAAACGTCAGAAAGCGGACCGGAATGCATCTGATAATTTTTTTCCAGATACGGCAATATAATTAATCATTCGTTCTTCAACCCAAAACTAAAACCATTAAACCTGCGTAATTAATTATCGGATGTTTTCAGTAGTCACAGGAGGGGCCGGTTTTATAGGGTCCCACATCGTCGACGCCCTCGTGAAAAAAGGCGACAGGGTGCTTGTAATCGATAACCTGAGCGCAGGGGCGACTGCAAATATTATGCCCCATATAGAGAGCGGAAAGGCCGAATTTCTGCAGGCCGACCTGCTTGACGACGGGTGGCAGGAGAGGATCGCAGGCGCCGGCAGGGTCTTTCATCTCGCCGCTGACCCGGATGTCAGGGCAAGTGCGATCTCGCCTGCCAGGGTCTTCGACAACAATGTTCTCGCAACCGAGAGAGTTCTCGATGCGATGCGGGTGCACGGGGTAAAAGAGTTCGTCTTCACCTCGACCTCGACCGTGTACGGGGAAGCCGCAGTCATCCCCACGCCGGAGAACTACAGCCCGATGATACCGATCTCAATATACGGTGCATCGAAGCTTGCATGCGAGGCGATGATCGCCGGCTACGCCCATACATACGGAATGAAGTCATGGGTATTCAGGTTTGCAAACATCATCGGCGAAAGAAGCGGACATGGCGTTATATGGGACTTCGTTCATAAGCTGATCGACAACCCGGAAGAGCTCGAGATACTTGGCGACGGAAAGCAGATCAAATCATATCTATCCGTGGGTGCATGCATCGAAGCGGTCCTCTTCGCCGTCGAAAATTCGGGTGAGGCGTTCAACTACTTCAATATCGGATCGGAAGACTGGATCGACGTAACAGCACTGGCAGAGATCGTTGTCGAAGAGATGGATCTTTCCGGCGTGAAGTTCACCTACACGGGTGGCGACCGGGGTTGGGTAGGCGACGTCCCGAAGATGCAGCTCGGGGTGGACAAGCTGAAGGCTTTGGGATGGAAGCCTGAAACAGGCTCGGCCGAATCCGTAAGACTCGCTGTAAGAGCGCTGCTGAAGGAAATAAAATACATATGAAAGCGATAGTAATTCTCGGCGACGGAATGGCCGACGAGCCGCTGGAGGAACTCGGCGGAAAGACACCGATAGAATACGCGAATACACCGTACATGGACTGGGCGGCTTCAAACGGTGCCTGCGGGATGCTGAAAACGGTTCCCGACGGAATGGTTCCGGGAAGCGATGTCGCAAACCTCTCCGTCCTCGGGTACGACCCGCGTGAATGCTACACAGGACGAGGACCGCTCGAAGCGGTGAGCATGGGCATAGATTTCGGTGAAGACGCGATTGCCTACCGCTGCAACCTCGTGACCATTGAAGACGGGGTAATGGCAGATTTCTCCGCGGGGCACATAACGGGAGACGACGGCCCCAGGCTTATCGAATCATTAAACGAAGCTCTCCCGGAAGGCATAAGAGTATACCCCGGGGTCAGCTACAGGAATCTCCTCATCCTCCAGGGCGGAAAGGGATCGGAATCGGCACCACCCCATGACATCGTCGGGCAGGAGATCGATCCGCATGTCCCAAAAGGACCCGACAGGGAGATTTTGCTCGAAGCGATGAATATTGCCGCCGAAGTCTTCAAAGACCACCCCGTAAACCGCGAGCGGATAGCCCGCGGTGAGAAGCCGGCAACGGGAATCTGGCCGTGGAGTGGCGGCAGAAAACCGTCGATGGAGCCATTTAAGGAGAAGTACGGGGTTTCGGGCGGAATGATCTCTGCCGTTGACCTCCTGAACGGCATAGCGATGCTCGCGGAGATGGAGATCATAACAGTACCCGGTGCAACCGGATTTCTCGATACCGACTATATGGCTAAGGCAAAATATGCACTCGAAGGGCTGGAGAGGCTCGACTTCATCTACATGCATGTCGAGGCGCCTGACGAGGCCGGGCATATGGGCAGCATCGAAGAGAAGGTTAAGGCGATCGAGCGTCTCGACGAAGCGGTAGGGATGATCCTCGAGAGTACGGATGCGGCCATCGGAATTCTGCCCGACCACCCTACTCCGATCAGGCTCAAGACGCATACATCCAATCCGGTCCCGTTCATCATCGTCGGCAGGGGACGGGACAGAACTACCTGCTATTCCGAGAAAGAAGCGGCTGAAAACGGCGGCTTCGGTCTTATCGAAGGGGATATGTTCATGAAGCTCCTTTTAGGGCAGGCGGAGAAAAAAGAGTAAATCGCTGAACTTACAAAGCGGCATCAGATCCCTGCTTCATCATTCCGGGCGGTCAGTGGGGGTAACTTTCATCATCTGCCGCATAAATAGCCGCCCGGCAGAACCTGAATACTCTTTTGTTCCGGGACGCAATAATACAGATCATCGAACACCTGAAAACGAATAATTCAGTGCAGGAATATACATGAGCGAAAAAAGGAAGCTATCAATCGGAATTACGGTAAATCTTGAGAACTACGAGAACCTGAAGGTCGAGGTCGAAGGGGAGGCCAAAGATGACCGCGATGCCGGCGAACTTATAGAATACCTTGACAGCGTTCTCTCCAGGTTGGGGAGGAATGACCCGGAGACAAAGAAGAAGATCGACAGCTACAGGAGGAGGGTGCTGGAGAATCCCGGGGAGCCGGTAATTACCAATATAGTGGAAGAGGAGACGTATCCGGCACCTGAGATCCCTCAAACTCCGGCAGAACCCGCAATTCCTGTCTCGGAACCGGCTCAGGAAAAGCCCTTGCCGGAGGAAAAACCTGTTGAAAATACAGGGTTTACATGCTCGTCGTGCGGAAGGCCGATCTCGAAGGCCGAGGAGCAGCTCTCGCAGATCTTCATGGGACGCTCGCTCTGCAAGAAATGCCTCGAGGAGATGCAGAAATAGAGGCGGACTGCAATCGCATACTTTCTTTCACACCGCCTAAGGCATGAATTAATAGGTTTCAGGTGAAAATGTCTAATATGAAGAAGAATCTGCTCATGTGGGAGGAGACGCTGTTTCGTGACCCCGAGGTATTCGAGATCGACTTCGTACCCGAGCAGTTCAATTTCCGCGACACCCAGATGAGGGAGCTCGCATTTCAGGTCAGGCCCGGCATGAAGGGTGCAAGACCGCTCAATACCATATGCAGGGGGCCCCCGGGCACGGGGAAGACGACGAGCATAAAGAAGCTTTTCCTGGATATCGAAGAAGCCACCCACAGGATAATCCCGGTGCACGTCAACTGCCAGATTGAAAATACCAAATTCGCAATATTTTCGAGGATCTACAGGAAGCTTTCGGGGCAGCAGCCGCCCGCCTCAGGGACGTCTTTCAAGTCTCTCTTCGACTCGGTCTGCAAACTGATACTTGACAAGGACGCAGTCCTCCTCGTCTGCCTCGACGATGCAAACTACCTCCTTTACGAAAACGAGATCAACAAGGTTCTGTACACCCTCCTCAGGGCCCACGAATCCTATGAAGGCGTCAGGATCGGGGTAATCGCCATAATATCCGACATGGGTGTCGATCTGATGAGGGAGGTCGACAGCAGGGTTTCGTCCGTATTCCGGCCGACCGATATCTACTTCCCGCCTTACGGGGAGGACGAGATCCGCGAGATCCTGAACCAGAGGATACAGCAGGGCCTCTATCCAAACGTGGTAAATGATGCAATGCTCGATCTCGTCGTCGAACAGACCGCAAATCTCGGCGACCTCAGGGTAGGAATCGACCTGCTCAAGAGAGCGACCCTTTACGCTGAGAACGACGCAAGACGGAGCCTTGAGAGGGAGGATATCTGCCGCGCATATGAGATCTCGAAATACCTGCACCTCTCCCATACTGCAAAGACACTCAAAGACGAGGAGAAAGACGTGCTCAAAATCATTGCAGAGAACAGTATGGACAAAAAGGAGCTCTCTGCAGGGGCAATATTCGAACTGATCAAAGAGAGCCGGAAGATGGGCTATACGAGGTACTACGAGATCGTCAAAAAGCTTGATGCGATGAGGCTTTTGAACCTGAACTATCGCGAGGGAAGAGGCCGGACGAGATTAATCACGCTCAGGTACGATCCGGCCCGTGTACTCGAGATTCTCGACTGACTCGCCTCCAGAGTCATTTAAAAAATATTATAACTTTTGCTGGTTCAATGTTAGATTCAGGAGGATTATTCATGATAAGTGTCAATGAAATTGCCCTCGATCTTTTTGAGGACCTCGCGGAATTTCCGGAGGATTACAATGTTGAGTTCCACCAGCTCGACAACGGCGCACGTTTAGTCGACTGTGGTGTAAGTGCAATAGGAGGATACCAGGCAGGAAAGCGTTTTACGGAGATCTGCATGGGCGGCCTCTCGGAGATTACGTTCAGGAACGGCAAAATAAACGACGTCCCCATGCCGTTCATCGATGTGAACACCGACTTCCCCGCAATCTCCTGCCTCGGCGCACAGAAGGCGGGATGGACCGTCAAGGTCGGCAACTTCTTCGCGATGGGAAGCGGCCCGGCACGTGCACTCTCGCTGATGCCCAAGCACACATACGAAGTCATCGAATACGAGGATGAGAGCGACTATGCGGTCATCTGCCTCGAATCGGACACACTCCCCAACGGAGAGGTCATGGAGAACATCGCCGAGAAGTGCGGTGTCGATGTGGCTAACGTATGTGCGGTGGTCGCACCTACGGCATCGATCGTCGGTTCGATCCAGGTCTCTGGCCGCTGCGTCGAAACTGCAATATACAAGCTCAACGAGCTCGGCTTCGATACGAAGAAGATCGAGTCCGCGATGGGAACCGCCCCGATTCCCCCGGTGAAGAAGGATTCGACAAGGGCAATGGGATGCACGAACGATGCAACCATCTACCACGGCCAGATCTACCTCACGATGAGAGCACCGGAGATCAAGGATTATCTCGACAAGATCCCGTCCAACAAGTCCTCGTCATACGGAGAGCCGTTCTACGACACGTTCAAGAAGGCGAACTTCGACTTCTACCAGATAGACACGAACCTCTTCTCGCCCGCAGAGGTCGTCATAAACGAATTATCAGAAGGCGTCGTCTACCGCGTAGGCGCTATCAACCCCGAAGTGACACTCAAGTCCTTCGGGCTTCTCTAAATTTTTTTCAAATCAGAATTTTTTTTCGTTACAGGTTGTTTATTAGATTTCTGTATCATGTAATATTTCAGAAACTAAATAAAAATTATGTGGAATATGAAAATATCAATATATAATTAATAAGGGAGTATCAGAAGAATAAACAATAAATTTTGAATATACCAACAACAAGGTGACCATAAAGAAAGAGACTTAATGGAGTATCATAATGATTTCATTTATTGCTAATTTAATTAATGAAATGTCAAACAATCCAGACACTATTGCGATTTTTGCGTTAGTTGTTTCTATTTTTTCCATAGCAATTGGATTTTCAGGCCTCTTAATCCAACGCAGGCACAATATTTTATCTGTTAGACCGATTGGAAATATCGGTTTATTCCAAAGTCCAAATACCATCGGAATACATATAACCAACAATGGAACTGGCCCTATGATAATAAAATCAGTTGAAACTGAAAATAATGAAGGAATAAAAAAGAATTATCCTGTTGATTGGATTCCAATTGAATATAGACAATTTTTTTGGGGGAATCTTGAAGAAACTTCATTATTAAACGGAACAAAAGTAGATATTCTTGGGTTTAAATTCAACCCAAATGATCCAAAAGAGGAACAGAAAAGAGATGAAATTAGATCAATACTTAAATCTCTCACAATCCATGTAAAATATACTGACATTTATAATAAATATCAACCTGAATTAATAAAAAAATTTGATCATTTTGGAAACCAGACGTGGCCTTCAAAAAAAGATTAACTTCTAAACATATTTTAATCTAAATTATTTTTACTGAATTGTTTATATTTTTTTGAGTGAATTTGTCAGCTATTAACATTAAATATAATAAAACAAACTCCAAAAACACCGGTATGATCTTTCGGGACGATATCCCCTCATACCTGGCAAAATGGGGAACCTGCATCCTGCTTCTTACTGCCCTGCTCCTTGTCTCCGGGTGCACCTCCGGCGACGACCAGTATACGGACAATGAAAGCGTTTCCGTAGGTGAACTTCTCGCAAATCCGGAATATGACACTCCTGTTTATGTTAATGGGGTGGTAAGCGATCTCGGTATACTCAACTGCCTGTACTTCCACCTTACATCGGGAGGGGAGACGATCGACGTCTGGTACGATATGATGGTCGAGGACAATAAGACCTCACGCCCGGCAGTCGATGTCTCAGGGCTTTCAAACGGTGAAGAAGTCGTTCTTTTAGGTGAACTCAAATCCGAAGGGGAATACAGGCAAAAAAATGCTTTCTGGCTTATAAAGGTTGAATAACCTATATTCTGTCAATAATTTTTCAGAAGAAGATCGCCATAACGATTGCGATGCAGATCACCTTCGCAGCCATGCTTGCCGAGTAAGCGATGACTGCGACCCTGATTCCATCCTTCCCGAACATTCCGATATACAGCGGAACCGAATACTTCAGGTATATCATCGTTATAAGGATCATGCTCCCGAGAATGAGGGTCACGAGTGCCTGGCCGAAGTCGAGCATTCCGGTGTCCACCATCGATCCGACGACAGTATACCCGGCCGAAAAATGCATGAACTGGGCGAGCAGTGCGGCCGATGCCTCACCGGGAAGGCCGATAAGGTTTAAGATGGGATCGAAGATTACCGAAAGCCAGTTGAGGACGCCCGCCACGCTCAGCAGCCAGAAGACGATCATCGTAATAATCGTAATCGGTATGATCTTCTTCAGCGGCTTTTTGGATTTTTCAATCGCCTTCTTCAGCGATTTCATATCAGGCCTCTTCAGTTTTTCAGCCGCCTCGACCTTCTCGTACTCCTTCTCCGGAACCGATCTTCTCCTCCTTAGCACAAGATTGGTGTATATCAGCGCCCCGACCACCTGAATAAAGGTGGAGAACAGGTTGAAGAAGGTGTAGATCCCTCCCAGGACCGGGCCGAGGATTACAACCGCCGTCGGAAACTGGGCCCTGAATATCGATTCTCCGAATACTGCCGGGAAAGTCCCGATGATGAGCGACGGAACGATCTCCTCCTTTTCGACTTTTCCGGCCCTGTGGTATTCTGCGAGCATCGACTTTCCCGCAGTCGGGTTTATCACCATCGAGAGGATAGACAAAACTGCCTCCTCCGAGAGGCCGGAGATCCGGCACAAAGGGACGGAGATAATCTTAAATTTCGACATTACACCCGTTTCGGATATCAGGTTTACGAGAATAATACCGGCAGTGATTAAAAGAACCGCCCTTATCGTATAATTCAGGAAGGAAATAAACTGGATATCCGAAAACATGCTGTATTCTAAAATGGAGTGTTATAAAATCATAAAAGATTCTATTAAGTTCGAAACTCATTGAAACACCCCTGACAATATAATTTATGCCTCTAATACTGATTTTTGACGACAAGATATATATTTGATCGGGTTAAAGTATCATACATGGGTCCAAAAACCCAGACTAAACCCGAATACTCTTTTTCAGACAGCATCGTCCCGCGAAAAATTTCAAGCCACATGAATTTCGAAGGAGGAATTACATCATGACACAGGTACAGTCAGAACTGTCCGACAGGTGGATTGGAATCGACCTGAACACGACCGGGTATATTGCAGTTGTCGCAGACCCAAATACCGGCTTTACTGCAAAACTCGGGAGAGAGGCCCGCCTTATCCACGATGAATTCAACAGGGAACGAAAGAAACTGAAGAACAGGAAAAAAACCAGAAACCTGAAGCGGCTGGATAAAAGAGAGACAGGACAGCTCAGGGATCTCAACAAATACCTGAGCAGGGATATCGTGAGGATCGCATCGGACCTCGACTGCGGCATCAAATTCGAGAGGCTCTCCGGAGGCCGTTTCAGGAGGAAGAACAGAAGAGGGATTATCACGGATTTCTCCATCAACAACTGGTATTTCTATCACCTGTGCCAGATGGTCGAAAACCGTGCCGTCCGCAGGGGTATACCCGTCCTGTATGTCGACCCTTCATTCACCTCCCAGATCTGCAGCAGATGCGGTGCACACGGCCGCAGGCACAGAAAAGTCTTCCAGTGCCCCGAGTGCGGGTACATCTGTCATGCAGATGTAAATGCGGCATTCAACATCGCAAGATCGCCTGTCAACAGGTGGGAGGATCTGGAAAAGATCAGGCTGGAAGCCGAGAGAGCAAAGATAAAAAGAGAGATCAGGAGAATCAACGCCGTCAATAAATCTCCGGCCTGCGAAATCGCCGACTGGTCTTCATTTCCGGCGGATTCGTTCTCGCTGCTCTTCAGCAGACAAAGCTGCGAGATCTGAACTGATGAAAAATATCAACAGCCCTTATCCTTTTTTTCCTTTTCAGAGACCAGCCTGTTGATAAGCCTCACGAGATCCTCAATATTGTAGGGCTTCGGGAGAACCGCATCGAACCCGTATTCCCTGAAATCCGCCATAACCGGATCGTTCGAGTACCCGCTCGACACTATTGCGAGTATATCGGGATCGAACTCCCTCAGCAGGGCGATCGTTTCAACTCCCCCGAGTCCTCCCGGAACCGTAAGATCCATAACAAAGACATCTATGGATTTTTTAAGAATCTTCGACTGCTGGTAGATTCTTATCGCCTCCGCACCGTCCAATGCCGCCTCGACGTCAAAACCGTAGCCCCGCAGAAGCTGGGGTATCGTATCATAGATGCTCCTGTCGTCGTCCATCACGAGAACTCTCGATGATCCGGAGAGCATTCCGCCGGAGAGCCCGTCTTCGGCCTCGACGCTTCTTTCGGTCGCGGGGAGGTAGATCCTGAATTCGGTCCCGACACCGACCTCTGAAATCAGCTTTACCGCACCGCCGTGTTTCCTTATTATCGACATGCAGGATGCAAGCCCAAGCCCGTTTCCGCTCTTTTTTGTGGTAAAATAGGGATCAAAGATCTTTTCCCTGTATTCCTCCGGAATTCCGCTGCCGTCGTCCCTTACGGATATGACAATATATTTCCCGTCTTCAAGGCCGTCCTTTCCGGTGATTACGCCTGCATTCTTCGCCTGCACGTAGATATTTCCTCCGTCTGCCATCGCCTGTATGGAGTTTATCGCAAGGTTCTCTATCACCTGGCTGATCTGTCCCTTGTCGACCTCGACATTGTAGAGATCGCCTGCGATATCAAAGTACAGCTTTACATTGCTACCGTGGGAGACAAATTCCGCCGATTCCCTGATCATCGACTTTATATCCTGGACCTGCCTGACAGGCTCCCCTCCTTTTGAAAAGGTAATGAGCTGACGGGTGATATCCTTGGCTCTCGATATCGCCTTTTCAGCCTCTTCCAGGCGGGAGGAGACATCGGCATCTCCTTCGGCCATATTTCTCGCAAGACCGATATTCCCGGAGATCGCCGTCAGTATGTTATTGAAGTCGTGGGCTATCCCTCCCGCAAGGACACCGAGCGATTCGAGCTTCTGTCTTCTCAAGACCTCCTCCTCCCATCTAAGCCGTTCCGATATCTCGCGGAACACGATTACGGCACCGATCGATGTCCCGGACCTGTCTGTAAGCGGGGAGACGGACAGGACAACGGGATACGCATTTCCTTGCGAGTCGAAGAGATCCACCTCGGTATTAATCTCGAAGACCTTCCTGTCGGATATAACATCGAGAACTATCGAACCGATGTCCTCCGGCCGGCCTGCTTTTTCAAGCCTGAAGATGCTGTCAATCCTTTTTCCTCCTGCAGACTCAACACTTATTCCAATCTTCGCAGATGCCTCCCTGTTGATAAGCGTCACATACCCGAGATGATCCATAGCGATAACGCCCTCGGCGATGGACGACAGGGTTACCGAAAGCCTCTCCTTCTCTTCCGCAAGGCTCTCTTCGAACCTTATCCGCTCTTCGACCTCCTTTACAAGTTCGCTGTTGGCATGCTCGAGTTGGGCCGTTCTCTCCGTTACAAGCTCCCGGAGGCGGTTCCTGTGGTTTTTCAGCTCCTCCTCGGCCTTCCTTTTCGCAGTAACATCCCTTGCTATAACGAAAAACCCGGTCATCTCATCGGAACCTGTCAGGGGCTGGGCGCTGAACTCTACCAGGTATTCTTCTCCGCCGGTCGAAACCAGTGTTATCTCCGTCTTGCCGCCGTTTTCCCTGTTATTCCCGGCGAGAAGCGGCCGGATCTTTTCCATTCCGCCGTTTTTGACAAATTCCTCTATCTTTCTGCCGGCAAGCCCCCCGTCTTCGAGTCCTGCTTTTTTTTCCATCGCCCCGTTGGCCGAGACGAACACCCCGTCTGCATCGATCGTAAAGATCAGGTCGTTTGCGTTGTCGAAAAGCCTGCTATACTGCTCTTTACCTTTTTCTATCGACTCCAGCATCATGTTGATCGCCGAACCCACGGATGATATCTCGTCGTCGCCTTCGATGTTGATCCTGCCTTCAGGACTCTCTGTCATGGCAACAGTTTTGATCTCCCTGTTCAGGTTTTCAAGCCTCGATACGACCGATCTCTGGATCAGGACAAGGATGACCGCACCGAATATTACGGACGCAAGTACGAGCATCATTATCAGCAGGCTGAGGACGCCTTTTCCGTAAATCGTCACGTCTCTCGGTTCAGTGACCTGAAGAACCGCAACCGGTTCGCCGTATATATCATAGATCTCCGAAAATCCGGCAACATATTTGTTATCTACGGGACTGATGATTATCGAGTTGTCGTTTATGGTATTCCCAGCCCCTTTATCCGCGAAAATCTCGAAATATTCCTCAAAACCAGATTTGTTTTCAATTACCGAGATCTCGAGCTGAGTTGTTGCTGATAATGACGAAACCTCACTCCTGTCAAGATATCTTCCTACAAGCAGGTTTCCAAACGGATCGCCCGACTCCGGGTCCGTTATAGGGCGGGATGCTATGAGCATCGGCCCTGAATTAAGCATTAAGGTTCCTTTTGTCGTTCCGCTGCTAAGCACATCCTCATGCCCGGCAATCTGTGAAAGCAGGCTCTTGGGAGTCGGCATCTGGTGGCCGTAGTCGAGATTCATGTACTTGTGCCACAGGATGTTTCCCTCCGAGTCCGTGATCAGCAGAATATTTACCCCGACATCAACAAGCCTTCCGTCGGAGAATATCGTACGTGCGACAGAAGTATCACCGCTATCGATGAATTCGGGAAGCTCTTCTGATGTGGCCCATGCATTTGCAATTGAATCGAGCCGGTCGACCTCGGCATTCACGGCATTTGCCGCCCTCATCACGTTGTCGCCGGTCAGCCTCTCTTCAAGGCTTGAAAAACCTGAATCGAGACTTACAGACGAGAGAATATAGAGGAGAAATATCAGCCCGAGAAGGGTAACGGCAATTATCGCGGCGGTCGTTGTGCGAATAGATTTGCGTTTTTTTCCTTTGCCTCTTCCTTTTCCCCCGAACAGTGAGGTGATCCGGGAAAAAAGCCCGTACCCGGAGTCTCCTTCGACAAGAGCCATCAATATTAAAAAGTTATCAAATAAAGATATACTTCATCGAATTATCCTATCGTTATCACATGTTGATACGTACTAGTACTTATTCAATGTAGCATCAGATATTTTACTAAGGCAAAGTATATTTTATCAGCCACAGACTCCTCTGGCAGGTGATTTGGGTATGCTGCTCTCTGCTCCGGAAAAAAAATCCGGATTTGCAAATATACAGAAAAAAAACGCCATCTCCACCTTTATCATTGTAATTTTTTTTCTTGCAGCAGCATCTCCCGGATGCCTTTCGGATGATGCCGGCATTGCCGGTGCAGCCCGGGAAGAACAAAAAAATCTTACGATATCAGGGTCCACAACAATCCAGCCGGTATCGGAGATACTCGCTGCCGCATACATGAAAGAGAGTCCGGGCGTTGACATTGTCGTTAACGGTGGGGGGTCGGGCATGGGCATAAAAGAAGCAGGAACCGGAATTGCTGATATCGGGGCCGCTTCACGAAATGTCGAAGACTCCGAACTGCTTTCATATCCTGATCTGGAAGTGTACCGCATAGGCGCAAGCGCCATAGTGATAATCACCTCGCAAAAGAACGTCATTGACACGATTACGTTCGAAGAAGCCTCTGCTCTCTACAATGGCGAATCAGATGACATATCGTCCATGGCCGATATTGCCGGCATAAATACCGTGATCCAGAGATCCGAGGAATCGGGAACCGAAGAGACATTTGCAAACTGGCTGTTCCCGGGAAAAAAGAACGTCGACTCCTCGCTTGAAGCCGAAGACTACGGCACAAACGGTAAAGTGACACAGCTCGCAGCCGAAGGAAACTCCGAGGTATTGAATCTTGTAAAGGACAACCCGTTCTCCATCGGTTTCGTCGACTTCGGCTACGCAGAATCGGACCCTGGAGTAAAGATCCTTAAAATCGTTGATAAAGGATCAGGAGAGGCTGTTCCTTCCGACATTACAAAGATTAGGGAGGCCATACTTCTCGAACTCAGAAATGAAGAGCATTCCGACGGGGGCGGATCCTTCTACATCTCCGGCCTTACAAGGCCGCTGAATTACGTGACGAAAAGTGACGCTTCCGCTCTGGCGAAGGACTTCATTGAATTTGCAACCTCGCCTTCGTCAAATGATTACTTCAACGAAGTCGGCTACTTCTCGGTTGCCGAACTTAACCAGGAGGTCTGAAGATGACAGAAAAGAAAATTTTAATTGTTGAAGACAACTTTGAAATCGCCGAGATCGTATCGATAATTCTGGAGAGAGACGGCCACGAGATCACAGGCATCGTGGAGAGCGGAGAGAACGCACTCTTGTCTGCCGCAGCAGTCACTCCCGATGTCGTGATATCCGATATAGGTCTTGCCGGTGAGATTGACGGAATTGAAACGGCAACTTACATCTCGCACCTTTTCAGGATACCTGTCATCTTTATGACAGGGGCAGTCGACCAGGAGACGATCGAGAGGGCCAACTCTGCCGAACCTTACGGCTACCTTGCAAAACCGTTCAACAAGAGCGAACTGCTGTCCACCGTCTCTCTGGCCATAAGAGCGTTTGAACTGAATATGAAGGCAAAGGAGAGCGTAACGAGAAAGATACCCTCGTGCGTAAAACAGATGTGTTTGTACGAGGAGGGAATCGTAATCACAAACCCTTCAGGCAGAATACTGTATATCAATCCCTATACTGAAAACCTCACAGGCCTCTCGAATGCCGAGATGCTGTTAAAGCCGTTATCGGAGATCCTTCATTTCTCAGGGAATACAGGCTTTGACCCCGGAGCACTCTCGCAGGCGGCTTATTTCGGCGAGGACGAGGAGACTGTCTTCCTGAAGGACCGGAGCGGGGGAAATATCATGGTCAGGGTGAGGATCGTCCCGAGGAGATACAGGGATGAAGATACTGTCGGCGTAATTATCACGATAAAAGAGATCTCCGAAGAAAAATCCGCAGGGGCCAGGGATGCGGGCACGCTCTACAGACCGGATACAGGCAGTGCTGCAGCATAGATTAAGAAAAGAATTTATTTTTATTGCGCTTTTATTCTAATCAGGTAGATATTATGAAATACAGTATTACAGGTGACAATCTCCAGTTTGTCACAATGGAGATCGAAAATGCTGAAACCGTCTGGGCCGAGGCCGGTGCGATGGTCTACATGAGCGCAAACATTGATATGAAGGCTGAACTCCAGGGCGGACTCTTCAAGGGAATCAAAAGGAAACTCGCAGGAGAGTCCTTCATGATTACAAACTTCACAAGTCAGGGAGGGCCCGGAGTTGTTGCATTCGGCGGAAACGCACCCGGAAAGATCTATGCGATGGACATCACAGGAAAGGATTTTCTTGCCCAGAAGGATGCATTCCTTTGTGCGGAGAAGAGCGTCAACTGGGAGATTGCATTCCAGAAGAAGCTCGGTTCGACATTCTTCGGGGGTGAAGGACTAATCCTCGAGAAGATCTCCGGAAGCGGGATGGTCTTCTTCCATGCATGCGGGGACCTTGTCGAGATCGATCTTAAGCCGGGACAGACCTACAAGATCTCAACGGCCCATGTAGTCGGGTGGGAATCGTCGGTTAATTATGATATCCAGGCAGCGGGCGGTATCAAGACCTCCATGTTCGGCGGCGAGGGATTCTTCCTGACAACTCTCACGGGGCCGGGAAAGATTGTCATACAGTCGATGACGCTCCCACAGCTTGCAGATTCACTCATTCCCTTCCTTCCGCACTCGTCCAACTCAAGTGGCGGCAGCGGGTTCGAGATCGGCATCTGAGGAGATGATTATCTAATGGAGAGCAATACTGCGGCATCAAGGGCGGGATGGGCAACACTGCTGGCGATTATAGTCATAGCCCTGATAATCCTCGCCCTCTTTTTCCTCGAGTATCTTGTAATCGGCTTCCTGCTGCTTGTAGGAGCGATCGTCATCCTTGCCCTTGCGGCGATCATCGTCACCGCGGTGATGATTATCCCCTTTTACGCCATGAAGGGGACTGTCGTCGAGGAGGGATCATATATGATAGACGACGTAAAGGCCGTGGAGAACGAGAGGAAAGATTGAATTTTCTTTTTTTTGATTGAATCAACCAATTAAATTATTCTTTGAATATGCCGCTAAACCCGGCTTAACGGATTGGTAATAAAATATAAGGGGTATAATCCTGAATCATTCATAAAAGAAAATCAGGAAAAATTATGGCAGAGAAGATCTTCGGCGTTCCAGCCAAGAAAATGGTGAACCTGCTGGCATCCCTGGTGTGTGGAGCCGTCGGTGCGGTTTTCCTCGGCTTCGGCCTGAATGAAAGAATATTGGAATACGGAATTTTCTTCAGGATCGTCTCCCCCCTGCAGTTATCATTGATAGGAATCGGTTTTGTCTTCCTTGTCGTCGCAGTATTTCTAGTTCGCGAGGCGTTCAGGGACGGTTTTTTCGATCCCGAATCCGCCTGGGAGGACGGTATCCGGTTCTGTGAGGCGAATATCCTGATCTGGCTGGTTTTGTTCTGCCTCGGCGTTATACTCCCCTTCATCGCGGCACTCCTGCTGGTGTTTTTATGGTAAAATGAACTTTTTCCTGGCATAATCACAGGATTCAATATCGAAAAATCCCGGATAAAGAGACCAAAACCCCCTTTTTGCCTCCACTGCACCTGCAGGTCAGGCAGCTTTTCGAAGGTTCCTAAAGAATGATCAACGGTTGGTCTAAAAAAGATTTATCATGTGTAAAAAATAATAAACACATTAGCATGTTGAACCCGGCGACAGTGACTGAACTTGCCAAAATACTCAGTTTTCTTGGAAACGAACAGAGGCTCAACATACTCAGGGCGATTACGCACGAAGAGAAGTTTGCACGGGAGATCTCTGAAGAGGTCGGGATCTCCCGGCCGCTTGTGAATATTTACCTAAAGCAGTTCGAAAAGGCAGGGCTTGTCACCGGAACCAACCGCGTCGGTGAAGAGCCGCCTTATCTCAAAAGATATTACAAGGCCGTGCCCTTCGAATTTGCTTTGAGCCTTGACCTTATTTCGAAACTGGAGATGAATGAAGATGAATTTTAAAACCGTAAGGGAGTTCCACTGGTTGACAAAGATTGTAATTCTACTTACAGTATTTGTTGTATTGGTGATCCCGATCATAGCATTTGTTGCATCTATGCTCGGATTTTCAGTTAGCAATTTGGGATTTTTTATGTTATCCTGTACCTCGATACTAATGTATTTATTCCCAATTATTCTGGTTGTTATCGTTATTTACATGATTATAACTAGGGTCAAGGGATGGATTGAGAAGTACATGGATGCAATGCTTGCAAAGATGGATCTGCTGGCAAGCAGGAACAATGTCGAAGAATCCAATGCAAAACTGGCAGTAATGGGCAGCAGGATGGAGGAGATAGAAAAGAAAGTCGACAATATCTCAGACATCCTCGAAAAAGTGGCCGAATGAAGATGAACCTGTAAAATAATTTTTGAGAGGAAGATAATATGAGTCCAAAGCTTACCGGAATATTCACGGAGGGAGATACCCGTGAATTTAAGGAATGGATTGAGAAGCAGTTCGGATCGGAATCGGAGAGAAAGGCCGAAATATCCGACATCAAAACAGAGATTGCGCTGCTCAGGCAGATGGTTGAGAGAATCGATAAGAAGATCGACAACATCGAAAGAATACTTGAGAAGGTTTCGGAGTAAGTTAGATCGGGCTGTCACCTGATAAAATATCATACACCATTTTCCAGGAAAACAAAATTTAATCCCGTACCTCAACTGAACCGTAAAATTATTTCCATTTCGACTTTACGGTCAGAAAATTTAAATGGTGCAGCATTAACAATATTAATCATGGAGCTGACAGGGGTTGCACGCGGTCTTGATCGGGTATTATACATTATCCTGTTTGTAATCCTGGTTTTTTTCTCGCTGATGAATCTTTTCGTCTTTATCATCAACTGGGAGACATGGTTCTTCGGGATCAGGCTGGCCGGTCTTAATGCAGGTATCGTATTGTTCATTTATTTTCTGGTTCCGGCCGTTCTTGCGTACCTGCTTTACATGTACCCGGGGAAGACTGCTATAATCTCCATTTTATCGGTCTTCTTCTTCGTTTTTACGTTTATCTCCTCTTCAATAACTACAATCCAGCTGAGCAACGGCGTGAAATCATACAACGGATTCATGGCAATATTTGTGGTTATTCCTCTGGCTGTCCTGGCCGGTCACCTGATCGCCGGCCGGTTCTATGACAGGAAGGAATACCATAAAGAAAATGCTAATGAAGGAGAGGTTTCAAAAACGGATTTTGGAGGCATAATGGGAAAAAATCCGATATACGATATCCTGATCCCGGCAATTGCGGCGTTTTTTATAGTTCTTCTTTTCGGGATAGCGATGTTGATCCCGGCTTTATTTTTACTGATCGTTCTTTCGGTCATAATGATCTCCAAAAGAGCAACCGGTACAGGAGAAAGGAGCAAAAGGGAGAGACTGAATATGCATTACGCCCGCCTCCTTTTTGCAATGGGTGTAATGATGATAATTTTTGTAATTTTGTTGTATTTCGTACCCGCATTTCTCATGATGAATCGCGGGTGAACGACAGAGAGGATTATCGGGTCCGGGAAAATTCACACAACGCACACAAGTTTATAATACGTCAACATAAACGTGTTGACATGCAAAGATCAGGGATTTTGAAAATATTATTCCTTCTGGTTATTACAGCGGCGATCTCCGCCGGGTGCACGGACTCCGGGAATTTAACCCCGGTGGAGAACACGTCGCAGGCAACTCAAACTGCAATAGAAACAACCAATACTCCTGTAGAAACTCCCTCACCACAGACCGAAGGAGAACTGAAACAGGGAGACGAGGTTAATTCCACGGATGTTTTCGGAAGAAATTATTTCTGGTGCGAATACAGGGATAACATCACTTCAGAGATGCCCCCGAACGGAGTCGTCCAGAGATTTTATTCCAGCAGGACCGAACGATCTGTGGACGAATACAACGGGATTCCGGCAATACATTACAGATATATCTCCAAAGGGGAGACGTGGAGTGTAGTCACTGATCAGTATATTGATGCAGCTATAAGCGAACAGCTTGGAGGAATTTTAATCAACACAAGAGATGGCCAGATCGATTCAATAGAAAATCTGACTGCTGAACCTCTTAACCAGGAGAACAGACCCTTCGGGGAGAAAATTCACACATTCGTATACCAGGGTACTGAATCAGTAACCGTTCCGGCGGGAACATACCCGGAGGCACGGAAATACTGCTATTACAACTCCGATAATACCGTCGGGTGCACATACTGGTTCGAACCGGGTATACCCGTTCCGGTTCTGTACCAGTTCTCAAACGAATATATTGTCGGGTACAACGGGTTTGAATCACACGAACTGGTTGCATGGGGATAAAAATACCCTCACTTTTCTTCTCTCACAATCCTTCGGGAGTTCAACAAAAAATATATATTGTCAACACACATATATTGACATATGTTCCTGCCAACGGATGAGAAGCAGTTCGCGTTCTGGGCGATGCGCCGGAACGGTATGGCCAATATCGCAATTGCAAAACAGCTCGGGATATCCCGGCAGGCGGTCTCCCATGCATTGATCCAGATGGATGAAAAGATAGAGGCAGTTCTCCGGGATATGGCGAAAGCGAACAGCATCGCAGCTGAAAAAGTCAATGCTGAGCGGGGAGTTCTTATCGGCCGTTCGATCCCGTTCAGGACCGCTGCAATCATATTTGTCTCCGAAAAGCACGGGATTCAGGTATGGTTCGAGCACGAGGGCGACTGCGGAAGCTGCGAGAGATATCCGGAATGCATAGAACTCCTCTGGGACTACGCCGGGGAGCTCGGTGTAAAGATCGAAAAGACCGACGACCCGACGAAGATGGCCGATGAACTCTTCCAAAAAGTGAGGGAGATGATATGACAATCCGGATATCCGAGACAATCCACAAATGGATGGGCTGGTGCCCGGTGAAATCCGGGATAACGATCCCGGCCGGAACAGAAGGGTATGAAACCAAACCAGGGCGATCCCCAGGCGGTCCGGAGAGAACCGGCACGGAAAGAATCATCGATTACGGTTCGTCGGGATCGTCCCTCCTGAACCTCCTGATGTTGGGTGCAGGAATAGCGGCAATTGTCTTCGGCATCAAAGCTGTCAGCCTGTTCTTTATCGGAGCGGACGCCATAGCCCTCTTATGCTTCCTGTTCGCAACGGCGTTCATCCTGGTATACAGCGACCTGAAGAAGACACGGATTGAAACCGATCATGAAAATATAATAATTTACAGGCCGGTATTCAGGCCCGTGATAATCCCGAAGGAAGAGATCTCGGCCGTGGAGATGCATGACAACCACCGTCCGGTGCTTTACTGGTTCATAACGGTATTTTCACTTGTACTGATCCCGATATATTCCATAACGGGCATATACGACCGTTACTCAAGCTGGGCATCCGGGGTAACCTCCACACCGGGATTCGCCCTGTACCTGGGATTCTTCATCAGCATCACGGTTTTCTTCCTTGCGATCTACAATTCCCTTCGAATACGGCGCAGGTACCCCGAAACCCTCGTAATCAAAACCACCCGAAATAAGAAACTGGTGATTTACGGGAAGGACCACGAAGAAATTGCAGAATTTAAGGAGAGTTTGCTATGACATTTTTTCTGGAATATTTCAGAAAAATGACGGGCTGGTGCCCGGCAAAATCTGGGAGTATTGCTCTGAATACGATAACCGGATACGGAACAAAATCAGGACATTACCCCGGCAGCGCGGAAAGGGTTATCACCGACAGGATCGTCGATTACGTCCCGACATGGACCTCCCTGTTGCAACTCCTTGCATTCGCCACGGGAATCGCCGCGATCGTCGCATTCCTCAAATTCGTCAATAAATATTACCCAGGAACAGATATCCTCCTGCTCTTCTGTATCATGCTTGTTACGGGTTATCTCATAATATACAGCGATATGAAGCGCACGACTATTGAATCCGGACCTGACGCGATTACAGTAAAAAGACCAGGTTTCAGGACAGTTCATATCCAAAAGAGCGATATTAACAATGCCGAGATCATCGACAACCACAGGCCGGTACCGCAATTTGTTCTGGCAATATTAGGGCTTATCATAATTCCTGTCTTTTCTGTTGTCAGTATCTACGGCAGATATGTCGAATGGATCTCAGGAGAAATACATACCCTGTTATTTATCGCATACCTGGGATTTTTTATTGTCATCTCCATCTTCTTCCTGGTAATCTACAATTACGCCCGTATAAGGAAAAGGTATCCCAAATCGTTTGTCATCACCACGAAGAAAAGTAAACAGCTCGTGATCTACGGAAAAAGTTTCGAAGAACTGGTAGAAATCAAGGAGAATCTGTTATGACTGAATATTCAGGATCCAACCGGAAAAAAACTGCATGGTGCCCCCTTACTGAAACTCTCCAGAGTACCCTGACCGAACCTTCGTCCGGTTATGCACCGGTACGTTCGGTACAGCCCGGAGGAGGAGACGGTGCCGGAAGAAGAATCGGCCGCGGGGCAGGGATTGCAACCCGGAGTATTAAAACTCTCATAAACAACAGGAAATTATTATGGTATCCGCTTCTTGCAGGTCTTGCCCTTTTCCTTATGTACCTTACAGAGATGGCTTTCAAGGCGTATTCTATCATGACACATTCGGGCAGCTACACGTACTGGTCGCTCGGCTACTACTATGGATTTTTCCTTACTTTTGTTGTTGAGCTTATCTTTTTCTTCTGCCTGAATTATATATTCGCCGCGATAGTCATCGACATCTCAAAGAATCCTGAAAATCCCGGAGCAGTAAGGAGATCCCTGTACAGTGCAAAAAATTACCTGAAGACTATTGCAGGATGGTCTGTAATGCTGGCTGTTATTGCAACGGCGATCTATGCCTTTGTCCTCCAACAGCCCTGGCACGCACATCTGTACCCTGCTTTAGGAACAACGATGTTTACAATACCGTTTGTCTATTATGTCCCGATCCTTCCCCTTGCAACGGTAACCGCCGTTATCGAAAAGATCCTGTATACTGTCCCGCTCCTGGTAATTACTCTGTATGCAATTCCGCTTCTTGTTCTTGAAAACAGGAGCCTGTTCGGTGCGATTGCAGGTCTGGCCGAATTTTTCAGGAGGACATGGATCGAAATTGTCGTCTGTTCTTTGATATTCGCGACGATCATCGTCGGAATTACTCTCCTTTCCCCGCTCATATGCATGACCCCCCTGTTCGTCGATTACGACTACCACTTCTTCGCGGTCTATGCCATCCCGATGGCGGCGATCTGCTTTCTCTTTCTGGCGGGACTATTATTTGCCGTCGCTGCAATCTTTACATCTGCCGGAATCGCTGTCACTGATCTCTATAAAATAGGAAAGACAGGGAGGGTTCCCGGGAAGGACTAAAATCAGATTTAAAAGGGTGATTGATCACGGATTCCTTTCAGACATGCGTTATAGTTATTGCTCTCATAATATACGCGGCTTTTTCCACCGGATGTACTGACACATCCATCCCGGAATCTCCGACTGATCCCACTCAAACGGCCGCGAACGCGGTAGAAACAACAAAAATAACCACAACGATCACCGTTACCCCTGAGCCAACGGTGAAGCCCGAGGATATTAAGGTTTTTAGAGATTTTAAAAGGGCGGAATACCGGAATAATATCACACAAACCTTTCCACCTAACCCCCGCTACCAGTGGGAGACCGCCGTTAAAATCGAACGATCCTACAAATCCTATAAAGGTACCATTGCAATTTATGAGAAATTAACAGGGACCATGGACTATTCGGGAACTGAAAACGGGCTTATCAGCGTTTATGAACGGTTTCTGGATTCTGAGACGAATAACTATTTGGGAGGAACAATTGAGACAACTATAAACGGGGTAACGCAACCCGCATCGGAACTCAATGCAGAGGAAGATTACTTCCCGGGCGACGAGCCCTCATTTGTGATCGGAATTACGCCATCCGGTGCGGCGAATATCGCGCTCACGTATGAAGGGACCGAATCTGTAACTGTCCCGGCAGGAGAATACCCGGATGCACGTAAATATACAGGATATTTTCCTGACGGAACCCCAATAACATTCTGGATCGTTCAGGACATTCCCGTACCTGTCCAATACAGGTTCCCGAATGATTATCTTGAAGGAGAAGACCCCATCCAGACCTTTGAACTAAAGAGCTGGGAATAGTTGTAAACCTTAGCAGATCCCTTACGAGGAGGATCTCAGATGATCCGCTTCGACCATCTCACAAAAGAATACAACGGAATACCTGCATCGGCGATCCCGGTACGGGAATTAGGCCCGATCCTCTTAATCCGGACATCCGGGGGAGTATATTACTTCTTCAGGAAGTACAGGAGAAGGTAAACCAATATAATTTTTAATCAGTGCAGGCTCTTTTACCACAATCCTGCTAAGAAACACTTTATACCGGTTTTAGTCTTATTCCGCCTTATCCATAAAATCGAAGATCTTAGGCTCGAGAGTCTGGAGATCGACGACCATCGCACGTGCAGGTGTCGGCTGGATATTCATCTGCTTCTGGAACAGGGTCTGCGACTGCCATGTTCCGGTATTCATGCACAGGACACCGCGGTAGTTCACGACCCCGCAGATGTGGACATGGCCGGTGTGGAGAATCTCGGGAACAGGATCGATAATTAGGTTGTCCTCCTTTGCAGCAAGAATAGGGGTCCTCATACCGTAGGTGCAGGCAAGATGCCTCCTCTTTAACATCTCGACCATCATATCCTCCGGTTTCGTGTACGACGCACCCGGGATCATGGAGATCAGGTCGTCGAAGCTCCTCCCGTGATACATCAGGATGCCTACACCCTGCAGCCTGACAAAGGCGGGGTTTTCCACAAGAACGACATTTTCGGGGAAGTACTTCGAAAACCTTTCGGGAAGGGCCGGCTGCGGCTCAGAACCCCTGATTGCATCGTGGTTCCCCGGGGAGATGATGATCTGCATATCCCTCGGAAGGGCTGAGACCATGCGGCCGAACTCTTTATACTGGTGGTCTATATCGGCGATTATAAGCTCCTTGTCCTGGTCCGGGTATATGCCGATCCCGTCTACAAGGTCCCCTGCGATGAGGAGATACTGTGCATCACATTCGTGCAGCCATTCCGAAAACCTGTCCCACTCGTCATATAGGAAAGTATCGCTGCCAACATGGACATCGGAGATAAAGACTGCTTTTCCGGGAGTCCTGCTCTTAAAAGGTGCACTGTTCAGGGGGATATCGGGCCTCATCAATGTATCGGCAAAAAAGAGGTTTCCGTCCGAAGAAAGCTTCCCCCTCACCATGACGACCTCGTCGGGGATCAGTTTCTCGGCCTCTTCAAAGACATCCCTTTTGTTATTGAAGAGCACATTTATCGAATCGGTAGGGTCCTCGAGGACAGCCATCCTGTGCCCGTTCGCAGTGTTCCTGAGATCGGAGACCATTCCTATTACCGAGACATCGTCCTGCCTGTAGCGGTCGGTCTGGGTAAGAGCAGATATCGGGATCGCTTCCCCCCTTTTCCTGAGATACCTGGCAAGCTTTTCGTACCTGTCCCTGAAATAAAAGACAAAATCGTTGAAGTCCACACCGCCGTTCCCCGGGGCGGGAAGGCCGTAGACCACGTCCACGTCCCCTTCCGGCATAAACCGCTCCCCGTCGGTCTCTGACTTTTTGGGCACTGCAGGTTTCGCAGTCTCAGGCAGGGGCTCTTCACTCTTAATCCTGGGCCTCGGCGGCTCGAAGCCTTCCACTTTGAAACCTGGAATATGTGCAGGGAGGGCGACGAACGCGTCGGGAGGAACGTTCGCGATAATACCGTCGATGAGGTCCGGGTCATCCGATTCAAGGAGATAGAGCACCACTTCGGGGTGAACCTGGAGGTCGGCCGCAAGAAACTTCGAGATTATCTCGTCCCTCATCCCTGTCATGTATGTATTCTGGTTGAACCTTAAACAAAAAAAAGTTGACAGAAACCGTTCCGCGAAGTTGCCACAATGGAACTCCGAAAGAATGATTAACAAAGATGCGGTACAAGTTGATATGCTGATATCAACAGGTAAAAGGCTCGCCGCCTTTCTTGCCGTAGCACTTCTTGCCGCAGTTCTGGTCGCTGCAGGCTGTCTGTCGGCAGAAAGCAACAGGGTTATAATCGTTCCCGAAAACAGCTACTGGTCGCCGGCCATGTCGTCGGTGATCGGGATAGGACTCTCGGCGGATTATTCCGGAAGCGGGAATGTGACATATAAATGGACCGCGGACTACGGGGGTTTTCTTCTCTGGACACCAGAGGTAATCCCGTGCGACCCCCCGTGCACAGGCACCGATACTGTATGGTGGACATATGTAACGGAAGACAACATTCCTTCAGTATCTGATCTTCCCGGCGAGGTCCGTATAACAGTAGACGCGATAGACCAGGGCACAGGCGATACTCTTGCCGAATCGTTCCTCATGCTCGAAAAGGATGAAAACGGGGGCTACTCCATAGGCCTGGACGGGTAAAACCACCGGGCATGAATTTATTTAACATGTTATCTTTTCTATTTATAAGATAGAATGACCTTCGAAGAGACAATAATATTCTATAATCCCGAACATGCGGATGAATTCACTTTAAAACTAAAAAAATCCGGATTCAGGGCAAAGACAAAACGTGTCAGCACCCTGGTCAAGGATACGATATGCACGGGAAGAATCGATGATTTCATCTCGCTGTTCAATGAAGAAAAGAAAAAATATGATAATGGCAGCGATAAGACGGATGTTCAGGCCCTGATGACCGATATGTATTCCGAGATTATCGACGAACTTGAACTAAGAAAGAACAGGCTCTCCGGATTCTTCGGTTCTGCTCACCCCGGAGACTGCATATCGGATATTCCCGGATTTAACGGATGCGGTGGCTGGACCGAAGCCGGAGATGACGAACCCGGTGCCGAAAACGATGAAGAGAGGGGGAATAAAACGCTCTTTCACCTGTTGAACGAAAACGGTCTGCTGGAGAGCGGGAGCGGAAAATGGATACTGAAAAATACGGCAGAACCGGGAGAGATAATAACCGCGGTCCCGTCCGATATGATGCTTGAAGCATCCTCCCAGGAGAAGAGAAGCCGGTACAATATAAACACGATAATAAACGTAATGTCGGGCGTCGAGACGCATGTCACCCTTCCCCCCGAATTCTCCATATCGGCAGAGCCTGAGATGATCGATCAGATATTGAATGAATACGACGTCGACGAGGAGTCTATCCTGAAGCTGAAGGAGAACGGATACATCAAATCGCTGCTTGCCGAGAAGATTATAGAATACCTGAAGGAAAAGGAAAGGACACCATTCGACGAACTGTTCGGCGAGATGAAGAGCCTTAAGTTCACGATCGAGAACACAAACGACGAGTTCAGGTTCGACCTCGATGAAAAGTTCCTGAAGGATATGCTCGGCGAGATGAAGAAGATGGATCTCATTAAATCGAAGGGCAATCACTTCAGGTCCGCCTGACTCCCAAAAGGTCCATGCCCGATAAACATGCAATAACTGCCGCCGCCGGAATTCTCTGTGCAGGACTTCTGTTGCAGGCAGTTTGTTTCTTTTTCATCCAGTTGCCGGCTGCTCCCGTCCTTCCGGCTTTCGCCTGCATTGCTGTTGTGACAATGCAGGCGAAAAGATGGAAAGGTTACCTTTCCGGGGCGGATTATATAAAAACAGGCATCGCCGGGCTTGCCGCAGGAGTTCTGTTCATGCCGTTTACAGCTTCCGCCGCAGTCGCCGCGGCCGGTATTATCGCCTGCCCGGTGGGAACTCTTGCAGCCCTTGCAGTATTTATGGAGATGACGAAGAAGGAAGAGAACTTCGCCGGGATGTTCTCCGTGTTCAGCGGAAGCCTGGTTGCAGGAATGTTCATAATTGCCGCAGGGTTTGCAGGGGAAAAGTTTCCCGGTCCGGCAGCGGTGCTCGGGGAGTTCATTCCTCTTCTCGTAATTTCCCTGCTTGCCGGCTTGTTATGCCAAGGTATTATTATTGCTTTAAAAATGGATGATTCGGGAGTTAAAGGACCGTCGCCCTGATTATTTTTGTCTCGTTCCTCGGCCTGTCCATCCTGTCGACAGGCTGCATCGCGATCTTGTCGACGACATCCATCCCTTCGACGACCTCACCGAAAACGGGGTGCTTCGAGGGTGTCTGGGGATTGTCCCAGTCGAGATAGGTGTTGTCCACGAGGTTGAAGAAGAACTGGCTTCCCCCGGTGTCGGGCATCCCCGTGTTCGCCATCGATATCGTGCCCCGTAAATTAGAATGACCCTTTACAAATTCGTCTTTGATATTATAGCCAGGACCGCCGGTACCGGTTCCATTGGGACAGCCTGCCTGCACCATGAAACTCCTTATCACCCTGTGAAAGATTATCCCGTCATAAAATCCTTCTGACACGAGTTTTTCAAAATTTCCTACCGTAACCGGCATATCTTCATAGAGTTTAATTACGATATCACCGAGATTCGTCTCGAGTTTTACTTTTTTTTCAGCCATTTACTTATTCTCCTGTCCTATTGTTATGTATCTTGGGGTACAAAAATTAAATCATCCGGAGGTCAGGCATTGATAATCAGGGACATAAAGAAAGCGGAATACTTCACTTCAGGCGACGGCTGCACCCTCTGCGAGCTTCTCCACCCGGAGAGGGAGGCTGAAAAGAACCCGGGAGCAGGGATCTCCATGAATGCAAGCATTGCGCATGCGTTCGTCAGGGCAGGTGACAGAACCGTTCCCCACAGGCTGAAGGAATCGACTGAGATCTACTATATCATCGCAGGCAGCGGAATAATGCACATCAACGAAGAGGAGGAAGCGGTCGGCCCGGGACAGGCCGTATACATTCCACCCGGCTCTGTCCAGTGGATCGAGTCCTGCGGACCCTGCGACCTCGAACTGCTTGCGATCGCCGATCCGTTCTGGAGGGAGGAGGACGAGGATATTTTGGAGATATAAACCCGAACGGAGATATTTTATTTGTTAAAATCAGATTACTTGTGATCGGAATGGGGAAAAATTCAAAGGAAAAAACCGAGACGAAAAAATCCGCAAAAAATGCTGATATTCTTCCCGAAGATAAATATGCGGTGAACTCCCTCTCGGACCTGAACGTGGAGAACCTGAAGAATGTAATATTGAAAAACCGTTATGCCCAGATGCTGATTGCACTTACAGTCATCGGGTTCATACTTCGATTCTATAACCTGGCTTTCAACTCGCTCTGGCTTGACGAGGCATCGACTCTGGGATTTGCAGAGAAGTCCCTTTCGGGTATCTGGGAATCAACAGCCTCGGGTGAATTCAATCCCCCCCTTTTCTACTATATGGAGCATTTCGTCATTGGTGCCGGAGTAAATGAATTTACACTCAGGTTCATACCTGCACTTCTTGGTGCTCTCACGGTTCCTGTATTCTACCTGCTCGGGAGAGAAGTTTCAGGAAAAGCCGGGGGAATCGTCGCCGCAGCACTTCTCGTCTTCTCCTCATTCCACATATATTATTCACAGGAGGCCAGGGCATATGCACCGATGCTCTTCTTCTTCTCGATTGCACTTATCTCGTATCTCTACGCGATGCGGGGAAGTGGTACAAAATGGTGGGCACTCTTTGGCCTGTTCTCCGCACTGGCCTTCTGGATGCATTTTTATGTATTCATCGCCATCGGGATCATCATAATACACGCCCTTATTGCCAGGCGCGAAGAGATCAGAAAAAACGCATCAGAAACTTTAAAACCGTTGATCATTGCACTCGGGCTCTTTATCATCGCTTCTCTTCCGTTGATAGCTGTGACTGTTGGCCTGTTTTTAAAAAGAACAGCTTCGGAGCCTACATGGGGACTTTCCGGGTTAAATGTTATCACGCAAACCATCCTGATGATTTCAGGAAGCAGCATCCTGCCTCTTGTAATCCTGATAATACTGGCATTATGTGGCCTTTTTGCGGTATGGAGATCAGATCGCAGCATGTTTCTGCTCCTTGTCCTTTCACTCGTTCTTCCGTTTATCGCAAGTATGCTGCTTTCGGCAAGAATCCCTATGAGCCCGAGGTACATGATATACCTGCTTCCCTTCTATTTCATGGCCGTATCAGGTTGTTTGCTCCTTTTCCCCAAAAGCATCGATATGAAAAAGGTGGCAGCGGTCTTTATTGCAGTGATATTAGTCATCAATCTGCCTGCACTCGCAGGTTATTACACATCCTACAGCAAGAACGACTGGAGGGGTTTTGCGGGAGCTCTTGACGAGATAACGAACGAAGGCGATGCAATCGTGGTTTTACCGGGATACATGTCACAACCGCTGGGTTATTATTATAGCAGCGATGAAGACGGAACAATTGAATATAAAGCGGATTCGGGCGATCAACTTGAAGAAGCGATATCACAGATAGGCAATAACACAACATATTATATCGTTACCTGGGATATCACTGCATCCGATCCCGAGGGCGGAGCGATTCAGTGGCTTAATGAGAATGCGGATTACCAGGGCCAATACATGGGAATATATCTGTTTAAAACGAATTAACTGGTAATCAGATGATAAAATATGATATCTCGGTAATAATTCCCACTTTTAACGAAGCCGAAAATATTGAGAATATTATAAGGGCGGTTTCGGGAATTCTTACTGATAAAAATATAACCGGAGAGATACTTGTCGTTGACGACGATTCCGGCGATGGAACCAAAGATATCGTAAGAAGACTACAGGACAGTATATCAGGTCTGAATTTTATTATAAGAGAAGAAGATCATGGGCTTTCGCAGTCGGTTGTCGAGGGTTTCGAGAAGGCACAGGCAGATATCATCCAGGTGATAGATGCTGACTTCTCTCATCCACCCCAGCTTATACCGGATTTCTACAAATCAATAAAAGAAGACGGTTTTGATATTGTAATCGGAAGCCGTTACATGAAAGGCGGCGATATTAAAAACTGGCCGGTTAAGAGGCGTATCATCTCTCTGGGAGCCACAGCCTTCGGCAGGGTCCTTTTCCCTGAGATAACCGATCCTGTAAGCGGATTCTTCGCAATCAAAAAAGAGGTAATCGCCAACGCACGAATGAAGCCCCGTGGATATAAAATACTGATGGAGGTTCTCGGAAAGGGAACATGGGAAAAAGCGAAAGAGATTCCGTTCATATTCAAGGACAGGGAAGAAGGGGAGAGCAAGCTTAAACTCTCGACAATGATCGATTACATTCTCCAATGTACTGATATCGGGGTCTATGCACTTAAAAATCATAATACATACGCCTGGAAGGAATGGAAGAAGATATTTAAGTTCGGGCTTGTCGGTGCATCCGGAATAGTGGTCAATACAGGTATACTCTACGCAGTTACGGAATATTTCGGCATATACTATATGATCTCAAGTGTCTTTGCGATCGAGGCTTCGATAGCAACCAATTTCATCCTTAACGACACCTGGACGTTCGACGGTGCGAACAAAAGCCACATGGGGAGTAGATGGAAGAGATTCGTCTCCTTCCAGCTGATATCTGTATGCGGTGTAGGGATCAACCTGCTGGTTCTCTTTGCGCTTACCGAATTTGCAGGAATCTATTACCTTTTCTCCAATATCGTGGGAATCTTTATTGCATTCGCATGGAACTTCCTTGTAAACAGGCATATCACATGGAAAAATAAGACAGAATAATTTTCTACTGCATTTCAAATCGTTTAAATACAATAATTTTCTATTTTGAGATATTATGGTGAAACGATTCTCTCTGGTTTTATGGATTATTTTTCTGGTTCTGATAATATCTACTGTACCCGCACTGGCGGACAATGCTACTGTGACAGAAACGCCAACACCTACTACAGCTACTCCAACACCAACAACGGCAACACCCACACCAACCACTGCAACTCCCACGCCGACGACAGCAACACCCACACCAACCACTGCAACTCCCACGCCGACGACAGCGACACCAACACCTACTACTGCAACTCCTACACCGACGACAGCGACACCAACACCTACTACTGCAACTCCTACACCGACGACAGCAACACCCACTCCCACGACCTCTACACCAACTCTGACTGCAACCCCTACCCGGACCGTAACCCCGACGCCGACTCCCGGCATCGGGTGGTACCTGGTGAGATGCAATGTGGACGGTGCCAGTGTTTATTTTGACGGAAATTATATGGGTCTCATATCCGGTGGAAGCCTCACTGTCGAATACAAAACAGACCAGACCCCATATAGCACGGTCAGGGTATCCAGGTCCGGCTACACCACAGTAACACAGAGCCTGCCATCGCCTCCCGGCCCCTCAGGAACTGTCGACGTATACATAACGCTCCAGGCAGTGTCCTCGTCTTCAGGCACCCTTAACATATATTCCTCTCCATCGGGCGGATCGGTCTATATCGACAAGGTTTACAAGGGAACGACGCCCTTCTCGATCTCCCTCTCCCCCGGCACATACGGTGTCCAGGTAGACAAGAGCGGATACATGACGACATCCGAGACGGTGATCATATCCGCCGGACAGACTATCACGAGAAGCTACACGCTCCAGCAGAAAACAAGCTACGGGTCACTTCTGATAACCTCCGAACCCGACAATGCATATGCCTATGTCGACGGGACTTCTGCCGGAATGACTGCAATAACGGTGAACAACCTCCTTGCAGGGAACCACAATGTAAGGCTCACGGCCCCCGGCTATAACGAATGGACGGCAACGCAGTATGTAAAGGCGGGCGAGATTATGACGGTTCACGGCACCCTGACACCCTCGTCGTCAAACAACGGGTATGTCCGGGTCATATCGTACCCCGGCGAGGCTGAGGTCTATCTCGACGGCGCATATATGGGAAAGACGAATGACGAGGGAGTACCTGGTGCATATACACTGACGGTCAGCCCCGGAACATACAAGATCTCTGTCGAACTTACAGGCTACCGTGATTATGATCAGACTGTAACGGTAAGTGCAGGGCAGACAGTGACGGTCAATGCGAACCTCATTCAGATATCACAGCCTGTAACCGGGGATATCTCTGTCTCCACAACCCCTTCGGGAGCAAACGTATACGTTGACAACCAGTACGAGGGAATCACCCCGCTGACGGTTCCGGGAGTCAACCCCGGGAGCCGCGACGTCCTGCTGAGGCTTTCCAGATACGAGGATGCGAAGGACACCGTGAACGTCCAGCCCGGCGGAACGTCGACTATCGACGTGGCACTTACGCCGGCGGGAAGTGCAAAGGCTACACCCGGATTCGGGTTCCTCGCCGCGATCTCCGCGCTGGGAGCCGCAGGACTTGTTGTATCGCGCAGAAGAGGCAGATCCTAAACCTGATTTTAAAATATCCTTTTTTTTAGGCCTTTTTGAGATACTTTTCACTTTCGCACCCTGTTCGGAACCGGTGTATAAACCGCAACGGCCAACTATTTTATGTCGCCCCGGGCAGGAATGTCCGCGGACGACATTTGTGAAGACATAGTAGGAAGTAGAAAAAATGACAGATTTTATTGAAACCAGCAATTCAAGGAGTGCAGTTCGTGAACTCGCACAGCCGATTGCAGACATAACGACATTTTCTGCGATTATCCAGTCGGTAATCGATGAAAACCCGTTCGGGTGCACTGAATACTCCGATAACGGCGCAACAGTACCCGGGGTCGCCAGGAACCGCGAACACTATATCGCAAAGGTAGTCTTCGAGGATACCGCAGGAGAGAAGATCGGGACGCTTTCGGTAAAGTGCCCGTCAATTTCCGCGATGGAGAGTGCAGCCGGTGCAATAGTTGCAGACGCCGATCTTGCCGTTGCAGTCGGAGGCGAGCCGGTGCGTGACGAAGCAAACGACACATGGTCGTGCCAGCTGAAATGCCACGATGCAAACAGCGACATATATTATGTGACCTTCACACGGGCAAAGGTGAGGATCTCCGGCTACGAAGACGACTCTGTTCTCAGCACGGTTGAGACATGGGCGGATTCGGTTGCCGCACTGGCCTGAACGGCCGGCAGGTTTGAGGGAGAGATCCCTCAAATTCCTTTCCGGGGGGTTCCGGGATGCGTGAAGACGAGATAGTCGAAAAGATCATCGAGACCAACAGGGACGTGAAATGGATCAGGGCGGAGATTGCCGGAATAAAAGAGGACGACAAGGAGCTTGAGAGAAGGGTTTCAGCGATAGAGGCGCAATATTCTCCCGCAAGAGCGGGTATCGTCTCGGAGAGGCAGGTGTCGGCCGGAATAGGAGCAGGTGCAGGAAGTATTGCGGCCCTTATTCTCCGTCTCCTCGGCGGATAGAACCCGGAGCTCCCGGGGCTTACTTTCCAGTACCCGCATTAATCTTCGTATAATTCATATACCTATCGTGTCTTTCTTTCATGTATCAATGCATAAACCGCGGGGCAGGTGTTCGCGGTCTTTGGACCTCTTTTTACTCAGAAGAATTAAAATAGATTAAACGGGCCTGGTCCCCGTCGCCTTAAAAAAAGTATAGCAGAATGTCCCGTCTTCTTCAGCGGTCCGGTACAGCGCCGAGATCCCCTCGTCCCATTCCTCTTTCGTCATCATCCCGGAGGAGACCGCGTCCTCGCCTACGCCCTCGACCATCGCCGTAAAGGTCTTCCTTGTAAAACCCTCGACAAGATCCGGCCTCGAAGAATCGACATAGACCATCCTCGGCGATACGGAAACGGCATCTAACCCGGCTGATCTCAGGAGCGGGCTGAGCCTCCTTCCTATCAGTGCATCGCCTCCGGCCTCCGCCTGGAGTTTTACAAGGCAACCGATATTCCGCTTTGCAGCCGCACTTTCGGGGTGGAAGAAAGCCGAGCCGTGATCGCCCTCGATAACGGTGATCGTGCCGCCGGGCTTCAGCACCCTCATCAGGGCAGTAAGAGCGTCCACGGGATCACGGAGATGCTCGAGGACGAAGCAGACGAATATGTGATCGAATGAATCCTCCGGAAAAGGCAGCCCGAATATATCGCAGTTCAGATATTCTGCCGCGTTTCCTTCCGCCGTGGCCCTTTTTTTCGCAGCTGCAAGGGATTTTTGGGAGATATCTACGGATATTATAACGGCACCGGGGCTGTTTTTAGTTACGACAGGAGTCTGTGCTCCTGTACCGCACCCCGCCTCGAGAACGAGCGATCCGGCCGGGTACGAGGTGTCGCCGTACAGGAGTTCGTTAAGCGTAGCCGCCTGTACCGAGAGCCTCTCCGATTCGGTCTCGGAGTAGCCGTGGACATAACCTCTTTCAGACATATGTATACATCAATGTACACATGTAACAGTGATATAGTTTTCAGGTCCCCCGCCAGCTATCCGGCGGAACAGTAATAACGAATTTTGCCCCTTCCCCTTCTTTTCCGGTCTCTGATATCCCTATGCCGGTAATAGAGAGTATCTCCTTTACGAGATAAAGGCCGAAGCCGTGGTTTCTTCCGATACCCGGTTTAAACAGCGACTTCTTCTTCCCAGCTGATATCCCTACGCCGTTGTCCTCTATCGTGATAATCAGGTTTCCGGAGTCGTCTTTCGACGAAGAGATCGTAATTTTCGACACAGTCTCCCCGTGAACCAAGGAGTTGCTCATTATATTTGCAAAAACCTTCGGGAGCATCGGGTCGGCAAATATCTCGACGTTATCTGCGTCTACCTTCACGTCAATTTCCCCGTACCCGCCGTTTGATGCAAGATATTCCTTCGCCACTCTTCCGGGATTCTGCCATAGCGGCGATGAAAGGCCCATATCCTGGTAGTCGCGGGTGAACTCCGCCTGCCTCCTGATCCCTTCGACAGCGGTATATGTCTTCTTTATGAAATCTTCCTTCTCCTCCGGGGAGGCGTCGTTCATCATGTCGAGGTATCCTATTGCAACTGTAACCTCGTTGAGTATGTCATGCCTCGTTATGCCGCTCAGTATGTTGAGCTTCATGTTCGCGCTTGCAAGCGCCTCCTTGATCCTCTCCCTCTCGGTTACATCGACCAGCGATATATATATGCAGGAAGTCGTGCTGTCCTCGGGCTTGAGGAAATAGGCGGATATCTGAACGATGATGTCTTCGCCCGACTTCTTCTTCGACTTCATCTCGCCGACATAACCGCCCTCTTTAATGATCGTATCGATGACAGACTTGAGATCAATGGAGTTTCTGAAAAAGACCGAGGAGTTCATCCCTGTTATCTCAGCCGGAGAGTCATACCCGTACATATGTGCAAAAGAGGGGTTTGCATAGGTTATGATCGCTTTCATGTCGAGGATTACTATTCCGTTTATCGACGTCTCTATAGCGACATTCTTGAGCCTCAGGTCCCTCTCTATCGATTTCTTCTCTGTTATGTCCTCTCCCGAGCTTACTGAAGCGGTGACTTCATCTTTTTCGTCCCTTATCAGCGAATTCTGCCATAGAATTGTCTTCAGTTCGCCGGATTTCGTGAGTATATGGCCCTCTATCTTTACATGACTCATGCCCTCATCGATATCCTGCATGAAGAGCGATCTCATTGCATCTCCGTCGCCTTCGGGCATGAAGTTTTCAAACCAGTCGAAACCCCTGATCTCTTCTTTTTCATACCCGAGAACCTCACAGCCCTTTCTGTTTATAAGCGTGACCATCCCTTCCCTGTCAAGGACCAGAAAGATCGCCTCGGCAATGTCAAGATACTGGTCGAACCTGTCCCTCTCGATCTTCAGCTCGTTCTCCCTTCTTTTAAGATTCCTGAATATGACGCTGTATGGCCTGCGGATTCCCGTTTCAACGACGGCATAGTAGATCAGTCCGAATGAGATTATCTTGCATATAAGCCCGAAGACATTTGAAAACCAGTAAGAGCTTATGTAAAAGGTAAACGAGAATTCACTGAACAGTGAAAAAACCAGTGAGGCCCCTATGAATAAAAAGACCTTCCTGTCAAAGCTCTCCCTTCTCACGTACAAAAACCACAGGGCGAGAACAAGCATGGCCGATATGAGGAACTCACTGTAGATCTCAAACTGCGTAACTCCGCTCCAGGGGATATAGCAGGCAGGAAAGGTTCCGGAGATAAAAACAGAATAGAGGATGGCCGCCGTAACGATGGCGTATAATAGAAACTGCCTGTAGACGCCGATTTTTTTAAACATCAGCAGAGGTGCGAGAATAAAAGTCACCGCTTCCAGGTATCTTGCAGCGATCCACAGCTGCATCTGGATATTCTGGTTCAGACCTGTAATAAGATTCAGCCCGCTGTAGGACATGGTATGGAAAAAATCGATTACTCCTATGAAAAGAAAGGCGATTCCGATGATGAGGAGATATTTATTGTCTATATAATTCCGGCTGTTCCACGCGATAATAAATATGGCCGAGGCGATTACAACACTGAAAAGTTCTGCAACAGTATGAAAGAGCAGAAAACTGTAAAAATTCGAGAGCGAGATAAAAACTGTAAAAAGAAGAAGGGACAGGAAAAATATACCGTCTCTTTTGTTTATTTTCAACGTATTTTTTTCAGGCAACAGTTACACCTCTAAAGTTAAAACGCACTCCCGGACCGGAGGTCTAAATTCGGTATTTTGAACTAAGTCTATCAAAGTCATTAATGAAACTTTTCATATGATTATATCTCCGGTTTTATTATCAAACTCAAAATATGAGAACGGGATTTTGAGTGTCATCCGTTTTCTGTATGAACCGGCAGATCCACGGAGTAAATGGATCAGTATTATATCGCATGAGGCCAAATTTAGATTGACTAATCAGTCGGTGTTGGTGAAGTTAAGATGCTATATAGAAAAGTGCCAAAAACAGGAGACGAGCTCTCGATCCTCGGCTACGGGTGCATGAGGTTCCCGCAGAAGAACGGGAGGATAGATTACGAATACACGAAGGAGCTCCTCTTAAATGCGATGGAATCGGGAATCAACTACCTCGATACGGCATGGGGATATCATAACGGGCAGAGCGAGGAGGTCGTCGGGAAGATTCTTGAAGAGACAGGTTCGAGAGACAAGGTCAGGATAGCGACGAAACTCCCGCACTGGCTCGCGTCTTCGCAGGACGACATGGACGGATACCTCGATAAACAGCTCAAGAGACTGAGAACGGACCATATCGACTATTATCTCATCCACGACCTTACGAGGGGGGGATGGGAGAAGATAAAGACCATGGGCTTTGCGGATTTTCTCGACAAGGCAAAGAAAGACGGCCGGATAACTTATGCCGGATTCTCTTTCCATGACGACATAGAAACCTTCAAAGAGATAGTTGACGGCTATGACTGGGACTTCTGCCAGATACAATACAACCTCATCGATACGACCAACCAGGCGGGAACGGAAGGGCTTGAATACGCCGCCTCGAAGAACCTCGCCGTAATGATTATGGAGCCGCTGAGAGGCGGAAATCTCGCCAGAACCCAGCCTGCCGAAGTCGGTAAAATCTGGGACGAGGCGGAAAAGAAAAGGACGCCTGCTGAATGGGCGCTCAGGTGGCTGTGGAACAGGCCGGAGGTTACGGTCGTTCTCTCTGGAATGACTGAAACGGATCAGCTCGAGGAAAATCTCAGGATTGCAGAAGAGGGGCTCCCGTGCTCGCTCACTGAAGAAGAGCTGGAGCTTGCAAAAAGAGCGGGCGAGAAATACAGGGAGATCATGAAGGTCGGCTGCACGGGCTGCAGCTACTGCATGCCCTGCCCGTTCGGCGTCAATATACCTGCCTGCTTCGAAATCTACAACAGCTATCATATGTTCGACGACAAGCGGCATGAAAAGTTCATGTATATGTCGAGGCTCGGGGGCCTCCTGAACAAAAAATCTGCCGCATCCCTGTGCAGGAGCTGCGGAAGATGCGTGAGGGCCTGCCCGCAGCATATCGATATCCCGAACGAACTAAAAAAAGTCAAGAACGATATGGAAGGCCCGGTCATGAAGATAATCGTCCCGGTATCAAAGATCTACGTTCCGCTCAGAAAAAAGCTCGATCTCCTGAGGAAAAGGTAAAATGGAAGACGGAAACCACAAAAAAATGCCGGTCGCCGATAAGAGAAAGGCGATTCTTGATTCGGCCCTGGCACTCTTTACAGAGAGGGGTTTTCACGGGACACCGACATCCCTCATTGCCAGCGAAGCGGGTGTTGCGACAGGAACGCTCTTTCACTACTTTGCCACCAAAGAGGAGCTTATCGAAGAGCTGTACCTCGACATTAAAAGGGAGGCCGGAAACGAGGTGAGGAGAGGAACGGAGATTAGGGGAGATTTGGATTCGGATCTGATGAAAATCGCCTCCAACTACGTTTTTTGGGGAATAAAAAATCCCGCAAAGATAAAGTTCATGGAGCAGTTCTGCCTTTCGCCGTATGTTCCGGCAGGCACCAGAGAGGAGGGGATTTCGAACTTTCTTTTCCTTTCGGAGATCATCGAATCAGGGATAAAATCCGGTAAACTAAAACCTCTCCCTGTGGAACTCACGATCAGGATGGCGACAAAATTCCTCAACGCGATAATCGAATATGCCACAACACAAGGGCACGGCTGCGACGCAGACGAGTTATTCGGGCTTGCATACACCGTTCTCGAGGACGGACTCAGGAACCGGGCGATCGCCTTCCCCGACAAAACCGGTTAAATACCATTCAAATTTAATAAATTATATTGCAAAAGTAGCAACAACAGGTGAAATATGAAGAAAGAGATCAAATCATTCGAAGAAGCCGCCGAATTCCACGGGCATGTCTGCCCCGGGCTCGCAATAGGATACAGGGCGGCTGAAGTAGCGCTCGACGAACTTCTCTCAGGCAGGTCCGAAGACGAAGAACTTGTGTGCATAGCTGAAAACGACTCCTGCAGCATCGACGGAATCCAGTTCGTCACAGGGTGCACATTCGGCAAAGGAAACCTGATCTTCAGGGACCACGGAAAACAGGTCTACACTTTCATTCTCCGCGACAAGTCAGATGCCGTAAGGATCTCGCAGAAACCTGAGTTTGCAATGAACTCCGCACCGGAGGCCCCCCAGCTTATGAAGAAGTTCTTCGCCGGAGAAACATCGGAGGAGGAGACTGCAAGGTACCATAAGATGAGAAGCGATATGGTGGAGCAGTACCTGACCCGGCCTGTGGATGAAATATTCGTGATCGAACATGTCAAAGCTGAGATCCCTGAAAAAGCAAGGCTTTTCAACTCGGTAAAATGCGCCGAATGCGGTGAGGTTGTTTCGGAGTCGCGTGCAAGAGTGAAGAACGGAAAGATTGTCTGCATACCGTGCAGCAACGAATATGCAGGCATCAACCGCTGAATAAGGTGCACTTATGGATACGTTCGAAGTAAAACCCATCGGAAGGGTGATCAAATCCCCCTACAAGGAGCGTGGCGACGCACCGAGGCAGGGGAGGCTTGAGCCGGATAAAGAAGCGGAGATCGAGATCTTCGAGGAATACAGGGCCGGACTCGGTGGTCTCCCGGGTATCAGCCACTTATATGTCCTTCTCTGGTTCGACAGGGCGGAGCGGGACACTCTTATCGGAAGACCCCCTCACCTGGGGGGAGAGGAAAGGCCGGTCTTCTGCACCAGATCCCCGGCACGCCCCAACCCCATAGGCCTCGATATAGCAGAGGTTCTCTCAGTCGACGGCGGAATCATAAGAGTTGCAGGCATGGACGCAATCGAAGGAACACCTGTAATCGATATTAAGCCGTATACCCCTTCGATCGACTGCATCCCCGGGGCAAAGGATCATTTTAAGGAAA
The DNA here is from genome assembly GCF_000784355.1 of Methanolacinia paynteri. Taxonomy (NCBI): domain Archaea; kingdom Methanobacteriati; phylum Methanobacteriota; class Methanomicrobia; order Methanomicrobiales; family Methanomicrobiaceae; genus Methanolacinia; species Methanolacinia paynteri. The sequence goes on along the minus strand of NZ_KN360928.1, from coordinate 363,858 downwards.
AAAAATAAACTGATTTTCTTTTTTCAGATTTCAGACGAGAGCTGCCACACCTGTTTGCCGTACTCTCCCAGATCGACCTCGACATAGGCCTTTTCGGGATCAAAATCGTCTTCCTTGTCGATCTCAAAGATTATCAGACTTTCATACCTTTCCAGCCGGTTGAGAGTTGTTTTGGTGTATACCTCCCCCATGTCCCCGATATAGCTGCCGATATTTACCGGAGTATACGGGTTCCCGTCATAATAAAAGACAAAGGAGCTGAGATCCGGTGTCGTGATCTGCGGACTCCCCTTCCCGCGGTACCCGAGATGCATTATGTCTACCACAACGCCGATGTAGCGCTTCCCGAACCCTGCTTCCTGGTACTCCATGAAGGTGCCCTCCTTGAGAAGCAGCCTGCTCTTCAGGTAATAATTCGTAATTTTTATGGAGATGTCATTATTTTTCGCTGCATCCTTGTAATGGAAGGCAGTCCCTGCGGGGAGGCAGTCCGAATAAATCCCCGGGGAGGATGACGAGACAATCTGCAGTTCTTCTGGGTTATACCCGATTTCACCGATGCTGTCAAGAGCATTGTTGATCTGCTCTATACCTTCCCGGAGATCTTCGATGCTCTCCTCGTTATATATCTCGTCCGGAAGAAGGGCCTTGTCCCAGTAATGTGAACCTACCCTGGACAGTGACCTGACACCCGAGAGATATTCATCGATCAATGCCCTCGATTCATCATCCACAGAATAATTGATGATTCCCGAACTGAATTCACGCGACAGCTCCATAAGCTCCTCCGAATTTTTTTGTGTTTCTTCGATATTTCCGGCAGAGACACTTCTTCTTATACTGTCCACGCTCTCCATCAGTTCGTATGACTGCGACCTGAGATCGTATTTCAGGTTCTCGTCAATGCCGGATGCATCCAGGCCGTCCGTAATCCCGGGAGAGAGGACACCGGCTGGCAGATCTATCGCCTTGGACGGGTCTTCGTAATAGACGAGGTCCTCTTTACCCGAAACTATGTTCGACCAGTCGAAATAACTGATATAATCATCGTCATTATCCCAGTATTTCTCCAGCTCTTCAAGATCTTCGGCTTCAAGGACGAAAGTCAACGCCCCGTCGCCTTCAGTGTCGTTAAAGGTGATTACGATTACCGCGATATCGTCACCGATGCTTGAGTTCGTAAGGTACCTGACGATCCTCGAGGCGTCGCTTTCGTACCACCAGATCGTATCCTTCATTTTTTCCTGCGAAGGATCGGGTTCGAACGTAATGTTGTATTTTACGACATATTCATGCGAGAGGTACGAAGGATTCGAAATCAGCGGATCTGTTGTCGTCCTGAATACGCTGACATGGAAATTTTCAGCCATTGCTGCGGGGCCGTTATACTCGTACGCAGGATCGCGTATGATGAAAAAGAGTTCGTATTTGATCGAATCTGCTGCGTCAGATGTTTCATATGAGACGGATCTGTTAATCTCTTCCATTACCCTGCCGCTGAAATAACCGATGTCCTTTTCTTCTGCAGGATCGTTCATATCCAGGCCGACCTTCATATCATCTACTATCGTCCGGTTGGTGTTCCGGAATGCCGTCCAGTCGAAACGGGTTGCATTTCCGCTGTCATTGATCGAACCGACGGTGTCGCTGATACCGCTTACATTTTCCTGTCCCAGGATCCACCATCCTCCGGCAACAAGTGCCAGAATAAGTAACGGCAGCCAGTATATACCGACTATATCAGCCATCTTTCCGCTCCGCTCGGATTCCCGGTCGATTTTAAATCGTAAGGGGAGGTTGGTTTTGTCATCTCATGACTCCGGGAGTTTCCCGGAAGGCCGCTCATTTTTCCTCCCCGAAGACCTCCTCTTCCATACGGCTCTTCCTGAACCTGTAGGTCCCCAGACTGACAATACTGACGAATCCTACTGTAAAGAGGACGAGAATTGCACTGCTTGCCGAAGATGTACCGGTATGGCTGTTTATTGGTGCAGCCGTGCCTTCCCGGGTTGCAGCGTTTGAAGTCTGCCCTGCTGATGCGTCCTGCTCCCCGGATAACCCGGTTCCGCTCATTGCGAAGAGCCCGTAGATGGAGAAATGGCTCGCCGTGGCACTGACCGTCATAGTATCCTCGTCGAATGTAGTCTTGAGATCCTCCCATTCCTTCCCGGCCTTGTTGTAGTACCTTATCACCGGCTCCTTCCCGTCAAATGCCTGGTATTCGCCAAGTGAACTCAGGTAGAATATTATATCGATCCCGGGCGAGAATGTGGCCCCGGAAGGCTTGAAATCATAGGCCCTGCCCATGAATTCATACACCGGCGAATCGTCGTTTTCAGGCACGGAATCTTCATCGCTCTTCTCAATGACAATCTCGTCTATGGAGTTGCCGCTTTTGTCCAGTGCCAGCGTGCCCTTGGAAATGAATACCGCCACGAGACCGTCGTCCGAGGGAACCCTCGTATCTGCAAGTACTTTGCCTTCTTCCGAGGACTGCACTTCCGAGGGGTTTTCGGAGTTCTTGTAGTCCAGTCTTCCGCGTGAGGTTATTATCCTGTCAGATCCCGAAGAGCCTGATCCTGTCGGTTTCTGCTGTGTGGCCGCAAGACCGAACAATGACAGGCCGTTCGGCGAATATCCCTCGAAGACCATCAGGCCGCCGCTCATCCCGACATAAGTCGTGTTAAGGACCTCTTTCGTACCGTCCTCAGCTATACGGATGATCTTTATTGAAGAGATCCCGCCGTTCGCGTCCACCCAGGAGACCGGGACAGACATCGTAATCCTAGCTTCTTTGATGTCCTGGCCGTTTTCAAGGTTGGTCTTCACGATATTCATCGTATATGCCACTTTGCTTACGTCGAGACCGCTCGAGCCTGCTGCAAGCTGGAATGCCGTACCGACTCCCGAATCGCCCTCGTCGAGGATGACTTCAAGGGAAGCCGAACCCGGGATACCGTTAAGCGAAACATTCACCGATCCGCTGACATCCCCGACGTCGTCCATCGTGGTTTCTACAGGGTCAGTCCTGAGCTCGATTCCCGTGACGTTGGACGAAACGTAGCTGCCTCCGTTTTCTACAGGAGTTTTATCCGATTTTATTGTTATGACACAGTTGCCGCTGTTGATTACGATATCGTTCCCGCTGACTCCTGCATCGGATGTATTTATGGAGTATTCCCTGCTGCCGTCACTGTTCTCGGTCAATGTGCCTGAATTGCTGACGGTTGCCGTCTTGGTGGAGTTTTTAACCCCGCTGATGGTTATCGCATTCTCTTTTACAACCGTGTCGCTGCCGAATTTGTTCGATACCGTAAGAGCTACCGAGTAGGTTCCGGTACTCCTGTAGGTATATGACGGATTTTGGGCAGTGCTGTCTATTATTCCATCGTTTTCAAAGTCCCATTTCCAGCCTGTCGGGGAATTTGCAGACGTGTCCGTAAATACGACTACGAGTGGAGCAGAGCCTGACGCCGGGGTTAAACTGAAGTCGGCAGCCGGGGGATCTCCGTTCAATTTCGCGACCCCGATATAGTTCCTTTTCAGGATGCTGTCGGTTCCCCGGCTGTTCTTGACGGTAAGCCTGACCGAATAATCTCCTGCGTCATTATACGTGTGGGAAGGGTTCTGCTCGGTGGAAGTTCCGCCGTCGCCGAACTCCCATTTCCAGCTTGTAATATTTCCTGTAGAATTATCCGTGAATTTTACCGTAAGGGGCTCCATGCCGGAGGTTTCGTCAGATATGAAGTCGGCAACCGGGGGTGCTGTGTTATTAACGCTGATGTAATTCACCTTCAGCGTGTTGTTCGTGCCCTTCGAATTCGATATCGTCAGGTTTACAGAGTAGACACCTGGCATGGTGTAGGTGTGGGACGGATTCTCTTCCGTAGAGTTGGCACCGTCGCCGAATTCCCACAGCCACGATGCCGGGGTTACTGAGGTCAGGTCCGTGAACGTGACATTGAGCGGAATCTCTCCCGAGGTGTTGTCGGCACTAAAGTCCGGAACGATCCCGCCGTCTCCCGAAACAGGGGTAGTATAGACCGAATAGCCGCTCGAAACGCTGTTGGTATCGATGATCGCCTGCTGCCCGGAGTTGTTCTGGTTCCAGCCGTAGACATTGAAGGTTGCGAATGACGTCAGGTTTGTGAACGAATAAACAACTCTTATTGCGCCTTTGTTCTCGGTTCCTTCATAACCTGAACCGAGTACTCCCAATTTGAGATCTATGAACATTACCCTGAACGTGTTGCAGGTTTCGTTCATATCCTCTCCCGGGAACATGGGATAGTTCGTGTTGCCGGCTGCAGGCTTCCAGTCCTGGAGACCGTAAGTGAAGTCGGCCTTTGCAAAGGCCCTGTTTATGGATGATGACGCGATACTTTCGGGCTTTTCTCCCGTATCCGACGGCGTCCACTTATTGCCGGATGCAGTTATATCCACGGCGAAATCTTCGGGGACGGTTCCGTTGACGGCCAGCATCAGTATGATGTCGTCCTGGAACTCGTGACTGCCCGTATATGTTACATAGAATTCTCCCGTCCGGCTGTCTGTCATGTATTTGCTGCCGTTCGGAGAGTCAGGGCTGGTCGATATGTGGAGGTCCGACAGGCCGTCGTCCCTGCCGCACGTTCCGATATAATATGTCCCGTTCGCCTGTTTGTCATGTTCAGGGGTGTTTGCCGTCTTTACGTAGATGTCGTTGTAACCGGGAAGTTCCGGAATATCGACGACCTCTATATACCCTGGCTTTGTTATGGTGCTGTTGCCGTCTGAATTGTAGGCCGTTAAGTTGACGGTATAGAGGCGGGTGGCAGTATAGGTGTGAGACAGGTTCTGCTCAGTGGAACTGCTGCCGTCACCGAACTCCCACAGCCAGGAAGTCGGCGAGTTTGTCGATCTGTCGGTGAAGCTGACCGCGAGCGGCGATTTTCCTACGTTGACATCCGAGCTGAAGCCTGCCGAGGGAATGCTTGGCCATGCGGCGTTGATCAGTCTTTCGGCAAGACATGAAGTCGTTCCGTTTTCATTGGATACGCTAAGACGGACCGAGTATGTTCCCGGGTAGATGTATTCATGGGTAGGGTTCTGCTCGGTGGAGTTGCCCCCGTCGCCGAATTCCCATTCATAGCTTGTGGCACCTGCTGTCGAGTTGTCGGTAAATTTCACCTCAAAAGGGATGTTTCCGTCCACGGGAGATGCCGTGAAGTTCGCCTCCGGGACGATGCCATAATCAACGACGAGGATCTGCTGGTATGCACACATTCCACCGCTTTCCGTCCCCTGTATTTCCGCTTCATTTTCACCGTTTTCAAGACGGCTCTTCACATCGGCTACGAGCGGTGTGCTAGATTTGATATCGCCGGACCAGTCCGATGCAACAAGAGCTCCGTTGAAGTACAGTTTCCCTTCTCCCGATCCTGCACTACCGGCAAAGCTGTACAGTGTCGCTTTCAGGGCGGAACTTTTATTGACATCCATTCCCGTGAAGGGGGCGTATGCAGTCGATTCTTTCTCGGTGGTTCCATAATCTTCAAGGGATACACCTAGTTCGTCGCACTCTTCATTGATGAATATCTGTTTCATACTGGCGGACGAATCGCTGTAGATCACGACAAGCGTACTCGGGTAGAGGGCATTCAGATTTTCACCCTGAGGCGTCATGGTAAACGTGTTGCCGTTGCGACTGAAATAGTCCGTAACATCGACGACATACAGGCCGTACGTATATTCCGCATAGGTGCCGAAGTTGCTCTTGTCTGTGTACGGCGCTCCCGGCGTGATTGCCAGCTTGTAGCCGTTGAAGATCGTTGTCCAGTTCGGCAATCCGGACGGTGTCTGGTCCCAGTTATACGAGACGAAAAGCAGGACTTCTTCGACAGTGGCGTCGTCAGGAACCAGGAGATTCCCAGCGGTCCAGGTTTCGGTCCTTTCCTTCCAGCCTACCCCTTCATAGGTCGAAGAAGGCTGGGTGTAATAGATCATATCACCGCTGAGTTCGTACGTATGCCGTGTGGTGATGTTCGAGGCACCGGTCCAGTAGGTCTTGCCCTTGTAGCCGTTGTATTTTACCTGCTTGTCAGTGCTGTTTACCCTGTTGTTTGATTCGTCGATCTCCGCTATGGTATCATCAGGATCAACTACCGCAATGTACATGATAGCAGGATGTCCCTCATTCTCCTCAGTCTTGCGGATCGTAGGATCTATGAAGGTAAGGGATGTTCCCTCTTCTGCTTTAAGGGAATTTATCGTTGTCCAGTTTACAGGTTCCGTATCGGATACATCGTTGGCATAGAGAGATACCTTGATGTTCGTGAGGTCTTCTGTTCCGCTGTTCAGGATGTTCTCTATGTAAACGGTGTTCGGCTCCCATGCAAATACAACCTTGTTCGGTACAGGCACCACGCTGCCTGTTAAGCTAAGATCGCTTCCGGTGGTACTGCCGCCGCTTGTGACGGTGATATAACCGGACTTTACCTCGGAGTCTTCGCCGTTCTCGTTTTTAACCGTTAGGTTGACCGAGTACGTTCCTGCGGTTGTATATACATACGACGGGTTTTCCTCTGTGCTGTCAATGTTTCCGTCATTGTCGAAGTCCCATTCATATGATGCCGGGGAATGTACCGAATTGTCAGTGAACTGGACGGTCAGCGGAGCTTTGCCTGATGTGGGTGTTGCCGTGAAGGCCGCGGATGGGGCAGATGATGATGCAGAATATTTCACCGTGAGCGTCGCAAGAGTTGTCTTGAATGATGATCCCGACTGTGGATTGTAACTGAATATACTGTCTGATCCCTGTGTAATATTATCTGTCACCGACCACGTATGGTTCTCGTAATAATCGAGGGGTTTTACCGGATTCGCCCCATCCAGTGATTTTGAGTTGAATGTATATGACCCGTCTTTGCTGGATAATGCCAAATTGCTCAGTGTTGCGTCAGTGAACCCTGATGTAAGGCCAGATGTGCCAAAAGTGGTAGACGAACTGCCTGATTCTATCCAGTCTCCCCCGTGGTTTACCCAGTACAGAACTTCTTCATCGGAGTTTTCTTCGTTGTACGCTACGATAAGAGTGAGGGCTTTCAGGCGGCCGTCGAATGAAGTTGTTTTATTTTCGATCTTCACATGAACCTTCGGGCTGGAAGACGCAATCAGGTCAGTAACGTCATACTCTATTTCATAATCGGAATAAACCCGGTTCGTGTGATTGTTGAGCCAGTAGACTTTGCCGTTGGCCGAATGATAATCCATGTCCATATTCTCAACTCCGAGCGTGGTTTCATACACACCGTTGCCATCGCCGTCCAACATGGTCGTAGCAATGAGCGGCCAGTTAGCCGAGCCTGACCCTGAGTATATGTTGACATAAACCCTGGCCCATTCCACACTCGTGAAATTAGGAATTTTGAACGACTGAACAAATTCCCTTTCGCTGACTCCGCTGCTCGCCTGATTAGCAAAAGGTACCGGCTGGAAACTGCCGACATAGAGATCGCCGCTCACGGTTCCGCTCTGTTCGGTTGTCAGTGGGAGAGATGACCCGGTGATAGCCTCAACAGAGATATAATCTTCTTTTACCAGCGAGTCGGTCCCATCAGACCCTGTCACTGTCAAATTTACGTCATACTTTCCGGCGCTCAGGTAGGTGTGCACAGGATTCTGGTTGGTAGAATTCTCGCCGTCACCGAAGTCCCAGTGCCAGGCAGTCGGCGACCCGACCGATTGATCGGTAAACTGAATGGTAAGCGGGAACTGGCCGCTAGTTACATCCGTCTCGAATGCCACCGAAGTACTGCCGACATTGATATATTCTGTCTTTGTCTCGATGTCACTGCCCAAGCTGTTCGAGACATTGAGTGTTACGGTATAGCTGCCTTCTGTGGTGTATGTATGGGACGGGTTTCTCTCAGTGGAATTCCCGCCGTCGCCAAAGTCCCACTCCCACGTCGCAGGGGTTCCGGTTGAGGTATCGGTAAACTGCACTGTCAGCGGGGTAATCCCTGATGTCTTACCAGCAGTAAAATCCGCTTTGGATTGGGACAATTCAGTTAACTCAAGGATTGCTAATGCAAGGTTCATATAATTGTCTCCCTGAACAACCCCAAGCTCATTAGTGCCATTCTTCAATACATCGATAACGTAGTAATACTTGAATGCAGGATCTCTACTGTTGTCTCCACCTGAGATAGGTACACTCTGGTTATTGAAAAGAACAGTAGCCTGAGTATTATCACCGCCAGAAGGCAGGACTGTGATAATCTTTGCCTCCCCGATGTTTTCTGTCTTTAAATTGTCGAAAATGGCATATCCTGTATACATATCAGGATATGCTCCCATTGAATTGTAGTAGAGAGTATCACAACCCTCATCAAGCCAAATCCACCTATAGGGTTCATTCGAATCTTCGTATACAACGACAAGTACTGTGCCATATAATCCTCCAAGAGCCGTTTCAGCATTAATTTGTGCTGTGTTGCCTGATGTATTGAAGTAAGGAGTTACATCATACACTCCCTGACCATTCATATATAAATCGTCGACATTGCCGTCATAGTACATTGCAGCAGGATCAACCACATTTCCATTAAAATAAACTGTGAATCCGGGTTCTCCATTCCAGGTATATGACTGGTAGAGACGAGCTGCCTTTACCGTCGCACCTTCAGGTATAGGAAGATCACTGCCTGTCCATGTGACTGTTGTGGAGTACCAGCCACCACCCGTCTGGTAACCCGAATCACCAAGAGAATAAATAACTGAAATATTTCCTTCAGTGTAATTACCAGTCTCAATGTCGGACCCTGTATAATACCGACCACCGAAGTAATATGTACCACCCCTAGCAACTGTTGCTGATAGATTGTACTCATTGTTTGCCTCATTACTCTCGACAATGCTGTTTTCTGTATCTATGGTTATATTTAATGGAACGATATCGCCATACTTACGGGTTGTCAACGTATCAATGACATACACAGATGTGGTATCTCCCGCATCGATCCCGTCTATCTCAAATATGGTCGTAGTTTCGTTAAATGTAAAATTCACCTTGAAAGCACCGGCATTATCTGTCCCGTTATTTGTGATTGTTGCAGTGACGGTATTGGATATTCCTGGTGTAAGATCACTGACAGAAGCCACACTGAGATCTATGCCCAAAGAAACATTGATAAGATTTTTTTTCACAATGGTATCTGAACCAGTGGGTCCTGTTAAAGTAAGGTTGACAGTATAATCCCCGGCAGAAGTATATGTAAACGAGGGATTTTGAAGATCGGAGTCGATAATTCCATCATCTTCGAAGTCCCATGCCCACTCCGTTACATTTCCTGTAGAAGTGTCATTGAACTGAATTGTAAGAGGTGCACTACCAGAGGTCTTGTCAGTAGTGAAATTTGCAGTGATTTCAGCTGATTCGACTAGAATGTAGCCAGTCTCATTTTTCCAGTACGTACCATCAGCGGTGATAACCGAGTGGTTGATATCATAGATACCTGCAGATTCAAAGACATGAGTTACATTTTGCTCGCTAAATACAGTGTTGGGATCATCGCTGAAGATCCATTTATAACCTGTAATTTCAAGGGTTGATTCCGAAGTGTCGTTGAAGGAAACGCTTAGAGGGGCGTAACCTTCGACTCCGGAAGTCGTAAAATTCACGGTTACTGGATCTCCTACGGTAATATATCCGGTCTCGTTCTTCCAATAAGTACCATCAGCGGTCATAACCGAGTGGTTGATATCATAGATACCTGCAGATTCGAAGACGTGAGTTGCATTCTGCCCAGTAAAAACCGTACTAGGATCATCGCTGAAGATCCATTCATAACCTGTAATTTCAAGGGTTGATTCCGAAGTGTCGTTGAAGGAAACGCTTAGAGGGGCGTAACCTTCGACTTCGGAAGTCGTAAAATTCACGGTTACTGGATCTCCTACGGTAATAGAACCAGTCTCGTTCTTCCAATAAGTACCATCAGCGGTGACGACGGCATGGCGGACATCATAATTACCAGGAATCGAAAATGTATGTGTAATATTCTGCCCGGAGTATACTTGTGATAGATCGTCGCCAAAGACCCACATGTACCCTGTGATTGAAGAATCGACTGTGGTTCCATTGCATACTATCTCTAGAGGGGCATTACCCTTCTGTGGAGATATCGTAAAAGTGACCTGAGGATGATCTACAATTTCAAGAATAAAGGCATCATACGTTCCTCCACCATGTACATTCTGGTAAGCACCTGATATTACAGGAAAACCGGAATCTGCTGTATATCCGGTAACATAGAGAGAACCAGCATCATCAATAGAAATACCTGATCCCTGATCGGTACCAGATCCACCAAGATAAGTAGAATAATCAAGACTGTTGCCGTCTGAATTCAGCTTTAAAACAAAGACGTCATCATCACCACCCAAAACACTTTGGTAGGCGTCTGCGGTAACTGGAAAATCGGAAGAATCGGTATAACCTGTGATACAGGCGTTTCCATTGCCGTCCAAAACGATGCCGGACCCTTCTTCATCACCAGACCCTCCGAGGTAGGTCGAATAATCAAGGCTACTACTATCTAAATTCAGCTTTGAAACAAAGACATCCATCCCGCCGCCCAAAGCATCTTGGTTGGCATTTACCGTGACCGGAAAATCCGGAGACTTCGTATACCCTGTTATATAAGCATCATCATCATCATCAACAGATATTCCATATCCATAATCATTCCCAGTCCCCCCAAGATAAGTAGAATAAGTAAGGCTTCTTTCTGCTATATTCATCTTAAATAAAAAGGCATCATATGAACCGCTCAATGAATTCTGGTAAGCATCGGCGGTAACAGGATAATTATTGCTTTTCGTTCTTCCTGTTACATATAAGCTGCCTTCGTTATCTAAATCAATTCCATATGCATATTCATAGTTACTACCTCCGAAATATGTAGAATAAACAAGGTTACTGCCATCCGGGTTAAAAATTGAAACAAAGGCATCAGAGGTACCTGACAATTCGATCTGGTATGCATCTGCGGTGATTGGAAAATCTGATGATCTTGTATATCCTGTAATATAGACATTCCTGTCATCGTCAACGGATATACCATAGCCATATTCATAATCTTTTTCCCCTCCCAAAAAAGTAGAAAAATCAAGTGCGGTGCCATCTGAATTCAGCTTTGAAACAAAGACATCATAATCATCTCCACCGTAAACAGTCTGATAAGCACCTGTAGTGGTGGGAAAATCGGAAGATGCTGTGTTCCCTGTGATATAGGCATTCCCGTCATCATCAACAGTTAAGCTATACCCATAATCATTCCCAGTCCCCCCAAGATATGTTGCATAATCAAGAATGTTGTCTTCTGAATTCAACTTCAAAACATAAAGATCATAATTTCCACCCAATGCGCTCTGATAGACACCAGTAGTTATAGGGAAATCAGAAGAAGCAGTATATCCCGTTGCATAAATGTTTCCGTTGTTATCTACAAAAATTCCTTTTCCATACTCCCTCTCACTACCTCCAATAAAGGTGCTATAATCAAGCGAAGGATCGATTAAAAGTGGTTTACTGCAATCAAAATTCTCAATAATGAACCCATAAGTATTTTCATCGATTATGATATATTTGACAGGAATTTCATCTCCATTTTGATAAGCTTTCGGAGCTGACATAATTACTTCGCCATAAACTGTTCCGAGAGAGAGACTCCCATTTTCAAGAATAGAAAGACTATTCGATCCCTTGATTCTCACCTTTATTTCATCAGGATTGCCACCCGGTTCAACAAAAAAAAGTTTTTCCACGTTTCCGCTATGAGTCCTTGCTTTCACTGTTATGTTAGAATAAATTTCACCAAGACAGACAAGATTGTAGACCGGAAGTCCAGATTGCCACTTTGAAGGATCACTGCCCTTAAAATAAGAGATCTGAACTGAAGCTTCTTCTTCACCTACAGGAGCAAAAGAGATTGCATTACTTGCATTATCGATGAACTGTTCTTTCAGTACAACCATTTCGGTATTATTACCCCTAATCAGACCAATCGAATAAGTCAAATCCTTATCCGTGACATAAGTCATACCATAAAAAGTGTTGGCATAAAATTTCACTGATTCATGTTGCTGACCCTGATTCAAAATAAAGGGAATCTGCATATCATCCAGCTGTACTGTTGAAGCAGATGTACTATTCGCCGCAACAGGTGTAGCAAGCAAAACCATAAACAGGCACACCATTGCGATCATTACAATCACAAATCCACTCACTTTTTTGCATTTTCCTGCATGAAATTTGAAATTATCTCCATCCATAAATAAAAACCACCCTCTAAATAGCAATAGTAATACTAAACTAAAATATGTAATATCAATTACATTATAAATTTTTATATTTATTATTTGATCAAATTTTTTAAAGAAAAGTACAATTAAATATGACTAAAATTTTGATGAATACACATAACCTTTAATTAAAATTGCAAATGTTTGTTTTCAGAAAACAAAGTACTATAACCATTTAGACCTTTACTACCTGTGTACTCCACGGGAAAATAGACCATTTTATTCTTAAAGAATCAATAAAGAAATAAAGTACTATTTATTTCAATATTCAAATTCTGAATAACAAAATTCGTTCAAAATATAATAAACTAATAAAATAAGGGGGTTAAAATCCCCTCAATTCCCACTTTTTTTGAGATTGATTTATGAAGAAATGATCACGAAAACCGAATCTTCATAAATGCAAGTGGTAATTTGTACCAGCTACCCGATCTCTGATAAGATAGGTAATTATTAGTTAACAAGTCTCCCGAACCGAGATACCACTTATCAAGCCCTGCCTGGTTAGTAATACCTACTACTGGTATCTTACTAGCTGTGATGTTAGCTCCATTCCAGTCGTATTGACCGTCTTTCGAATAGCTTGAGGCAATTGGATCAGCCCATACCGTCACATTATGTAGTGTACCGCTATAGGTTACACCATTAAACCAGGTTTGACCTACGTAACCGTTATCATAATATGTTGCTGGATCCTGCCCCTCGTTTACCCAGTATTTTGTTGTATAACCTTCTTCGTTCTCATAGGCGATGGCAAGTTCTACTTTCTTGATTCTACCATCGAACTTTTCGCTCTCATTGGTCGTTGTTACTTCTACTGTGATATCTTCGCTATCAATGTAATCCACTACATCAAAAACAGCAAGATAATCACTGGTTGTACGTGAGAGATTAATGAAATCGCCCTGTGGAAGATTTGAATCATACACTATTCCAGTAGTGTTCACATAGTGAAGATCCAGTGGATAGAGATTTGTAAGAGTATTATCATTAATCTCTACAGTGAGGTTTCCTGTATAATCAGCTGTCATATTCCCGCTGTAAACAACTACATAAAGTCGTGCAAAAACTGCATCTTCTGCAGCTGCCTCAGGAACTTCAAATTCAGCTTCTGCATATTCATTTCCGATATTATCAGGTGATGTCCAAGTGTCTACCATATAGACGTCAAAATCACCCTCAACCGAATCCTGTATAACAGTTACAGGTGGAAGACCTACCCAATAGTCGTCAGCCGCGGCTGGCATCACAATTAATGCTGCCAGAAACAGGACGGCTAACACTCCAATAAATTCTTTTCCATGCTTTTTCATTTCTTAAAGCCCCCATTCCTTTTTTGAAAGGATAGGATCGCCCAGGCTTAACATCTCCTGAGCATGTAAAAGCATGATCCTCATATTACTTAATACTATTTTTTTCACAAAAGATTTTCAAAAATATTTCATTAGTATAATTAGGTATTACAAAAATAATTCTTATACTAAAAAGTGTTACAATTATTATATCCGTTCTAAATAGTATTAATAATTACTATTTTTTTATTACTTTAGCCTGGAAAACAAAAGAGCCGGGGAGAAAAATAAGATTAATCCAGGTCCACATGGCATAAAGTCGTCTCCAGCGGATTTATAATTACGTCCTCGACGGTTTCGGTGCTCTCCTCCCCGACTACTTTCACGTCGATTCCGCCGATGTCCATATACCTAAACGTATAAGGCGTAGTTTTTCCCGTGTCCCTGTTATACAGGTAGATCTTCGCTCCCGAAGGATTGCTCGTCACTTCCAGCGAGCCGTAGATATAGGATTCGAGATCGATCTTAAGCTTTGCATCGTACTCCGCCTCGTCGGGAGTCAGGAGGATCTCCTCCCCGCTTCTTATATGGCCGGGCTTTGAAACCTCGATATAATGGGCGCCGTCGGAAAGTCCGTCTATCGCATACGGTGTACTGTACCCCGTATCATAGCCGTCGACATAGATCTCGGCCCCGTCCGGGTCCGACTCTACGAAGATCTTTCCGAACCTGTAATCCCGCGGCCTGATATCGTTCAGTTCTTTATCGGAATAAGCATGAATGTTATGTGAGAGATATTTCCCGTCTTCATAAAACGTAATGAAGCCGTTCGACGAACCGACGGATACCACCTTCGGAAGCTCGTATTCGGGAAGATGACCGTTGATAGTGAAATAATAACCGTCGTACTCTATCGAATCGATATCGGCACTATTACCCGAAGACGGCAGAACATCGAAGCTCACCGGCATTACGGAGCCGGAGTCGACCCAGACCTTCTTCGAGCTTTCGGAGTATTCGATATTCGTCTTCTTGACCTTTATCGTATTGAGTCCCTCTTTTAGCCCATAGAACACACAGGGGGTCACCATCTCCGTGTTATACCCGTTAACGTAGACGGTCGCACCGTCGGGGTACGACGTTACGTATACGCCTCCTATGCCCTCGAGATCCGAGACCCCGAGAAAGCCGTCATATTTCCTTTCCTTTACCAGTTTAATGCCTGTCTGGAGATCGGCGTTTAAGGTCGTATTTTCGGACAGAAGGAACTTCTCGCTGTATGGATCGAAATCCTCAAGCTCGAGCTCAAGCAGGTGATCCCCGCCGCGGAGGGTAAAAACTGCAGGCGTTGTCTTCCCTGTATAGTTACCGTCCAGGAATATCTTTGCAGAAGACGGGCTTGAAGATATCCGGACTTCAAAATCGCTCAGGGTTGGGTCTATCTCGATTACCTCGGGTTTCGCGGAAACTTCCGCGACGGATTCTGTCGGATTTGCGGGGGTAGTATTCAGATTCGCACCAGGCTCAGCCTGAATCTCCGCACCGGACTCACCGCCCCCGAGGAAAGAGGAGATCACATCCGCAATTATATTCAGGGGAAAGATCAGGTCCGATGAACCTGAATTTCCCTGCGAATATACAATGGCATATGTCCCAAGTTCGGAGATCCTTGCAGACAGGGTGCCGCTTTCCCCGTCGTATGTCGACCCTGTATCCCCGGTCTTCCCGGATTCCTCGTCATAGTACACAAGTTCCGGATCTCCGCTGCCCCCGGATTCAGGAACGGCGGCCTCTATAAGAACCGGAATATCGCTCTTTGCACCCGATGGGCCGATCGTGTAGGCCCACGAAAAATTCCCTGCATCCGATTTTTTTATCATAATGCTGTCCACAGGCATTCCCGACGAATCGGTCAGTGAAGAGCCCTCGTATATCAGCAGTACAATTGTTCCGTTGCCGAAGACGATATGTTCGGCACCGGTCCGTCCTCCGGAAAGAGACAGCGGATACGTCGCCGATGTCTGGCCCGGAGACAGGACACCGGACTCCTCTTCATCCCCCGCCTCTTCGGTCATACCGGTGCCGCCCGAATGCTCGAGAACCAGAACTGCGACACGGTTCTCCATATAATCCCCTTTATCCCCCGAGACATAGCTCTGGACATACAGCCGGTTCCCCGAATCCCTGACGTAAGGCCCGACATCCAGGACAGCCGTACTGATATCCGAAGAGCCGCCCTGAAGGAGATTGAAGCCTTCGTAATCGTTGAAGACCAGGCGGTTCTCGTCGCCCTCCAGCCCGCTCGCCGCAGTCGAGATCATATACAGGGTGCCGGACGCAACCGAACTTACACCCCCGCTGAACTTTACCGATGTAGTGCAGTTTTCGGTATCCGTACCGAACTCATCGGAGGCGAGAAGTGCGTCGCAGCCCTCGGCGATCCAGTACGAGGTCAGAGGCGAACCGGGATCTGAATATACGATCACCAAGGAAGGGCCGTAAAGAGCGAAGGCGTCATCCGTTCCTCCCGTATTCTTCACGGATACGCTGTACTTTCCCGGGCCTTCGACCTCATCCGAGACATTGTAGCAGGTCGTCTCGAGAATATAGTTGTATATCCCCTCTCCCTTCCTGTCCCTGTAGGATTTTTCGGCGGATATCTCTTTTCCGCTGAATTCGGTTTCAATATTCGGGCTTACACCCTCCTTTTCCACCGTATCGTGGCTCCAGGTAGAGTACAGGTACAGTCTTGCATTCTCAACCTCGGAACCCTCCGGCAGGGATACATCGAGCGAGTATTCCGTGGAATCTCCCTTGTTAAGAAGCCCGGTATAGCTGCTGGCATTTACGACATCGACACCTCCGTTGAGACTGCCCTTATCATAGACCTCGAGCTCCTTTCCAGTATAGCCATAGCTCTCTTCTTCGGCTGCACTCGTGTCGGGATGCTCGAGGACAAGAACCGCAATCCTGTTCTCCATGTAATCGCCCTTCTCGCCGGAGAGATAGCTCTGGATCGACAGTTCGTTCTTCGAGCTCTTCAGGTACGGTTTCACATCAAGAGAGACGGTACTCACATCCGAAGAGCCGGCGTTAAGTAGATCGAACGCCTCGTAGTCGTTGAAAATTATCCTGTTCTCCTCGTCATCAAGACCGTCTGCTCCGGTGGAGACAACATAAAGGGTGCCGTTTGTAACCGAATCGGAATCACCGGTAAAAGCTACGGTGGTCGTACCGTCCTCAGTATCAATCTCATACTCATCGGACGCCATGATGGCATCACAGCCCTCGGCGATCCAGTAAGAAGCCGAAGGCGAGTCCGGGTTTGAGTATACAACCACAAGAGAAGATCCGTAAAGAGCGAATACATCATCGGCGTTATCTCCGCTGTTTTTTATCGAAAGATCGTACTTCCCGGAACCGCCGACATCCCGCGAGACATCGTAGCACGTAGTCTCGATAGTGTATTTATATCCCCCGTCGACCTTCAGGTCCCTGTAGGATTTTTCACCGTCCAGCTCCCTACTGCCGAACCTGACCTCCATCTCCGGCACTACGTCCTCCTTGCCGGAGGTATTGTAGCTTTCCGCCGAATAGATGTACAATCGGGCATATTCAACTGTCGAATTTTCAGGAAGAGAGAGATCAAGCGAATATTTAGTCGATTTCCCCCTCTTCAGGATCCCGGAATATTTGCTGGCATTTGCAATCGCAACACCGCCTTTGACGGTTCCTTTCTTATACACCTCGAATTCTTTGCCTTCATAGCTGTTCGGTTCGAGGTTAAAGCTGACCGTCGCTATTTCACCTTCGTCCACATCAACGTAGACGGGGTCGGGATCGTAATAGAAGTCCTTGTGGACGGAAACCGAATAACTGCCTTCCGGAAGATTGATGAGAGAATTTGTAACCTTTTCCTGGTCTTCACCGTCTATATATATCTCGGCCCCCCGGGGATTGGACTCTACGCTGATGCCCATCTCTCCCTGCTTTGCCGTGAGAAAAGCCAGTACAATCTTATAATAAGCCCCGAGATAGCTGTCGCCGCTGCCTTCAATATCCAGGTTCCGGGTATAGGTCATCTCGCTATTGATGCCGGGATTAACCGAATCCGTGACATCCCACTGCTGGTAACCGCTGTAGCTTCCGGTAGAGGGTTCGGTGTCCAGCAATTCCTCGTTGAAGGTGTAAATACCATTTTCGCTTGCAAGGTGAACTACACTGAGTGTCGCGGAATCGATATTGAAATCATCGGGCAGATCCTTTGTACTGAAACCGGTTTTTCCGATGTACGACTCATCCTCGACTTTATATGAATGTACGTCATGGCCCTGGTTTACCCAGTAATACACCTCGTCCATATCCCCGTCGTCATAGGCCACCACGAGCGTAATCAGCTTGATCCTGCCGTCAAAATTATCATCAAGCGGATCCGTAATGACCTTTGCCGAAACATCCCTCGACTTGATCTTTTCAGTTACATCATACCACATCAGGTAATCGCTTGTGACCCTGTTGCAATGACCGTTAACCGAAACAGGTGTCACGCCTCCGTCAACCTCAAAAACATATCCCCTGTTCAGTTTTTCAGAACCTATATTCCTGCTGCCCTGGCCGCCGTCAAATGAGACTGTCGCCTGCCCCTGATAATTATTCTGCATATGACCGCAGTAAACGACTACATAAAGGCGTGCCCACTGAATTTCGGTATAATCCGGGATTTTAAAAGTTTTTTCAGCAGACATCCCGCTGGATAAACCGTAATATGAGTCGAACCACAGGTCCCCCGACACAATTCCGCTCTGTATGGTCTCAGGCTTTTCCCCGCCGACGTACTGGTCGGCTGATGCCGGGGAGACCACCAGCAGACAAAGGATAACCCCTAAAATACAGGCAGTCAGATAGGTTTTTTTCAGTTCCATAGTATTCTCTCTCATTTTTCCACCACGATCAAAGACTGTCATCTCCCCGCACGGATCGCATCGACAGGGTTCAGGTTTGCCGCCTTCAGTGCAGGATATATTCCTGAAAGAACCGACAATATCACGGCTATCACCAGCCCCTCGAGGAGCAGCCATCCGGTAATCAAAGTTATGTCCGAATCGTAAAAAGAAGAAAAGCCTTCGCCGAGCTGGGATATTATGAAAGGCTTTCCCACGATATTTATCCCGGCAGAGAGGCCGATCCCGAGAATATCGCCGATTATTCCGCCGATTATTCCCAGGTACAGGCATTCGAGAAGAATGAGGAAGATAACATCCTTCCTCGAAGCACCGACGGCCATCGTAATCCCGATCTCTCTCGTTCTCTCGAATACGGAAATAACCATCGTATTGACTATCATCAGGGCGCCGATGATGAGCGAGACCCCGGTAAAGAACGACAGAACAAGAATAACAGTGTCCATCAGCTTATTGACCGACTCTATCTCCTCGAAGGCACCTGAAACCCCGAGGCCCATCTTCTTGATGCTCTCCGCAACCTCCAGGACATTGTCCGGCGAATCGACACGGACATAAACCAGGTCGTAGCTGTCGCCGTAGCCCTTAATCTCCATCAGGGTATCGATATCCATAAGCACGAGGTTGTCGAACTCGTCATCCCTCTCGCCGAGCACGCCGTTCACCGCGAAGACCTCGGTCCGGTCCTCGGGTGCACCCGATTCGCCGTAGTCCCGTATAAGGACCGTCAGGTCGTCGCCTTCCCTCAGGCCCTCGTTTCTCCTCAGCTTCTCCTCGATATCATGGCCCAGGACGATCCCCTTACCGTCATACGGCCCCCCGCTCGAATATTCTGGTTCGAGCAGCTCCTCAAAACCTCCGCTCTCCATACCGACGATTCCCAGGTACGTCTGCCGCGTAGTTGCAAAAGAGGCCTTAACCGCAGGAACGGCCGTTACGATCCCCGGAATCCCGGACAGGGCCTTCACTTTGCTGTCAGTAAGCGGTATTACCGTCCCGTCCCTGATATCCGGAGTCACCTCGATGAACGTCAGGTCGGACTGCTCTTTTATCATGTCGATCGACTGGGACCTTATCCCCTCCCCGAGCGAGACAATACCGACAAGGGCTGCGACACCTATTGCAATGCCCAGTGCGGTCAGGATTATGCGGCCCTTCTTTCTCATCAGCTGCTTAAACGCGATGCGGGCATAATCAGCATATCTTCCCATTATCCGACCACCATCCCGTCCGAAATACTGATCGTCCTGTCCGCATGAGACGCAAGATCCGAATCATGGGTGACTATGACGAAGGTCGTTCCCTGCGTCCTGTTCAGGTCTTTTATGAGCCCGAGTATAGATTCTCCTGTCCCGGAATCGAGATTTCCCGTCGGTTCGTCCGCAAGGACGAGAAGAGGTTTGTTTACGAGTGCACGTGCAATGGCGATCCTCTGCTGCTCCCCTCCCGAGAGCTCCTGCGGGTAGTGATCTCCCCTGTTCATGAGCCCCACCTGTGCGAGAAGATAGTCCACCCTCTCCAGGCGCTCTGCAGGAGGGTGGTAATTGAAGAGGAGCGGGTACTCGATGTTCTCCCTCGCCGTGAGGTTCGGGATCAGGTTGAACTGCTGGAATACGAAGCCGATCACCGTTCTCCTGATCTTTACAAGCGAGGCCGGGTCTTTGTAGTCTATATCGCACGAATTGATCCTGACGGTCCCCGAAGTCGGGCTGTCGAGGCAGCCGATGATATTCATAAGCGTGCTCTTTCCGCTCCCGCTCCTTCCGACGATTGCTGCAAACTCTCCCTTCTCTATACATACATCAACGTTCGAAAGGGCTGAAACACTCTCGTTGTACCTCTTGCAGAGGCCGCTGGTTTCGACAATTGGATTCATAATTTCCTCATTCCTCCTCCTTTTCGATGCTGAGGATGGCATTTGTAAACAGCATGTAATCGCCCCTGTCCCGGACACGCACGATATTGTTGCTCCCCTTCAGGTACGGGCCGACATCCCTGGACTCGATCCCGACCTGCCTGAGCTCGTCGGAATCGAAACAGTCGATCCACTCCTTCCCGTTATACCCGGGAAAGATCGCCGAGATCAGGCTCTCAAGGAACCCGGGGAGGCTCCCGTCCGTATCCCTGTTGAACAGGATGACGTTCTTGTCCGGGATATCAGACCTCGTGTACCCGCCCGAAGGGGCAACTAGCTCAATTCTGGCGCTCTTCACACTCCCTGTATCGACAGTGCCGTTGAAGACTGCAGTCGCGGTCGCCATCTCGGGGGTAATCCCGTAATCGTTGTAGAGCATATCGCATCCTTCGTCCGCCCAGATCTGCATCAAAGGCGAAGACGGACTCTCGTAGACAACGAGCAGCCCCAGGCCCTCTATGACAAATGTGCTGTTGTCGGCCGCCGAATTGCCGACAGTTACTGAAAAAGAATTCTCTCCCGATCCGATGCCCGTCACCTCATACGAATCCGTGCCTGAAAAGAAGTCATACGAGCTTACGAAACCCTTGCTGTCGACATACCTCTCCGCCAGCGTGAATTCATGGCTGCCCGCCGGAGTCGCGGAGACCGTGATCGACGGGTATATCGCAGCTTTTTCGAGATTGCTCCATGCCCAGTATACGTACAGCCTTGAAAACACCGGCACTGCATCGGAGGGTATCGCAATGTCAAACGATGCGTTGTAATAATCCCCGGGGTTCATCTGCCCGCTGTAGATGCTGTCCCCCGTTGAAAATACGTACCCTCCGTTCAGCTCGTCATAGAAAACCGGGGAAAGGGGCTCGTCACCGGAATACGAAGCCGAGACCGTACCAGCGAATATCAAAAAAAAGATGATCGCGGCTGAAGGCAGAAGGTTACGGGAACTCATACACTGCCTCAAAACTGTTGTTGCCTTCATCGAGTTCGTCCACCGAGCCCTCTTCATCGACTACAACCCGCACCTTATGGCTGCCCGGTGTAGTAAATATCGATATTTCCACGCTCTCCGAATCACCGCTGTCTATGCTGTTTTCAAGAGTCGTATAGGCAGCCTTCTCGCCGTCGAGATAGACCGTCAGCGAGACGCCGGGATCCACTGCTCCCCCTTCATTCAAAACCTCGACCGGCAGAACGTACTCCCGGTATTCGAGGCCGGCGGCAAAGGAGGGCTGTACCAGAACCGGGCATAAGACCAGCATGCACACAAGAGTCGCGGCCATTATCTTTCCGGATTTTTTTCTCCTCCCCCACACTGCCGCTGCTCCGGCAGCACCCAGCACAGGGATCATGAAAAACGAAGGGCTCTGTTTTACGGCGGCCTCTCCGCTCTCTGCACTTACCGGGCTGGACACCTTAAGAGAGAGGTCGGGCAGGTCTTCTATATTACAGACAAGCGAATACTCGTCGTTGGACGATACGGAATCGGCCGGGGACTCTATCTTTGCGGATATCTCGTGCTCTCCGCCTGTTGCAGCCCATTCGATGACGGCATAGCCGACTCCCGAACTGCCGGTATCAGCGGTCGCGGTTCCGATCTTCTCCCCGTCGACATAGAATGCAACTACTGACTGAGAACCCGTATTCCCCCCGTAATTCCTGACCTCGGCAGTCAGTGTCCCGGTTGCCCTCGCGTACATATTGGCGGTTGTAATTCCTGCAATACCCATATCCTGCAGAAGTGACGCTTTCTTCTTCTTTACGGAGAGAACAGCCAGGCAGGGATGTATATAATCCTCCCCCTCGGAGATCGTGGAGGACGGATCTATAACCCCGTCTCCGTTGCTGTCCCTCCCCCGCTCGAATACGACCGTGTTATCATCTTTTACGTAACCGGTAACATCGAACGACTCCACGTCTACATACCTGCTCTCCGTCCCGGAGCCCCCTTCGGCGTCGAAACAAATCTCATCGCCTATATCGGTAGCGCCCTCCGGGTAATGGCTGGTGTCCGTCTCGGGCTGCCCGAGGTCATTCGAATTGAAGGTTATATAATCCGGCTGGTACCTTGTCCCGGCAAGCAAAACGGTCGTGAGTTCGGCGGACTGCATCCCGGTGAGATCCGCACCCGAAAAGGTATACGAGGAAGTATCATGAACCGTCGGGTTGCTCCCCGACCAGCCTTCGCCATGCAGGTTCTCGTTCCCTTCGGCAATCCAGTACTGGGTAATATACCCGCTATCATCCTTGACAGCCGCAACGACAAAGACCGCATAGACCCTTCCGTCCATCCTGCTGCCCGATTCTCCGCGGCTAGTGTTCACGACCACCCGGTTTTCCCCGCTGTGAAGGAGATCCGTTGCATCCTGCGAGATCCAGTACACCCCGTGGCCGGTGCAGTAGACATTCTCATTCATATCCTGTTCGCCGTAGAGTGAATATTTGAATATTTTAAGAGAATTTATCGAGATTTCAGCGGTTCCGGAGTATTTTTCCGTCCCTCCCCATACCCCGGTGTACACCTTCGCCCAGACGGGTTCGCCGGGGAGAGTGAACGAGCACGCAACCGGCGGCTCCGTGAGCCCGTAAGTACCGGCAGAGTATATCGATCCTTCAACCTCCCCCTGGCCGGCAATATCCAGGGGTATTCCCTCGAAATCATACAAAGCAAGACCCGGGGTAACAAAAAATAAGCATAATAACGCCAAACAAAGAGCCATACGGACTCGTAACTTGAATCGCCCCATAGTTGTATGTTAATACTAATTTGTAATTAATATTACCCAGTAATACCTTTTTTAGTTTTTATAATAATGAGTGGGATATCAGCCGGATTCCCGAAAAAACAAAAATTCTTCGAATACCGGTTTTAACGTGCAAAAACGTTCCGCAAGTTAACAGTACCTACCGAAGCGGGCCGCAAAAATCCGGTGCGGGATCTCCGTTTCCGCCAATCATCCTATAAAGGCAGATCCCTGTAAAAAGGATTGGATTTATTCCCGGATCTTATAAATACCTATAACTTAACAGGGGAGCTAAAATACTCTATGAAACCAGAGAAAAGAGATCTTAAATACAAAATAAACTGGCAGGATGCAAGAAAATCCATACTTGACGAGAGATTCAAGGGGCCGAAGCTCTCTTTCGATCCTAAAATAAAAGAAAAAAAAGCTGCCGATTTCTCAAAGAAAATCTCCGAAGGCGACTTCGAATACGGAAGAAAGACAGCAGAGATCTTCTCTGATTTCCTTGAACCGTCATATGAAGTCCTGGAGATCGGCCCCGGCCCGGGAACGGTGACGGTCCCGTTGTCCAAACTGGTAAAAAATATAACTTCAATCGACCTTTCACTCAGGAACATCGAATTTCTCAGAAAAAACCTGGCGGAGAAAGGATGCACGAATGTCGAAGTGATAAACAAAAACTGGCTCAGGATGGACGATTCCGAACTGGAAAACAGCTACGACCTCGTGTTCTGCTCCCACTTCCTCTGGATGATCCCGGACCTTGAAGAGCACATAAACAAGATGGAGAACGCCTCCAGGAGATACTGCGCCATAGTCCAGCCCGCAGGAAGGGACAAACTTGTAAAGGACGTATTCACTGCGATTACAGGGCAGGAATACGGCGGTGAATTCGAGCCCGATGCAGATTATTTCGCATATGTAATCATCAGACAGTGGGGAAGGCTGCCGAATGTCAGCCACTTTTCATACTCGAATACGATGACAATCGACGAAAAAGTCAGGTCCATCGCATCCTTTATCGGCCGTTTTGTCGAAGTCGACAAAGAAAGAGTGGAAAAGATCCGGGAACTGATCGCACCTCATGCAGAAGACAGCATATTCAGGGAGACGATGAATGCCGTTGTAATGTGGTGGGAGGTCCCGGGTAATCGAATAGAACAATAACTGAAATTCACTTTTTTTACATAATATCTATTATTAAAATTATACAAACCGTTTCCAACAGGTTGTAACTATCAAAAAAATTAATTATTATTTAATTGAATCATGAAAATAAAACCCAATAAATAGAATATCTCTGATTGATTTAATAATTTTTTCAGACACAATAAAAAATTTTTATTACAGGTAAGCACAAGTCTTTAATTCAACAAAGTGTTTCATGGTGATTGAAAAATGTCTAAAAAAATCGTCATATTATCAGTATTACTGGTATTAATGGCAGTAACAGCCTTTTTTGCAGGGTGCACGGGTACCGACAGCACCGCGGGTGAAACAACCGGAGGCTCGGCTGTCTCAGAGACCATTACGATTACCGACTCGCTCGGAAGAGGGGTTACGGTTCCTAAAAACCCCGAATCGGTTGTATGCTCCGGTTCAGGAACTCTCAGGCTTCTGGTATACCTGGAGGCACAGGACAAGATAGTCGGTGTCGACGATATCGAGATCGAAGAACAGCAGCTTGAAGGAAGACCTTACGCGATAGCGAATCCCCAGTTAAAGAATTACCCGCTGATAGGTGAGTACCGCGGAGCCGACGATCCCGAGAAGATTATCGCGTGCAACCCACAGGTCATATTCAAATCCAATCCTACGTCCGCAAGTGAAATCGACGAACTCCAGGATAAGACTGGAATACCTGTAGTTGCACTTACATACGGAAGCCTTAGTGTAGAAAGATCAGACCTGTACCAGTCCCTCACCATAATGGGAGAGGTCATGGGCAAGGAGGATCGTGCAAAAGATGTAATCGAGTTCTTCAACAGCAGTATCGCGGACCTCAACACACGTACCGAATCAGTAGCAGAAGATGACAAGATCAGCACCTATGTCGGTGGAATCTCGTACAGGGGACCGCACGGGTTCCAGTCGACAGAACCGTCGTACCCGCCCTTCGTATTCGTAAACGCCTATAACGTCGCCGGGGAGATGGGAACGGAGCATGCAGACGTTGCAAAGGAGAAGATAATAGAGTGGAACCCCGAAGTCCTGTTTGTCGATCTCGGAACGTTACAGACAACACCCTCCGCAATCGATGAACTGAAGACAGACGAGTCCTACCAGACTCCTGACGCCGTAAAGTCCGACAAAGTCTACGGAGTGCTCCCGTACAACTACTACTCATCCAACTACGGATCGGTCCTTGCGGATGCATACTATGTAGGATCAGTTCTTTATCCCGACCAGTTCGCCGATATCAATCCTGCCGAAAAGGCGGATGAGATCTACACGTTCCTCGTAGGAGAACCGGTATTCGACGAACTTAACGCATATTACGATAATCTTGGCTTCACACAGATAAAACTCTAAATTTTTTCAGGAGAGTGGCAGAGATACATCTTAACGGCGGGGAAATCCCGGAAAATTACAGCAGATACATTGGAAAGAAGATCACTTTCATTATTGCAGGAATTATCCTCCTGTTCATTCTCCTGATAATCTCGATATCGGTAGGCGCCGTGGGTATACCGCCTCTTGATGTGGCAAAGACCCTTTTCGGTGCGAATCTCAATACCCAGTGGGATACGATCATCTGGAACATAAGATTCCCGCAGGCGATCTCCGCAATAATCGCAGGCGCTGCACTTGCAGTCGCCGGCGTAGCGATGCAGTCGATCCTCAGGAATCCCCTCGGATCTCCGTACACCCTGGGTATATCGAATGCTGCAGCATTCGGGGCGGCATTCTCTGTTATCGTTCTCGGAACCGGCACCATGCACAGCACGGGTGCCGATGCGGTCGTAATCGACAATCCATACATTACGACAATAATCGCCTTCATCTTCGCGATGATCGCCACAGGAGTAATCCTTCTTCTGTCAAAAATACGGGGTGCTTCTCCCGAGATCATGGTCCTTGCCGGAGTTGCGATAGGATCGCTCTTCACAGCCGGAACCATGTTCCTGCAGTACTTTGCCGACGACACACAGCTCGCAGCTGTGGTATTCTGGAGCTTCGGCGATGTTGCAAGAGCTCACGGAACCGAACTGATTCTCATGGGCGTTGCAACGATAGTCTGTTCGATCTACTTTGTCATGAACATGTGGAATTACAATGCAATCGACGCAGGCGACGAAACGGCGAAAGGCCTCGGTGTCAATGTCGAGAGAGTCCGTCTCGTCGGGATGATTGTTGCATCTTTTCTCTCGGCAATCGTCATCTCCTTCCTCGGAGTAATCGGATTCGTCGGCCTTGTATGCCCGCATATGGCAAGAAGAATAGTCGGTGACGATCACAGGTTCCTGATACCGGCAACGATCGTATTCGGCGGGGTGCTTCTCCTTGCATCCGACACCGCGGCCAGGCTCATCCTCGCACCGCATGTCCTCCCCGTTGCGATTCTTACCGCGTTCCTCGGTGCGCCGGTGTTCATATACCTGCTGTTGAAGGGGTATAAGAGATGATATTGAGTATAAACGGAATTGAATTCAGCTACAGAAGCAGGGATGTTTTAAGAGACGTCTCCTTCGATGTCCAGCCAAATGAAATAATGACAATCCTCGGGCCGAACGGTGTCGGAAAGACTACTCTGCTGAAATGCATAAACAAGATCCACCACCCGAAGGCCGGCTCGATCCTGATAGAGGAGGAGGATATCATGAAGATGGATCTTCTCAATGTGGCGAAGAGAGTCGGCTATGTCCCGCAGCACTGTGAAAAGGGGCGGCTTACGGCATATGATGCAATCCTCCTCGGCAGGAGGCCGCATATCACCTGGAATACAAGTGACAACGACCTGAAGATCGTCGATGCGGCTATCAAACGCCTTCATATGGAGGACCTTGCCATGAGATATATCGACGAGATGAGCGGCGGAGAACTCCAGAAGGTAAGTGTCGCAAGGGCACTCGTCCAGGAACCCAAACTCATGCTGCTCGACGAGCCTACGAGCAGCCTCGATCTTAAGAACCAGCAGGAGATACTGAGAATAATAAAGGCGGTCGTAAGAGGCCACTCGGTCTCTGCCGTTATGACAATGCACGACATCAATACGGCGCTTCGGTTCTCGGACAAGTTCGTCCTTCTCAAGGACGGACAGATATTCGCTGCAGGCGGGCCTGATATTATAACTCCGGAATCGATACGGGAAGTCTACGGTGTCGACGTCCATGTAGAGACATTCAAAAACAGCCCGATAGTGATCCCTGTCTGAACAGGACAATCTCCCCTTTACCAACCTTTATCACCTCTTTTCAGAATACATTTCTCCACTTAAAGGACCGGATTCATGTTCACACTCCCCGAATTCTTTGTGCTTTCATTCCTGATCGGCCTGACCGGCGCCCTCGTTCCCGGTCCGACCCTTGTCGCGACGATCAACGAGTCCCTGAAGTCCGGTTGGACCGCAGGGCCGAGGGTCACATCAGGGCACATTGCAATAGAGCTTGCAATAGCAATAGCCGTAATATTCGGAATGTCCGCGGCTCTTTCCGAATACACAAGCGAAATTGCGGTTGCCGGGGGTGCAGTACTCGTCATTTTCGGGCTGATGAACATACTCTCGTCGCGAAATATAAATATAGGGAGAAGCGGAAGCGTTCAGGCGGGAACAGCACCTTTTCTTGCGGGGATCATAACATCGGCTACGAACCCCTACTTCTGGATCTGGTGGCTTACGACAGGGGCAGGCTTTCTTCTCGAAGGGCTGAAGGGAGGAATCATATTCGCCGCTGCATTCATGATCGGGCACTGGTTCTCGGATCTCGGGTGGTTCACCTTCGTATCAGCGGGAGTCTCCAAAGGAAAGAATGTTATGCCCGAGAGAATGTACAGGGGCGTAATATTCGCGTGCGGGATATTCTTAATAGGATTCGGGCTTTGGTTCATCTCCGGAACTCTCGGATAAAGGACGAATTTCAAATTTATTACCAGCCGGTTCAAGAACGGATTTCATTCAATCGTATAACCCGAGGGTTAAATGAAATAATCCATTGTATTTTCTTCATTTATATACCCCGGAGACAATCTATTGATCAGAGTGTTAGGGAGTTGGCCAGACTCCCGTCCCATGGCACTACCGATAAAGAAAACAACTCATACTACTCCAACCCCCCAAGAGAAGAGGAATACCACCTAAAACCTCTAAACTCATACAACCTCCAATAATTCCTTCGAAAGACGGCAGACCCGAAAAGGGTAAATGCCCCTTTTAATTCAAATTTCAACAAAAATTAAAGTAATAAATTTCAATTTTACAGCCTGCCGGTTCAGGAAGGGTCTCATTCTATCGTATAACCCGGCGGTTAAATGAAATAATCCACTGTATTTTCTTCATTTATATACCCTGCAGGCAACCTATTGATCAGAGTGTTAAGGAAGCGCCCAGATTCCTTCCGATGACACTACCGATAAAGAAAACAACTCATAAACTTCAAACCTCCGAAGAAAAGTGAAATTCCACATAAAACCTCAAAACTCATACAACCCCCCCCGATAATTCCTTCGAAAGACGGCAGACCCGAAAAGGGTAAATGCCCCTTTTAGTTCAGATCTTACGAATATCTCGCCCGAAAAAGCAATTTTTCTGGTTTTCAGTTCTTTAAACGCCGGATCACGAATCCCCGCCGGTCGCCTGCCTTATCATGTCTATAAGCTCGGTCTCGCGAACAGGCTTTATAAGATAGCCTACCGGTTCGGTCTCAAACGCCTTCTCCTTCATATTGACATCGGAATATGCCGTAACGTAGATCACCTTTATGTGAATATCGTTAAGGAGCATCTTTGCAACATCAATGCCGTTTACGCTTCCTTTTATGTTGATATCCATAAGCACGATATCCGGCTTCTTCTCTTCAACCGCAGCAAGAGCCTTCTCCCCCCTGTCGACCCTTCCAACCACTTTGTAGCCTTTCCCGTTCAGGACCTGCTCCATGTCCATCGCAATTATGGCGTCATCTTCAACAATCAGTATCTTTACGGGATCATCCGCACTTCTTTCAACATCCCCGCTCATACAAAATCCTACTTTCCAAACGCAATCTCAAATGCCACACCATGACCAGGGTGAATCTCAATAATTCCACCGAGCTGATCCTCAACAAGCCTCCTTATAATCATGAGGCCGGTTGATTCCGGCGATTCAAGGTTCATACCCGGAGGAAAACCCCTGCCGTTGTCTGCATAACTGAACCTGTAGATGCCGTCGTCTTCCCCGAGAGAGACCGAGATCTCCCCGGCCGCACCTTCAGGAAATGCATGCATATACGAATTCATCAAAAGTTCGTTTATTATGAACCCGCAGTACACCGCCTCGTCAAGATAGAGGTCAACGTCTATCGCATCGGTTTTAACAACGATATTCCCTTTGCCTATACCAAGCCCCTCAACAAGATCCGCCGAAAGCTCCCTGATATAATCCTCCACCCTGAGAATATATCCAGATTCGGACAGCCCGAGGTTCTCGTGAACGAGGGCAAGCGCCTGTATACGCCTCTGTGTCGAGGCAAGAACATCCACCGCCTCGGGATTGCGGAGCTTTCCCGACTGTATGTTCAGGAGGCTGTTTACGACTGCAAGATTGCTCCTGACCCTCATATGGACCTCCTCGAGCATCCTCTCCTTTACCAGAAGAGTCTTTTTTATCTGGCTGATATCCTCGATTATAACCGTAAGACCGGGGCTTCCCTCGTCGAAAACGGTCGGAATAAACTTTATCCTGTAGAAGTATTCGCCTGAACCGTCCCCCCACTCCATCTCCGAGGAGCTGCTGTCCGACTTGAAACCGTTTACAATCTCTTTATAGACCCCCGGGTCCGTGATGACAGGTATACCTGATCCGGCAATCTTCATCTTTATTATGTCCCTGAACTCGCTGTCTGTAAGGCTGAGGAACGATTCGTTTGCCACTACTATCTCCATATTGTGATTCAGGACAATTATGGCATCGGAGGAGTAGTCGAGCATAGCAGATATCGGGACACGCTTGGAGAGAAAATAGACCTTCGCGACACCGATGCTCCGCAGTTCGACATGGCCTGATATCAGAAGCATGTTCAGGTATTTCGAGACTGAGTTGCGGTTGAGCTTCAGGGCACGGGAAATATCCGTAATACTGAGTCCCCTCGGTTCTTCCTTCAAAAGTTCAAGAACCCTGGACAGTTCCCTCTTACTCTCCTCAATCTGCACATCCATGAATAATCGTTTGATCTTTTCATTTATTAGGACATAACAATTCCCATAACGAATGCATAAACGGATAATTACATGATCAGCCCGGATCGGTAGGGGACCACCTTAAACATACAGAGTTGCAGTAAACATTTTTGCCCGGAAACAGAAACGATATAGAATAATGTTGGAAGCCATCGTAGCAGGATTGTCTTTTGCAGGTTTTCTGGGATTCCTGCTGCCTCTGCCATATAAAAAATGGTTTGCGGCGGTCGGCTGGACCGCACTCGTGGGGATTCTCTTCGCGAACTTTCCGCAATACTTTGCAGAGAACAACATAATATATCCCCTGATCGCATTTCTTGCGCTTCCGGCACTCTGGGTTACGATAAAAAAACTCAACGAAGAGAACAGCGTCGTCTTCTGCATGACGAGGGCGGCGGCAATCGGATTCCTGGTCTTCGCCCCGTTCGCCTATATAGAGCCGCTCGGGGACTGGCTTATCGGGGTGAATATATCGATACTCGAATCCATCTTCGGCTTCATCGGCTTCAGCTACACCCTCGCCGAATGGAACCTGTTTATGCATGACATCTACAGCGTACGGATTATACTCGGGTGCACGGGCATACAGGCGATGGCTCTCATGCTCGGAATAGCCTGGTCTGTCCCGTCTACACTCCGGCAGAAGGCCCTTACATTTGCAGTTATCGTCCCCGTCATCTTCATAATGAACCTGATCAGGAATCTCTTCGTGATCATAGCGTATTCGGAGCAGTGGTTTCCGTTCCTGCCATGGATCGCGTCAAACGGGGAACTGGGCTACGAGAGCTATTTCTGGTCGCATAATATAATATCCGAATTCGGCCTCTCGCTCCTGACCGTAATAATTGTCGGCCTCGCGATGATCACGATCATCCCGGACCTCAAGGCGTTTTTCATAGATCTGCTCAGGCTGTATAAGGCAGAGTTCAGGAAGATGCTCGGGAAACCTGCAAAATAGAACGTCATTCAGAACTAAAAAAAGAGACAGGATCTACAGGCAAAGAAGGAACCTGAAAACGATCCCTCCTGCAGCAAGAAGAACAAGGCTTAAAATTATGGCTGAAATAATTGTCGCAGCCCGGACTGCGTCTCTTATATCAGCTCCGGCCTCTATGAGGCTTCTCTTTTTATCACCGATAACATAGACCCCGGGTTTTATGAACGCAATACCGCACCCGCCAGCGATAAGAGACATCGTCACACCCCCGTTCGGGCCTGCCCTTTTTTTCCTGTCGCGCTTCAGAACGGCCCATGCGTCACCCAGGCTCCCTTTTGCTGCAAACCATATTACAAGGGAAAGCCCGGCGAGCCTGGCAGGGATGAAGTTCAGGAGATCGTCGAGCCTCGCAGGGAACCACCCGATCTTTATCCTCTCGTCCCTGTAGCCAAGCATGGCGTCCATAGTATTCGAGGCCCTGAAGAAGGCCGCACCTCCGAGGCCGAAGAGGGAATAGTAGAAGAGTGGAGACACTATCGAATCGGTCAGGTTCTCGGACATGGACTCGTATGCGGCGGAGAGAACCTCCTCTTCTGAGAGCGAATCCGGGTCCCTCGAAACAAGCATTCCCACCTCGCTCCTGCCGCCGCCTTCCTGTGAGAGGGCCTTCTCCACACTTGCAACATGCTCCTCAAGGCACCTCCATGCAAGACAGATCTTAAGAAGAAACGGTGCTACGACAATTGCAGCCCAGACCGGCAGGTAAAGATCGAGGATAAAAAACGGCAGCGAAAATAAAACTGCGGTAAGGATGCCCATGAAAAATCCCACAAATCTCCTGGTTTTTTCAGGATAGACTGCAGGCCTGCCCCACCAACCGATAAATCTGCCAAGCCAGGCGACAGGATGGTACCTGTTCGGCGGATCCCCCGCGACCCTGTCTGCAAGGAGAGAGAGCCAGATTATGAGGACCGGAAGAACCATCCGATAACAACACCGGCTGTAAGAAGAACCATCGGAACAATTACGGGAATTAATCCCGGATAGAAGAATCCGGACGCATAAGAGATCCACGCGAGAACGGCACAGAGAATTACCAGGGCGTCTTTACCCGATATTATACTCTTTTTCTCCTCGATATCCGGGATCTCCTCCATTCCCTCGGGAAGCTCGATCTCCTGATCGTGGACGTTCACCGTCAGCTCCTCTTTCACTGTTCCGTATCCTGTAATTATCTCGATACGGAAACTTCCGGGGGGTGCCACGGAGAGAATAGGTATCCTGAGAACGAGACTGTCGTCAACATACATGTTTTCATGAATGAAATGGGTAAATCTCTTTCCGTTTATTGTCGAAACCGTCAGATGCAGGGGGGCGCCGTGATTTATCATCTTCAGCACAAGAGATTCCCCCACCCCGACGTCAGCCGATTCGGGCATCTCTATTGAGTTTATTCCCTTCCTGTTCAGGCGGATATGTACCGACATATTAATTCCCTTATTTTGTGCCTTTATTTATTTTGCGGAAGAAGGTTCGGGATTCCGTCCGAGATCGGATAGTCAACACCGCATTTTTGACAGCGGAGAGTCCCCTCTATGACATCCTCTTCACCGCTCTCAAGAACGATCTTCTCAACGACCTTCAGTTCGAGATCGCCTTTGCATACGGGACAGCAAAGGATCTCGTAGGTTGACATCTTCATAACGCTGCTCCTTATCTTATATCGATAATCTGGTTCATCTCCGGCCCTGTCGAGATCAGCTTTACAGGTGCGCCGATATCCTTTTCAGCCTGTTTTATGAACTCAAGAGCCTTTTCGGTAAGCTGGCTGTACTCCGTCGCACCGTAACACTCAGGATCGATGTGATCGATGCCTGTTATCGCCGCAATAGTGCACCCGTTGACCATGGCCGAGTATCTTGCCATCGCCCCGTCCCAGCACCCGATACGCCTCTCCCTGTGGGTTACGGTTCCGAACTCCTGGATTCCAAGCCTCATCGACTCTTCTTTCGACATCTCCGTGCCGAACGGCCCTGCTCCCACCCTTGTGGGGTATGCCTTGAAGACCACTATTACATCGTCGATCCTCGTCGGGCCCACACCGTTGTCCGCGGCAATCTGCGACGCAGATGTGTCCTTGCTCGTGACAAACGGGTATGTTCCGAAATAGAGCGATATTCCGAATCCCTGGGTTCCTTCGAGGAGAACGTTTTCGCCCCTGTCAAGTGCGGAGTTGATCTCGTAGGATGCGTCGATCAGGTACTTCTGAAGCTCAGGGATATCCTTCGCCTGCTTTGCAACCCTGTTCACCCTCGCGACATTTGCCGGGCCGCAGCCTGTCCCGGTGGACCCGATTGTCTTCGAGAGGTGCTCGTTGCCCTTGTCCTGTTTTATGTGCTCTTCCTCGATTATGCTGCACCTTTTGTCGATAAAGACCCTGTCGTCGACATCGAGCATTTCAATCTCCTTTTTGAGGACATTGGGGTCGACAAGGACGCCGCTGCCGATCATAAGTCTTGCTTTGGGATATACGAACCCGGAAGGTATCATCCTGATTCCGTACTCCTTTTCCCCGACCTGAACGGTATGTCCCGCATTGGGGCCTACCCCGCCCCTGGAAATTATTGAGGGTTTATCTTCATGTGCAACGTGGGCAACGATTTTGCCCTTGCCTTCATCTCCAAAAAAGCCACCGACTATTATTATACAGCTCATTTATGTTTCATTAATGATGAGGTCAGCATTCGACATAAAGGTATCATGATTGAAACGACCCCATGTTCAGGAGATGCATCCGGTGACACTTTTTGAAGTTAAATTAACAAAAAATACAGACCAACCCTTTAAGAAAGAATAAATAAAAACATTTTCTAAGAAGATTTAAAGAATATAATCTCGGGATTATGGGGAATGCTTTGTGAGGAATTTGTTTAATAAAGCTATTTTCCGGTTTTTTTTAGAAGAGGAGCCGTATCCATGAAAAAATCCTTTCTAATCGATAATACAATCCTCTTTTCCACCCTTCTTATATTCGTAATCTCATGCCAGATGCTTTCGATGGGCATAACATTTGTTTTTCCTCATCTTTTCTATATCCCGATACTCATCTCGGCATACTACTATCCAAAAAAAGGAATATATGCTGCAGCAGGGATCTCTCTTTTTTATGTAATTCCGGTTATCTTCTTCTTTTCCGGCGATATAATCGTCATCTCTTCAGCCCTCATCAGGATGCTGATGTTCATTGTCATAGCAGCACTTGTATCATATCTTGTAGAGAAAAGCCGCGGGGACCAGGAAGAAAACGAGCATCTCCTGGAATTCCAGAATAGAATCATCGAAAACCCCCGGGTCATGGTCACGGTATCGGACAGTGAAAACAGGGTAATCATATGGAACAAAGGTGCCGAGAACATCTCGGGCTACCCGAAGAGCGAGGTTCTCGGCAGATCCGATATCTGGAGCCGGCTTCTTTCAGACTATGAAGAGACTAAAAAGTTAAAATCCCGCATCCGGGATTTAATATCAACTCCGGGCAGTATCGACTGGGTCCCGCTGACTCTGGTCAGGAAAGACGGAGAAGTACGTTATGTTGTCGTCTCGCTTCAGACAATGAATTCAAAACCAGGGGAGGCTTCGAATATACTCGGCATTGCCGTAGATATAACCGAAAACAGGCGGCTCGAAGCCGAGAACAGGACCGCCCTGAACCAGATCGAAAACAACGTCTCGAAGATGTACATCCTGAACGACCAGATCAGGAACCCGCTTGCCATAATCCTCGGCCAGATCGAGATCAACCAAAGCACCTCGAGGCAGATAATCTGTGAGCAGGTTATCCAGATCAACGATATCATCTCCCAACTAGACAGGGATTCAATCGAATCGACCAAAATTATAGATTACCTGAGAAAGCATTACGGCTTTTTTAATGAAGAGCAGTAGTTCTGAATATTGTTGACCCGACACCCCGGTTTTATGTTACAGCAGAACACCCCGATCTGTCAATTTTATATGTCCAAAAACAAAAATATATATTATGTATAAACGAATACATGTTTATGCCTGCCTCATATATGTATGCTACGCCGCATATAGATAATTTCCATAGAGAACGGGAAGAGGAGCCCGGAACGGTAATGTTTGATATGCATGTCCATTCCACATATTCGAACGATTCGATAATCGATATCAGGACAATTGTCGGCTCCTGGAAGAAGACGGGGATACTCCCGCTGGTATGCGACCATGACAGCATCACCGGATCGCAGAAGGTCTATTCCGAGATCAGGAGAACCGACCCGGACATCCCCCTCATCCTGGCAGAGGAGATACTTACGGCAGACGGCGAGATCATCGGGGCCTTCCTGAACGAGGAGATAGCCCCCGGCATCTCCGCAGAAGAGACACTCGACATAATAGAGGACCAGGGTGCGATTTCGATCGTCCCGCACCCGTTCTGCACTTTCCGCTCCACGGCCATAGACAACGGAGCCTTAAACAGAATCGCGGAAAGAATCGATATAATTGAGGGCTACAATGCAAGAACACCTGATTCAGTGGAGAACCGGATGGGGCAGGTCTTTGCCGGAAGGTTCGGCAAACCCGTATCCGTCGGTTCGGATGCTCATACGCCTGTAGAGCTTGCAACAAATTATATCAGAATAAACCAGTTCTCGACCCCTGATGAGCTCTTCAGGAGTCTGCCCGGGGGCACGGTTCATTTCAACCCTGCTCCGCAGGAGGTCCACGAGTTTACGATAATGTTCAAAAAACTCAGGCGTGAATGTGGCATTGCCGGCCTCCAGGGCAATATCGAAACCCTTCTTCAAAATGCGGGAATCGTATACCCCTGAATATGCTTTTTACCATCCGGTATAATACAACAGGCAGATCTTCCAAACCCTTTTTTGCAGATCAAACACCTCATTAATTAGTGAATGCCATGAAATTACCCCATATAGCAGCAGCGGTGCTGCTCATCATAGGATTCCTGTTCCTGGTAACGGCAGGATTCCTTGGAGAATGGTTCTGGTTCGGGAGCACCGGTTACCAGGAGGTCTTTTTAACAATAATCCTGGCAAGGATCTCCCTTTTTGCAGCTGCTTTTCTGATTTTTTTCGCCTTCTCTTTCATAAACGCCTGGTTTGCCGCAAAGACCGCATCGGGGGGTGCAGTCAAAAACCGCGGAAATCTCTGGATCGCCGGGGCGCTTGCCGCACTTGCCGGACTCCTGGCCGCCCTGTGGGTATCGTCCTCATGGGAGGTTGTTCTGAAGTACATCAGCCAGGTTCCTTTTTCACTTGAAGATCCGGTATTCGGGCTGGACATAGGATTCTATATATTTTCCCTTCCTTTCTACTCGCTTGCAACCTCCTTTGCAATCGGCCTTCTCGTATTCTCGATACTCCTTTCGGCATTATCGTATCTGCTGAAGGAAGACTGGATCAGCTTCAGCGAGAGCGGGCAGATCTTTGTCAACGCGGGAGAGGCAGGGCCCGACTGGTCCGGCCTCCTGAAGAAGTTTCTCCCCCAGTTAAACCTGCTCCTCTTCCTTCTCTTTGCCGCGATAGCCGCAAAGCTCTGGCTCGTAAGATACGATCTTCTCTTTACCCGTTCCGGGGCGGTATTCGGTGCCGGATACACCGATGTCCATGTCACACTGCCTGTACTGACCCTGCTTACGGCAGTCGCCCTTGTAATAGGCATCGGTTTCCTCGTGAACGAGAGACTGAAGAGCATCCCGGTCATCAAGTACGGAATTGCGGCCTTCATTGCAATAGCTGCGGTCGGGCTCCTCGCATCCTTTGCAGTCCAGGGCCTGATCGTCCAGCCGAACGAGCTCAATCTCGAGAAACAGTACCTCGAAAACAATATCGAATATACCCTTGAAGCCTACGGCCTCTCCGATGCCGAAGAAACCCCCTTCAATGTCAGTTACGATCTGACGGCGCAGGATATCGAGGACAACAGGCTGACCGCCGAAAATATCAGGCTGTGGGACTGGCGGCCTCTTAAGAGCACCTACGAACAGCTCCAGCTATTCAGGACATACTACGCATTCAACGACGTTGATGTCGACAGATATGAAATCAACGGGAGTTACAAAGAGGTCCTGATTTCAGCAAGGGAGATGGACACCGGAAGCCTCTCCTCCACCGCCCAGACATGGGTCAACACCCACCTGGTCTATACCCACGGTTACGGCGTCGTGATGACGCCCGTGGACGAGGTAACATCGGAGGGGCTCCCTGAGTTCTACATAAAGGACATACCCCCTTCATCAGAATATATCGAACTTGACCATCCGCGGATCTACTTCGGGGAGATGACAAACCAGTACATCGTCACCGATACAGACACCGAAGAGCTTGACTACCCCTCCGGGGAGGCAAACGTCTATACGTCCTATTCGGGAGACGCAGGTGTAAAACTCTCGGGAATCATTAACAGGCTGATCTACGGCATAAAATTCGGGTCGTTAGAACTGATCGTCTCGGGATCGATCAATGACGAGAGCAGGATACTGATGCACAGGAACATAGTGGACCGTGCCTCTGCAATCGCACCGTTCCTGTCGTACGACAACGACCCCTATGTAGTGGTCGCCGATGGTAAATTGTACTGGATAATCGATGCCTACACTTCTTCGGATATGTACCCCTACTCGGAGCCGGTCGGTACCTCGTTCATAAACGGGTATAAAACAAGCTATCTAAGAAACAGTGTAAAGACCGTTGTCGACGCATATACCGGCGAAGTGACCTACTACGTGATAGACCCGGACGATCCGGTAATAGGCACTTACAGGAAGATCTTCCCCGAACTCTTCAGGGACTTTTCGGATATGCCCGAAGAGCTTAAGGAGCATATCAGGTATGCGCAGGGCCTTTTCGAGATACAGGCGGACAGGTACGCAACATACCATATGAAGGACCCGGTGGTCTTCTATAACAGGGAGGACGAATGGGTGATCCCTGACGAGGTCTACAGGGAGGACAGGGAGCAGATGCAGCCGTATTACGTTATTATGAAGCTCCCGAAGGAGGACTCCGAGGAGTTCATACTCATGCTCCCGTTCACACCGATCGGAAAGGAGAACATGATCGGCTGGATGGCGGGCCGCTCCGATACTCCGGATTACGGCGACCTTATAGTATACCAGTTCTCAAAACAGGAGCTGACCTACGGCCCGATGCAGATTGAGGCGAGGATCGACCAGGATACGGAGATCTCACAGGCCATCACGCTATGGTCGCAGTCCGGGTCGTCGGTCCTGAGAGGCAACACGCTGGTAATCCCGATCGAGAACTCGATCCTGTATGTGGAGCCGCTCTACCTGCAGGCCACCGAGAGAGGCACGCTCCCGCAGCTGAAGCGTGTGATAGTCGCATACGACGACCGCCTGACGATGCAGAACACACTCGACGAGGCCCTGGGCGTCATATTCGGCGGAGCGGTAGCACAAGAAGTAGTTGATGCTGCTGAAAGCGGAGGGGCAGGTACTGTAGTAACAGCGGACTCCGAACTGCTGCAGAAGATTACGGCTCTATATTACAAGGCACAGGATGCTCTTGCCAATGGAGATCTCGGAGAGTACCAGTATTATATTGAGGAGATTGGAAAGATAGTGACAGGTACTGCATAAAACCAGTATCCTCCACCCAATCTCTATACCTGAAAGTACTAAAAAAATGATAACAATACCTTCATCTCCTGTCCATTTATGAGAGGGATAAATCAATTCATTCTGATTTGTTCTGGGATTGAACGAATGAGATGCGTTTTTCCAATGGAAACAAGGGGGTCATTCCCGATAAAGGGGCAACAATACCCGCGCCACTAAAGAGAGAATAAATTATTGCTTTTTTGTATGTGCAAAGACACCTGAGATGCGCGGATTTGAAAAATAATTAACAGGATATATATTATCAAACAATTGTCTGACACTGGGTTTATTACGGTGTAATTGTTTTTTTTCCAGTGGAAACAAAGGGGTCTTGTGGTCTTACGAATTCCAGGGATCGTATGAATCCACCTTCAGGGATACACCCGAAAAAAAAGGACTTAAAGTTTTCCAATGAACTCTTCGATCCTTGCAACAGCAGTCAGCAAATCGTCCCTCGAAACAGCATAGCTGCATCTCAGGTGCCCCTCGCCAGACGGGCCGAAGACGCTTCCCGGAACAACAGCCACATGATGCTCTTTCAAGAGCCTCTCGGCGAAGACCTCATCCGAAAGACCCGTATCCTTCACCGACGGGAAGGCATAGAACGCACCTTTCGGCATATGACAGGGCAGGCCGGCACGGTTGACGGAGTTTACAAAGAGGTTCCTTCTCACATGGTACT
Organism: Methanolacinia paynteri; assembly: GCF_000784355.1. Taxonomy (NCBI): domain Archaea; kingdom Methanobacteriati; phylum Methanobacteriota; class Methanomicrobia; order Methanomicrobiales; family Methanomicrobiaceae; genus Methanolacinia; species Methanolacinia paynteri. Next base: position 323,942 of record NZ_KN360928.1, on the reverse strand, counting down.
CGTTTACCATCGCCTTACATGAATCCCAGCTGTTTTTCAGGGCCTCGATTGCCGCGTACTGGGCACCCGTAGGTGCGGAGAGCATGACGTACTGGTGAATCTTAAGTGCCGCACTGCAGATCTCCTCCGGTGCACACAGGTAACCGACCCTCCAGCCTGTCATCGAGAAAGCCTTTGAGAACCCGTTGATGGTAATGGTCCTCTCACGGAGGCCTTCCACCGAAGCGGCGGAGGCGGGCTCTCCTTCATAGGTCAGTTCGTTATATATCTCGTCCGATATCAGGAGAAGATCATGGTCGACGATGATATCCGATATTGCCTTATAGTCATCCCTGCTCATCACACCCCCGGAGGGGTTGTTCGGGAAATTGCAGAGAAGAACCTTCGACTTCGGGGTTATCTTCTCCATCAGGGCATCCGGTGTCAGCCTGAAACCGTCCTTCTCAAGGCAGGGAACATGGACGGGAATTCCCCCGGAGAGCATTACGCCGGAAGTGTATGCTATATATGCCGGCTCAGCCACGAGGACTTCGTCACCTGGATTTACCACAGATCTTATCGCTATGTCGAGCGCCTCGGAGGCCCCGGTGGTTATCATTATCTCGTTCTTCGGGGAGTAGTCCGTACCGAAGCGGTCAAAAAGATACCGCGATATTAGGCTCCGGAGTTCGGGCAGGCCGCTGTTCGACGTATATGCGGTCTGTCCCTGCTCGATCGAGCGGATCGCAGCCTCCCGTACATTCCACGGAGTGTCATAGTCAGGCTCCCCGACGCCGAGGGAGATTATATCCTCCATCTCCTGGGCTATATCGAAAAATTTCCTGATACCCGAAGGCGGGATCGCCTTGACTCTGTCCGAACGAAAATCCCTCATCAGCATGCACTCCTAAAATGTATAAGGGAGCCTCTCACGGCCTTTTTTTTCGAATATCTCGAAACCGTTCTCCTTGTAAGTCTTCATGATGAGGATCGTTGCGGTCTCTTTTATATGCTCCATCGGGGCGATCTGTTCGGATACGAACCTCGTCACCTCGTGGATATCCTTTCCGACGACGAGCATCGAGAAGTCGTATGCCCCGCTAATCAGCCTCAGGGACCTTACCTGGGGGTGGTGTGCGATCCTCTCCGCTATCTTGTCGTACCCGAAGTCTCTCTCCGGGGTCACCTTCAGTTCAAGGATTGCGGCAACATAGCCGTCCCCTGCCTTTTCCCAGTCTATATTTGCGGAATAACTCCTGATTATTCCTTCCTCTTCCATTCTCTGAACGCGTTTCCTGACTCCTTCCTCGTCAAGATCGAGCATGTCGGCGAGGACGGAGCCGGCTGTACGGCAGTCCTCTTCAAGGAGCTTTAAAAGCATTCGATCTTTTTCATCCATTGGATTCACCGGTACCCGGGGCATCGGGCACAATTAATGCCGCCGGTTAACTGATATAGGAATGTCTTGGTTTCATTTATCTTAAGAGTGCCCTGTACCGGCTGAGATCCATCTTAGCAAGATCCTCCTCGGTGAACCTGTCGTCCTTGAAGATCGTCTCCTTTATGCCGGCGGTTCCGGTGGAAAACCACATCTCTTTGGTCCTTCCGTACCGGCCCCTCGAGACTACGCGGGAGTTGATGACGCCGAGCATGGTAAGCTCCGAGATCAGGTCCGCTATTCTCCTGTGGGTAAGAACGTCGAGATCGATTACGTGTGCGACGTCCCTGTACACCTGAGCGACTTCCCCGGTCGTAAAAAGCTGTTTGTTGAGGTCCACAAGGAGGAGCATCGAATACAGGACGGCCTTGCTCTGAGTCGGAAGGGACGAGATGCATACAATCATGCTGTCTGTCTCGATCTTCTGCTGGGCCATCTTTACATTCGTCTCCGAGACCTTCTGCGAGTTCTCGCGTTCGGCGAGCTCACCCGAGATCCTGAGGAGATCCAGAGCCCTTCTCGCATCCCCGTGCTCCTGTGCCGCAAGAGCGGCGCAAAGCGGAATGACTCCGTCATCCAGGACATTCTCCATGAAAGCCACATCTGCCCTCTGCTGAAGGATATCGCACAGCTGCGGTGCGTTATAAGGCGGAAAGACAAGTTCTTCTTCGGAAAGCGATGAAAGAACACGCGGATCAAGAAAGTTAGTGAACCTCAGGTCATTGGATATGCCGATCATGCTGATCTTCGCGTTCTTAAGTTCCGAATTGAACCTGGTGAGGTTATAGAGGGTCTCGTCTCCGCTCTTTTTTACCAGTTTATCGATCTCGTCGAGGACGATAACATTGACTCCGCCCATCGCTTCGACAAGATTTCGGAGTTCGGTATACACCTGGTCGGTCGGCCACCCGGTCATCGGGATGCTTGTCCTCGGTTTGTCGCTGGGCTTGTTATCGATATTTTCAAGCTCATTGGCAATCTGGGCGAGAACCCTGTACTGTGTGTCGATAAGTTCGCAGTTCAGGTGAATGACGTTGCATGCCTTTCCCATCTCCCTGCATGCGCTTTCGAGCTCGGAACCGACATATTTCACGGAAGCTGTCTTCCCGGTTCCCGTTTTTCCGTAAATAAGAATGTTGGAGGGGGTTTCGTTTCTTATTGCCGGTGCAAGTATGGATGCGATTGAGTCGATCTGATCTTTCCTGTGCGGCAATGTATGAGGCCTGTGTGAGTGCCTCAATACTTCCCTGTTCTTAAAAATTCCCTTATTATTTAGATATTTATCAAAAAGACCGCCGGCAAGACGCCGGACCGGTTTATCTGAAGAAACCTGAGCCGATTCATTTTCCATCTATTGACAAACCCTCCCCTCAAGAGTAACATGATTATTTACAGTTATTTATGCAGGCCCCGTCCTGTGCCCAAAACAAAATGAAGCCTGTTTTGAATTTATTCAGTTATCAGTTGGTGCAGTGTAAACAGCTGCTCTTCCACTCGATCACTGTGACGAATATACAATTGACTTCTACTGTTTAATAATCCCTTTGCTTACGGGATACGAACTGAATGATTCTGAAGTTTTATTGTAAACAACTGAAATATTATTTACCAGATACCCGGACCCCTTTGTTTCCATTGGAAAATTTTTGTACATGATGAGCGGCATTTGAGAAATATGGATTTTTGGCGATTTTCCCTTTTGAAAAAATCTTCCCTCAAATTAATAAAAATCAGAAATTCCACATCTTCGGCAGGTTCAGGGAAATTTTGGAAGTCAGTCTCTTTTTTATTTTTATTAAGTATTATATATTTTATTATTAAAAAATACAAATAGCTTCTTTTTTATATTATTACTTACTTAGATCATGATGGCTTTTTTTCAAACTTCATTAAAACGTGGAATTTTTCAAACTTGCAAATTTTCTACACTATGCACAATCATACAATCTCCAGTGGAAATAAAGGGGTGGGGGTCTAAGACATTTCAACATGTTCCTCAGAAAACAAAATATCAATATATAGGGAAAGAAAAGCGAAAAAAAGGAATATCCTAATTGTTTTAGAAAAGGTTGCCATAGGAACTCTCTTCCCGATTCACCGGGAATTCATCGGCCCGGATAATTAATTTGTAAAGGAAAAATATCTTCAATTGCCAAAAAAATGGGGTTAAAACTGCAATTTAGCTATCTGTTCACATCAAGAAGAGCACATCTTTCAATGACAATCTCTTCTATCCTTTCTCCTCCACAGACCTCAAGTTCCCTGGGTGTTATGGAAAAAATTTCGGCAAGCCTGGAGATCTTATCACCGGACCTTTCTTCTGCAATATTCCTGCAGTCTTCTTCTCCGAGGAGATGAATCTCTTTTCCTGTGCATCCTTCAAGAGAAGAGATCCCGGATACCACCCTCCTGAAAACCTGATCGAAAGACTCTTTTTTTTTCTCCCTGTCTTCTCCTGAGATCGAATCATTTTTCCTGCATATCACGATCACGGATTCGTTCATTCCTTTATGAATCCCGAATCCCGAGGCAAAGCCTGTCTGCCTTGTCCCGAACGCGTACAGGAGGACTTCCATCTCGAAAGAATTCGATATCGGCGTTTTGTATTCAAAGAAGGACCTTTCAGCAAGTGAAACTGCCGCCCTTATATGATCGCACCCTGCGATTGAGTTCCTGTCGAAAAAAATAATATAAGCCGATGAAGACCCGGCAATTTTCCTGATCTCTGCAAGAAAAGATCTTTCATCGGCGATCTCAAAATTTCCCCGGCAAATCCTGTAGTCAATGCTCATTCGGGTCCGCCTCCAAAGCTGAAAAGAGACGGCCGGCTCGGATCGTCTCTTCCGTTCACCGGAACCTCGTCTTCTTTGTCAGATATGTATTCATTTTCCGGACGGGTTCTCCTCTTTGCATCTGCACTCCCTTCACCTGCAGCCTGCTTCATGATCTGCTGTGCGATCTTTTTGCCTACAATGGCGGCGACACGATCGAATCCAGCCTTTTCAAGATCTTCCGGTGCCAGGATATTGTTGTTGAAGAGCCTTCTCGCACGTACACGCCCGATGCCTTTCAGTCTTATAAGCGGCAGGAGTTCTCTCTTTACTCCGTGCTGAACCCGTATCGCGGTTTCCCGGACCGGATCACCGAACTCGGGGATCATCATCGAAGACAGCCTGGACGATGCATGGAGAAGCCAGTTCATGCCCTCGATCGTATTGTATATATCCCCGGGTCCGATCCCGTACCTGCTGCATATCAGGTCCTCGCCAGCTTCGGATATCCAGTCGTTTACAAGCATCGCCGTCTTTAAGGCCCTGAAACCCTCCTCCATCGAATCGAAGGAGATCTCTCTCCAGAGTTCGGCCTCGTTTTCGAAGTAGAATCTCTCGAGAACGTCCATGTCGCTCTTTTTAATATAGAGGGTATACATATCCGGCGTCGTGCAGAGCACCTGCAGGAAGCCGAGTTCGCTGAACTCCTTCGGTGCGGCCCCGGTCTCTCTTCCGCTCCTCTCCCTCAGCGCACCGGTGATGATCTCCGCGGTCTGCGGGGTTATGTAAAGGCGTGATACGAGATTCCCATAGTCCGTTGACGAGAGATACTCGCCGGTCCTTGTAATCATCCCGGCCTCTTCGAGGAATGCGACCGCCTCACCGACTATCCGGCCGATATACGCGGTGCTTTTATTCATGTGGACGTAGAAGGTCTCGTTTAAGAATTCTGGCAGCTCTTCTTCGGTCTTCACGAAGCCCGTCGATATCAGGGAGAGGATCTGCCCTGTCAGGACCCTTTCGTCGTCGAGTCTCGACGTCACGTCCTCGGCCGGTGCGCTGATGAACTCTTCATACAGGCCGTTTGCAGACTCTGGGCCCTTTGCGATAAGGACCGCCTCCCCGTACGGATCGAGATGCGGCCTTCCGGCACGTCCGGCCATCTGCCTGTACTCCCTTACGGGTATGGGTGCCATTCCTTCTCCGCCTTTAAACCTCAGGTAGTCCCTGATGACGACACGCCTTGCCGGAAGGTTGAGGCCGGCGGCAAGCGTGGGGGTCGATGAGATAACCCTGATCGAACCCTGCCTGAAACCTCTCTCTACAATCTCCCTCTGGTCTCTCTTCATCCCGGCATGATGGAATGCCGCACCTTTTTTGACGCAGGCAGCAAGAATCCTGCCCATGTCGGTCTCGGCGGCTTTTTCAAGCTCCACTGAAAGTTTTTCGAGTTCGGGCTCGTCAAGTTTCAGGGCGGACGCCATCCTCTTTGCACACCCTTCCGCATTTCTCCTGGAGTTGACGAATACCAGGCACTGGCCCCCGTCATTGACGCAGTCTATGCAGAGGTTCTCGTCGTCGTTCTTCTTTGGTGTCTCTATCGTCTTTATCTCTTCGCCGAAGTAGAGGGTATCCCTGCAGAAGACCCCCTCTTTAAGTTCGACGGGCCTCCAGTCGGAGGTGACGAGATCGGCGTCTAGCCATGATGCGAGAGCCCTCGGATTTCCAATCGTCGCCGTGAGGCCGATAATCTGGAGATCTTTATTCCTGTGCCTGAGTTTGGTTATCACCATCTCGAGGGTGGCCCCGCGATCCTCGGAGTCGATCAGGTGGGCCTCGTCTACGACAAGGCAGGTTATGGAGCCCAACCACGCGGCGTTGTTCCTGAGGAGGGAGTCGACCTTCTCCGAGGTGGCTATGATAATATCGTTTCTGCCGAGGTATTCGTCCTTTTTGTCGTAGTCGCCCGTTGCAATGCCTGTCCTCGGCCCCTTTCCCGAAAATTCCTCGAATTTTTCGGATGCCAAAGCCTTCAGCGGAACGACGTAGAGGCACTTCCCGCGATTTGCGACATGGCGGTGCATCGCCATCTCTGCAACAAGCGTCTTTCCGCTCGCCGTCGGTATGGATATCAGGAGATTCTTCCCCTCCAAAAGCCCTTTTTCGACACAGTCCGCCTGGGGAGGGTACAGCTCGGAGATGCCTCTCTTCAGGCAGGAGGAGACAAGTTTTTCAGGGAGGCCCAGCTCTTCCAGTTTCATTGGGCCGCCCCTCCGACGGACCCCTTCTCTTCCAGTGGAAAAGTGTCTTTCAGGTTTATTATATCAAATTTACAAAGGGAAAAGGGAATTTTTTCCACTGGAAATAGTGCCATGATTTTGATTCCGCATATCAGTAATAATAATCGAAGATGTTTGCTTTTGCTTCCTTCTTTTTCTTATCGAGGTAGGTAAAGACACTTTCATGTGGCATACCGTCTATCAGCATCTCGATTGCATGCCTTGCCGTCTTCACCTGTTCGATTCCGCCTATGATCGCAACTGTCTTGCCGAGCACCGATATTTCTGCACCGGTCATATCCTCGATCTGTTCGCGGGCCTTTCCTGCCTTTCCTATGATTCTCCCTCTGACCCTCTCCATCTGCTTCGGGTTTTTGCAGGCGGCCGTAAGGTCGATGATGTCCAGCATCATATCCTCGTCCTCAAGGAGGCAGAAAGATCTTTTCGGCGAAAAACCCCTGTTGATTGCCGTTATTATATCCGCGGCCTTGAGGACCAGCGGGGCGTCCTCCCCCTCTATCGTGACAAGGCCATCCTCGCTGTCGACAGATATTTCAGTCTGTGTCTCTTTCTCGATCTTCCGTTTTGTAGCCCCGCCTTTTCCGATTATTACGGCGATTCTCGCCTGGGTGACTTTTATCTCCTGTGTTGCCATATTCAGATTACCGCTGTTTTGCTGCTCTATAATTGTCTTTCATTCGTCATATAATATAAGATGGCGGAGAGAGATCACATTTTCCCGGGTACTATAATGCACTGTTCAGGAGTCATCTGAAAACTGTTATATACTTCTAACATGTTATATAGATCTAACAAAGTGTTGCTAATTTCTAACAATACACTGAAGACTGAAAGGCGAAGCAAATGGAAGATCGAAAGAGAAAAATTGTCCTTACAAACATTTTCGGGATTGTGGCGGTAATAATCGCACTTGTTGTGATATACCTGAGTACAGGCGGGCTGTCGGCGGATGCGGTCGTATGGGGCGGGATGATAGTGCTGCTTCTTATAGCTGTTACCGCTGTAAAAACAGGGAAAAAGAAGGAGTACAACTATGCAGGTGCTGTTGTCGGCGGGATAATGATCGTCGCCGGATTTGTTTTAAGTGCATTTTCGTACTCCGTCACTGGTGAACCAACCGGGTCCGGCCTTATCACCGGTGGAATAATACTGTTCATAATCTGCTTTGCATCTTTGAGGAAATCTGCGGATTCGGACATAAGGGACGAACGTTCGCTGAAAATCGGAACATGGGCGATATCGTATTCATGGTATCTGACATTTCTTGCGGTCATCGTGATGTTCTGGCTTTCATATCTTGATATCGTAAAGATCGATGCCAGTGCGGCTCTCGGGATCCTGATAATGCTCATGCCCCTCAGCACTGTTGTATTCCAGTGGTACTTCTCGGGGAAGGGTGACGTATATTGAGCCGGAGACCGGGGGAATAACGGATGGAGACAAGAATCCGGGAGTTCCGGGCGAAGAAAGATATGACCCAGGCGCAGCTTGCAGAGGCTGTCGGCGTAAGGAGAGAGACGATTGTCTTTCTTGAGAAGGGCAAGTACAATCCCTCCCTCAAACTTGCCCATGACGTTGCAAAGACACTGGATACGACGATCGAGGAGCTTTTCGTTTTTGACGATTAGCAGATTCGAAACAGATGCAAAAACATATGGAAAGCGGTTTTTTCAGCGATAACAGCTGATGCAGGCGAAATACCTGAAGCATTACCTCATTAAAACAATTTAAATATTACAGGCTTAAGGAACTATAAAATCAAGAACAGGATACCGGAAGCATTCAGGTATCTGTTAAGTCTGATAAACGGAATAATAAAATAAGGCGACCTCCCGGGCGGCCCCGGGAAGAAGCATACAAGGTAATGTTCATGCCCCCGATAATTCCAGACATTTTGTTCAATGCCGGATTCTGCCTTATTTCAGCATTCATTACCTGCGGTATCGGATTTTTTGTTTATGCCCTGAAACCCTCGTCTAATGTGCACCGTCTCTTTCTGGCAGTGATGGTACTGGCGACTTACTGGGCTACGGGCGAGTTTTTCATATGGCAGGCGTCAAGTCTTGAAGGAGTTGAATTCTGGCTTAGATTCAGTTCTTTCTGGCCTTTAACCATAGCAATAGGTTCGCATTTCATCCTGGAATTTACCGGAGAATTGCAGGGTATCAATAAGAAGCGAAATACAATAATTATAGTATGCATCTATCTCACCGCTCTTTTGATCTCTGTCATCGGCCTTTTTACAGGCTGCCTTTATACCGCAGCATTCAGCCCTGAAATTGGTTATTACTATCTTCCTGTGCATGAAAATCCCTTCTGCCTGGTGGGAATATCATATACTGCTTTCATAATGCTGTGGGCTTTTCTTGTAGGATTTATCTCATGGAGGTATACTGAACCGGGGATAAAACACACGCAGAACAGTCTTTTGTTTGCAGGCATTATCATCACCATATTTTTTGGAATGCTCTCGGGAATCGTGCTGCCGATATTTCGGATCTATATTCCGAATCTCGTCTTTATCGGCTTTGTCTTCCTTTCAATCCTGATAGTATACGCGATGAGGCATTACGGGCTGTTCGTGCTGAGCCCCGAGACGGCGGTTCCTGAAATTATGAAGACAATGCCTGACGGCCTGATCCTTGTCGATTCAGGAGGTAATATCGTTGCTGCCAATGAATCTGCGGAAAATATATTCCCTTCGCTGAAAAGCTCTCCTGCAGGCATATCTGCGGAATCGCTGGTTTCTCCCGGGAATTACGGAGCAATAAAGGATCTGATTACAAAGAAGGGCGAAATATCCGATTTTGAAATCGGCCTCCCCGGTAAAACGACAAGATACATAAGTGTTTCAGGATCGGTTGTCCGGGACAGGGACGGGAATCCTTCAGGAGCCGTGCTTATTGTCAGGGATATAACTGAGCGGAAGGCATCGGAAAATGCTCTCCGGGTTGCAAACGACAAATTGTCTCTGCTCTCGCAGCTTACCCGGCATGATATCAGCAACCTCATTACTGCACTGTCCGGTTATCTCTTCCTTCTTGATGATAAACTGAAAGATCCGGAGGAGAAGCTGTATCTCGGAAAATCGATCGAGATCACTGACCGTGTCATGAAACAGATCGAATTTTCACGGAGTTATCATGATATCGGATTGGAAAAGCCGATGTGGAAGGATCTCGGGGAGCAGATCTCCGGTGCCGCAGAGAGTCTGGTCCGGGGTGATGTTCAAATCCGGCTGAAGATCGATCCGGTCCTTATCTATGCAGATCCACTTGTTGAAAAGGTTTTTTACAGCCTGATCGAGAACGCCATAAGACATGGGAAAAAGATAACAGAGATTGTCATCTCTACCGAAGAGCAGGAAGACGGGAGCCTGATATTAAGAATAAAAGACGACGGCATCGGGATTTCTGACGAAGAAAAAGAGAAGATATTCTCGTATGGCTACGGCAGGAACACAGGGTTCGGCCTTGCCTTCTCCCGGGAACTCCTGTCGGTTACGGGAATCGAAATATCTGAAAACGGTGTTTTTGGTGAAGGAGCCTCTTTTGAGATACATATACCGAAAGGAGTCTGGAAACGCCGCCCCGGTTCAGCGGATCAGGGTTGAAAGGGATTCGGGTGCGATGAATATCGCCCCGGTCTTAAAACCCGTTATTACCGGCCCCGGGTTGCTTTCTCTTCTATTCGTCCTGTATTTATGAATGATTAAAATACCTGAACGACATTTAAAGATTTATTATGTCTGAATCTCCTGCCCGGCAGAAGATGTCGCCGAAAGAGCTCCTTATCGTCCTCGTTATTTCGCTGGGATCATTTATGTCGGGTCTTGATGCAACGATAGTGAATATCGCCCTCCCGACTATCTCCAAGGCCTTCGATGTGTCGACCGTGACCGTGTCGTGGGTCTTAAACGCATACCTGATCGTACTTGTCAGCCTGCTGCTTGCCGCCTCCAGGCTCGGGGACATCAGGGGATACAGGAAGATCTTTATCGGCGGTTTCGTAATATTCACCTGCGGATCGGCTCTTTGCGGCCTTGCGCCTGCGATCGATATCCTTATTTTCTCAAGAATGCTCCAGGCGATCGGCGGTGCGGTCATCGCTGCACTCGGGTCGGTCATGGTCACTTCGTATCTCGCTTCTTCTCTCCGCGGGCAGGCACTGGGTCTGGTCGCCATGTTCACGATGCTCGGGGCTGCTCTCGGCCCTGTTGTCGGCGGATTCCTGACTACAGTCCTCTCGTGGCAGTACATATTCTACGTAAACGTGCCTGTCGGAATAATTGCGATACTCCTGGGTCTGCATGTCCTCCCACGTCTCGACCCTGCTTCACCCGGTGCACGGCTCGATGCTCCCGGAGCCGCCCTGGTCTTCATAGCACTCGGGACACTGGTATTCGGCCTGACCGCTCTACAGGGGGCAACGGCTACAGCGGCAACAGGGGCTCTCGTAGTTTCCATCATCTTCTGGGCATTGTTCTATATCAGGGAGCGCCGTGCACCGGAGCCCCTGATCGATTTCAGGCTCTTTTCCAGTCGGGCATTCTCAATCCAGAACATAGACATAATGATCGTCCAGCTCTGTATGGCCGGTGTAATGCTGCTGATGCCTTTCTATCTCGAACTTGTCAAGGGAATACCGACCGACAATGCCGGAATGATCCTTCTTGCACTCCCGATCGGGATGATCCTTACTTCTCCGATTGCAGGAAGAATCTCGGATGTCATCGGGACGAAGAAGCCCATTATTCTCGGAATCGCTGTCGCGGCAGTTGCCCTGCTTCTGATATCGACACTGGGCGCCAATTCGAACGTCGGCCACGCAGAGATCTACCTCTTCCTCCTCGGGGCAGGAACGGGTTTTGCCTATGCTCCCCTCAACAGTGCGGTAATGGGAATATCCCCGCCCGAGTCACGCGGTTCGACATCGGGACTGATCAAGATGATGACGAACCTCGGGTCTTCGCTCGGTGTCGCCCTTGTCATGCTTGTCGTAACCGCCGCCGTCGGGCCGAAGATGGCGGAGGTGTCCGCACATACGCTTCCGCTGCAGGATATGGCCGGGGCCTTTGATGTGGCATTCTTCTTCCTTATGGTCGTGGAGATTCTCGGTCTTGTGCTTATGTTTGCAGTGAAGGATATCCGGACAGACTACAGCACCGACGGGGAGCCGGTTGCAGGATTCTGATAATTTTCCTTTTTAGTCCTGCATTTTTTTCGCCGGATTGATAAGTTCGAAATACCCGGTTATGTTTTATTAGGGGATCACTCCGGTATAATGAAGTAACTTAAGACAAAGCCGGAGAAAGTTGATCTTTACCAAAAAAAGGGTTTTATTTAGTACCTAAAGTTCAGACGCTGCCTCTTCGATTGTGACTGTCCATTCCCCGTCGCAGACCACATTGAAGAGATAGTTGTTGTCGTTTGAGACTCCGACAATTACCGAGCCGTCATATGTACCCTCGTGGTAAGCGAGCGGGTACTCGATCTCATCTTCCATGAGCGGGTTTCCGAAGAAGTCGATCAGGTGAACAGCGACATACGTGTTGTTTCCGGTTGTAATCGAGACATTGTACGTTCCTGCGTTGATCTGGAAGAACGGAGTTGCCTGGTTGCCTGCTCCTGTAAATGTCTGGGGCACGATTCCGTTTATCGCCTGCGGGAAGGATACCTCGATCTCCCATGAGCAGTCTGAAGGAGCAGTTACATTGAATTCAGTAGTTGCATTGTCGTCGATCATGAACTCCTGGCTCCAGACGTACATGCCGCCCTCCATTGCCATGCCAGTTACGGATTCGTTGAAGCCGAAGGGCAGTGAGATGAAGTCTTTTTCAGTTGAAATCTCTATGTGGCCTGATTCGGGAGTGCTCTGCCTGAATACGAGAAGGTGGACTCCTGCGTCAAGGTCCGTGCTGACCTGTCCGCTGCCTGTTCCGGAGAGTTCACTTGCTTCTTCAGGTGTTGCTTCTGCGGTTGCAGTTTCGGTCGGGACGACCGTCTGCTCCGTTGTCTGAACCACTGTTTCCTGTGCACCTTCATCGGATGTTCCGGTGCATCCTGCCGAAAGCACGAATGCTGCCGCCAGAATCACCAAAAAAGCACTGAATACCAAAATTCCAGAATTTTGTTTCATGTTTAATAATCCTGCTTTACATTATTATTTTTTTTGATCGGGCTTGGAAATTTTTTTCAAAAAGGTTTAAATTTTCTCCCCGGCCTCAAAGACATCCCACGAATAAACCGGGAAGGAGTCCAGGTACCCTTCAAGGTAGCCGAACTGCGAGTGTTCTTCGAGGTAGGTATCCGCATCGAAGGCAATTCCCGAAGGTGCACCCCACCGGGCGATAAACGACATATTCATCGCCATGCTGCTGTTGGCCGTTTTTCCGTCGTAGGAGCCTGAAGGCTTGTAGGGTTCGCGGTTGTATGCCGGGATGGGGTCGAGTTCATAGTGGCCCTCGATCGTTCTTGATGACGGTATTTCTTCCTCCTGCCAGAAGTCGTAATGATCCGAGAGTATCGTCTTTGCATTCTCAGTATTGATCTCCCCTGCATACTCCTCCATCAGCTCCGGAAAGCGGACCATTCTCGAACCTACGCTGCCCCTGATCTCTGACGGGTCGAGCCCGGAGCATTCGAAATTTCTGATCCTTGAGTCTTCGACAAAATTCGCCCCTACAAAGTACCCGTCCGTCGTCTTCGAGACGTTGAAGAATTTGAGGCCCTGTTCGAATCTCATTATCTCGCCGGTCTTCGCGTCGCCGACCAGCCAGCTGTTTGCAAACCCGCCGCTCCTGTTCGTGTTCATAATCGTTACGAACGAATCGAGATCGTCCGCGTACTGGGCGGCCTTCCTGAGCCTCATGAAAGAGGGTGTTTTATTTGTCTCGTATTTGTTGAAGCCGCTGATCGTAGTCTCCGTTATCATCAGTCCGGCGCCGGTTACGAGGAAATCAGTGGAACTGTCTATGAGCCCGGGTGCGGTCTGCATCAGGATGGAGTTTCCGGTATCAGGGTTTAAGTCGGAGATTACATGGAAGAATCTCGCACGCTCATACGGGGTCCATGTGGTATGTGCGATTACGATGTCCCCGTCTTCGGTGGCCGACCCGGTTGCGATGAATGCACTGCACCCGTCCATCTCGTCCTCCATCCCGGCATAAACGCCCGATTTAACAATCGGCCACCAGTATCCGACCGTCTCCTTGTAGGAGTTCCAGCCGAGTATGTCCTGGAACGTAACGTTCGTGCCCGCTGCGTTCGCCCCGTCAGCTATCCCCTGCATCTCCAGGATATACTCCTCATCGATAGTGGGGAGATACATCTCAACTGCACTTTCTGCGAAGAAGTCGAACTCCATTCCCGTATTATAATATGTCAGGTAACGGAGACTGCTCATGATCTCTTCGATCTCGGGCGCCATGAGGTAGCCGTGCTGGAAACCTCTTTCGTACGGAGACCCTTCGGTATGAAGATAAGTCCAGCCGTCCTGCTCGAACCTGTATCCGAGCCCGTCGGGCGATATTTGGATATCCCCCGCTTCACCCGCGGCAACGGTAGCCACCTGAAATGCCAGAAGAATAATAATAACAATTGCAGATGATCCTGCAATGTGAATTCCGGATCTGCCTGATAATCCGCTCATAAACACCAGAAAATGAAATTATCATCCGCAAATAAATAGATATCCCCTTGATCTCAACAAAAGACGGAAATTTGATTTCAGAAGATAAATTTTATTATTTCCAAAAAAGGTCCTGTTATTTTTTATAGGCCCGAACCTTAACCGACAGAACTGTCTTTTCTATCTCTGCGAGCCGTTCTTTTGTAATACCTTCATCTTTGAGAATATCCTGTACGACAGGATCGCTCGTGAACTGATCAAGAGGAAAGACAGCTTCGGATACGATCTCAATATCCCTGAAACCCGCTTTTTCAATGCACCCTAGGTACTCATCTTTCAGGAGGGCCCCTGCAATGCACCCGGTATATCCGGTCCCGGATTCCCTGATGAAATCAGGAAGCCTCTCTGTGACGACGATATCGGATACGTTGATTCTTCCCCCGGGAGAAAGTACCCTGAACGCCTCGTTGAATACCGCCTGTTTGTCTGGCGACAGGTTGATTACGCAGTTGGATATTATCACGTCGACAGAGCAGTCTTCGAGCGGGAGATCTTCGATCTCGCCCTGCCTGAACTCTAAATTCGTATATCCGCCCTTCTCAGCGTTTTCTCGGGCACGCTTCAGCATGTCCGGTGTCATATCGACCCCGATAACACGGCCGCCCTTCCCGACCCTGTTTGCGGCAAGGAAGCAGTCGAATCCCGGCCCGGAGCCGAGGTCGAGGATCGTCTCACCCTCTTTCAGGGATGCGATCGCGACCGGGTTTCCGCACCCGAGGCCGAGATTAGCACCATCCGGGACTTCGGAGATTTCGTCTCCCGAGTAGCCTGCTTTCATGCTCAACTCTTCGGCCGACTGCGTCGCCCCGCAGCAGCACGGGCTGCACCCGCAGCTGTTCTTCTCCTGCCGGGCAACTTTTCCATAGTTCTCGCGAACCAGGTTTTTTATTTCTTTTTCGGTCATATTGTCTTAGTCCTCATTTTTTCTTCCGGTGACATTCTTCATCATGGGTTCCAGGTAATCGGCAACCATTCCGGTGATCTTATCTGTCTTTACTAGCGAGAGGCAGCAGACTTCGCCGTCCTTCTCCCATCCGATAAGGACAAGACGGTCGCCGGTTTCAATCCCTGCACGGTCTCTAATCTCTTTCGGGAGGACAATCTGTCCTCTTGAATCGACCGAAACCACGGCCTCTATGCAGCATCGTTCATTTTCATTGCAGCATTCGCATGAATCAGAATATCCTGTCATCTCTATCATGATGATCTATGCATTGAGATAATATGAATATTCCGATATTTCTGAATATTCTGAAATATGATCCAGGTGACTGCAAAAATAATATAGTCTCTGCCGTCTCTATCGGATTGATCGAGATGTCTAAGGGATTTAAAAATGCAAAAATGGCGTTCATGGTATTCGTCCTAGTAGCGCTTATCGGATCATGCGGCTGTATGCAGTACGGGACAGGGAATTCGGATAACGCCGGGACAGCGGGCTACGGAGGCTACGGGTATGGCCAGGGGGGTCAGGGTGGACAGAACGTAAGCGGTTACGGGCAGGTGAATACGGGATATCTCGCGCAGGAGCTTGCATCCTATCCTCTCACCAGCCTGACAGCCGAAGA
This sequence comes from Methanolacinia paynteri, assembly GCF_000784355.1. Classification (NCBI taxonomy): domain Archaea; kingdom Methanobacteriati; phylum Methanobacteriota; class Methanomicrobia; order Methanomicrobiales; family Methanomicrobiaceae; genus Methanolacinia; species Methanolacinia paynteri. The sequence continues at coordinate 308,197 of NZ_KN360928.1, read as the reverse complement.
GAAGGAGTGGATTCTCTATATGGCCGAGGAAGAGAAGCTTGCAAGGGATGCCTACCTGTACTATTACGACAAGTGGGGGTCTCAGGTCTTTTCAAACATCGCCAACTCCGAACAGACACATATGGATTCAATGGCGCTGTTAACAGAAAGATACGGCTTGGAAGATCCTGTGACCGGTGAAAGGGGTGTTTTTACGAACTCCAGCCTGCAGGCGGCATATAACGATCTTGTAAATTCAGGCTCGGTTTCAGAGATCGACGCCCTGACTAATTCGGCCTATATCGAAGAGCTGGATATCACGGATCTTGACAAAGCGATCGCGGGGACTGACAAACAGGATCTTGTACTTGTGTACAGCAACCTGAGAAACGGATCTGAAAACCACCTTCGTGCATTTATCAGGAACCTTGGTGTTCTCCAGCCGGCACTTGAACCGGGCCCCGTTCTTCTGCCGCAGGAGGAGTTTGACAGGATTACCGGCTCATAAAATCCCTTCTGTTTTTCTGTATATTTTCAGTGGAAATAGTGCCGCAACCAATATGTTCACTAAAATTAATGATCAGGATGAGAGGTAAAATGAAAGCTGTGAATATCAATAGAATAAAGTTCATCATCCCGCTTTTTTTCACAATCGCTCTCATAATAACCTGCGGGCGTCTTCCGGCTCTGCAACGGCGCAGGACGCCCTGAACAATTCCATAACCGTTGAGGAGATGCAGATAAAGAGTCTCGATGACGCGATGACGTGATGGCGGCTACGGACAAGGAAGACCTGATATTTGTCTACGAGAACCTTCGCCGCAGTTCTGAGAACAACCTCCAGGATTTCCTCTGAAGTGCTGTGAACACAACCGGGCGTTACATGGGACCCGGACCGGTTATAATTCCCGGAATCGAATCAAACGAAACTTCCGGGTGAAGGTCAGAAATCCTGAAAAATCCATTCTTTTATCAGAGTAGGATTTCACGGCAGTAAATCTTATTGTCGATAATAATTAAAAATATCATATAACTAGTGAAACCGGATGAGGCAGACTGATGAAGGGGGCATTATCCGGCCTACGGGCATATTTATCTGTGAAAGGCTCTATGAATCCGTGGAACCTGCTTTACTGAAAGAGATCTTTTCTCCATTCCCCGTAGAGGTTTTTCCACAGCAATGCGGCACCGGATGTTGCAGTGGTCCGGTCTTCAGGAATTCGACTGGAAGACTCTTTGAAAAGTACGGTTCTTTCTGCATTCTTACATGTTCATGCCAGGAGAATTCTTTTCCCGGGAACGATCTCGACGGAAGGCTGATTGAGACAAAACAGGGTATGAGTCTTCTGGCTCCCTCCGGTCTTTTTTCCGGTTCAGGTGAAGGAGACAGCTGCCCTGTACTTCCGTCCGGATCTTTGGATAATGAGGAATATCTCTCTTCTGCCAGGGATTACTGCATGAAAGACGGGAAAATAACCAGTATAGTCGTCCCGGACACAGGCTCGGGTGCGGTTGATCCTGAGTTCGTTCATAAGGTTGAAAAGATAACCGGTCTTCCGGTAAAGATCTCCAGGACGGGCCTCGATTTCTTTGAAAACTATCTTGCATCCAGGCTGTACGAATCCGCCTACAGGACGATGGAAAAGACGGTAGAGAGATCCGAAGCCGAAAAGAACGAACTTGACAGGAAGTATTCCGATTCCCTTGTGGCTATGGATATGCTCGGACTTCTCGTCGGGCTGAAAGACGAAGAAAACGTAATTGAAGCTACCATAGAGTTGATTTCGACGATGTTCTCACCTGAACAGGTAGTCTACGTTGCAGTTGCGGAAGGCATCGTTACATCGGTATCGAAGCTTAAGCCGGGGGTTGGAACTGAGTCGGGACTGGATATACTCCGCGGGGCAGAGCTGCCGGAGATATCGGAAAAGATCTCAAGGAACGGGTTTGTCCTTCCCGTATCCGTATGGGGTGAGATCGTCGGAGTTCTTTCGGTTGAAGGACTGGACACCCCGTCAGACTGCGAGGGCTACCTGAGCACCATCCGTCTCTTTCTTCCGTTATGCGGCCTTGCGATCAGGAACGCAAGGAATTATTCCGCTCTCGAGGTGGCCCTGAAAGAAAGGGACGATGAGATTGAACTCAGGAAGAAGGCGGAAGAGGCTCTTTCTAAGGCTATTAAAAAACTCGTTCTTCTGTCGAGCATCACGAGGCACGACATACTCAACCAGATAATGATCGCCAATTATCATCTCGAGGTCGCAATGGAGGACTATCTTGAATTAAAAGATCAGCTCTCCCCTGCAATTAAAGCGGTGGACCAGATAAAGAGGCAGATAGAGTTTACACGCGACTACCAGGAGATGGGCGTTTCACCGCCTGCATGGCAGAGCCTTGCCCCGCTGATCTCTGAATGCTTCTCGGTGAGGGACTATCCGGCCGGGGTTGAAGTCTTTGTAAATCTCCCTCCTATCCAGATTTTAGGGGACCCTATGCTTGGAAAGGCGTTCTGCAATATAATCTCTAATGCCTACATCCATGCCGAAGGAATGACCCGGCTGGAAATCTCCGGGGAGCAGTCGGATAACGATTTCGTCATCCGTATAGCAGACAATGGTTCCGGTGTCCCTACGGATAAAAAAGTACTGATATTCAAACCGGGTTACGGCAGAATTCACGGTTACGGCCTCTTCCTTGTCTCTGAAATTTTCGGGATTACCGATATCACGATCAGGGAATGCGGGATCGAAGGGGAAGGGGCGGTATTCGAAATCGGCATTCCGCCGGGATCGTGGAGGCGGGCCGGGGACTGACCCGTTCCGGTACAGGCGGGTGCAGGCTCAGGGCGTCATCCTGTGCTCGCCGACGACCTTTTTGAAGAATTCCTCTTCGTCTTTTATATTACAGAATCTCTTAAAGAACCGGTTTATATTGCGGATGTCGCGGACAAGGAATTTAATAGCCTTCGGGTGATCGGGGGTGACTGCCTGCCCCATATCGATTATAACCGGGTGCTCCCCGTCGAAGAGGATATTGAACTCAGAGAGGTCGGCATGGACTAGATTCGCCTTGTTGAAGAGCGTGTCGATCGATTCCATTACCTCGTCGTAGACTGCCTGCATGTCGATCTCATCGTGATCGACGGCTCTCAGCTGCGGGTATGGGGTCTCACCTTCGCCCATGAGCTCCATGATGAGGATGTTCCTGTCGAAATAGAGCGGTTTCGGGCACCTGATTCCGGCTTCGTACGCCCTCATGAGATTCGAGTACTCCTTCTTCGTCCAGGTGAAGATGATCTCCTTCCTTGATTTTCGAACTGATGAAAAACGTGGATCTCCGGCGATGTATTCGCTCATAGTCTTGAAGCTTGCCGACTGTATCCTGTAGATCTTGATCGCGACTGGCTTCCCCTCCCAGTCCTCGCCGTAGAATACGTTTGCCTCCTTTCCGGTCGAGATCGAGCCTCCGATAAGAGAGATATGTTTCTTGTTGACGAGCTTGTATAGCGCAAGAAGGGTCACGTCGTCGAAGACGTTCTCCATAACCTTGAACTCGTCTGCCTCCTTCAGCCTGATGCCGAGCTTTTCGACCTCGCGGTCGAATTTCTCGAGTAATTTATCCCTGTCCAGATTCTTCACCGGTCCTGATGTTCCTGTTTACGAATTGACTCTATCATCATATATAATTCCATGAAGATAAGTCTCGTACAAGCTTCATCATTTTAGAAAACCCGACTGAATAAAATAAGTTTCTCAATTATTTTTTACTGGTGTTAACATAGAAAATATATTCTACATTGGCAAAGTATATTTTTTAAATCTGGAAATTATTTTTCAGTACTGATTCGTGCCTGTTTTGTGATTAAGGGGTTTTTCGATCAATTCGTGGCAGATTCGGAACTGGTGGTTTAATGAAAATTTCAATAAAGTATAAACTCCTCGCGGTGATGCTTGTTCTTTCGGTAGTGCCGCTTGGGGTTCTCGGGATGATATCCCTCCAGGACTCGAACAACCTGAGCAAAGAGATTGCCGGAGAAGCCAGGAGCATCGGTGAGATCTCTATTGAAGAGAGCACGGATGCACTGACGGCTCTTGGTGCCGAACTGATGAAGGTTAAGGCGGAGGACGTTGCGAAACAGGTCGAGATATATATTAAAGAGCACCCGGACATGACGATCGCCGACCTGCGGAACGACACGGAATTCAGGTCGATTGTAGTTCAGGATGTGGGAGAGACCGGGTTTACTACAGGCATGGATGCGGATACCCTTGTAATCCTGTTCCACAGGAACACCGCCGACGAGGGGATCGATCTTCACGATAAAAAGGATACGAACCCTGAATACTACAAGCTCCTGCAGAGCGGCTGGGGATATATCGATACCTCCGGGTATTATACATGGACCGACGAAAACGGCAATGTTAGGGACAAATACGGGTATTTCGTTGTTGCACAGGCTCCGACGGCAGACAACGTCTTTTTGAGAATCGGAGCTACCGTCTACACGGATGAGTTCTCCGAGCCTTCGAAGCAGACCGAAGAGAAGATCCAGGAGAAGCTGGACGAAGCCGAGGGTAAGATCTCGGTGAAGACTTCGGAGATGTCGACCCAGAATACGGTCCTGATAATCACGATCCTGACGATCCTGATTGTTACAGCAATCTCGTTTGTCTTTGCCGCCTCGATTACAAAACCGCTTCACAGGCTTCGTGACGTGGCGGACAGGGTGAGCATGGGCGATATGGAGGATACGGAGATCGAAATCGCAAACGAGGACGAGATCGGGGATCTTGCGGAGTCCTTCCAGAGGATGATCGTGAGCATGAAGTACTACATGTCGAAAGCGAACCGTGATTCGGACCGTGACGAGGAATAACCGGGGAGTGAGCTGAGAGATGCCGGACTACAACAGGTACCAGAAGATGATAATAAACACGCTTGCAAGGAAGCTCGGCCCGGCTGCCGGCGACTTTGCGGACGATATGGCGAGAAAGACCGGGACGAAATTCACGGAGATTTCTCCGGGAAATATCGAGAATTTTGCCTCTCACGTGGAGAAGAATGCAGTGCAGTTCATATCTCCGGCAGAGGCCCAGTTCATCGCCAATACCATCAGGAAACTCAAAGCCTGATTAGAAATTTATTTTTAAGGTAAGTTAAAGCCGGATTAGATCGCGGAAGAGATTTTTCTCTTCCCTCCGGTTCCCGGACGGCAAAAATGATATTATATTTATTCTATCCAGCCTTTTTTGACCCACCGTTCGTAATCTTCGGTACGGAAATCGCCGTTTTCGATAACGATATCCCTGAAGAACTCGCGGTTTTCGGAGATTTCGGCCTCCTGTGCGGGATCGGAGTATCCTGATGCTATCGCTTCGGCCAGCTTTTTCCCGAGAGAAGCGGCTTCGTCCTCTTTATTGTAGAGCTCCCCCGCATCTCCACCGGTTGCGACGCTGATCCCGCCGACCGAGATTACGCCGAGGTAGTTGAGGACGTGGTTCAGGTACGAAACTACCTCTTCCCCGCCGGACGTATGGGTTGTCACGACCGAACACCCGAACTTTCCGTCAAGGACCTGGTAGTGTATCGCATCGGCAAGGCGGTCGAAGAAGACCTTCATCTGCCCGGATACGTTGTCGATATAGACGGGGGATGCTAATATGATTCCGTCGGCCTCCTTCATCCTTTCGATTACGGACGGGACATCATCGTTGTAGACGCACTCTCCCGAGAGGGTGCACCCGTCGCAGGCCGTGCAAGGTGTTACCTGGAAGTCGCAGATGTCGATTATCTCTGTTTCGGCGCCGGCCTCTTCCGCTCCGTCGAGCACCATCTTTGCAAGCTTTCTCGTCGTACTGCCGATTGTCTTCGGGCTTCCGTTTATTGCAAGGATCTTCATTCGTAATGCCTCGGTTTATTAAAAAAGGGATTGTTTTACAGGATTATATTCATTCGTTCATGTATTCCCTTGCGGGGGCGAGGACCTCGATGAGACCTTCTGTCGTCATGCCCTTGAGGTCGGCGGGGTGGATCTCTCCTGCGGCATATGCGGCTTCGCACTCCTCGTACGATGCGAACTCACGGTCGCCTCCGAACTTCTCCGGTCTCGTCAGGGTGACTGTGCCCATCCTCGGGAAGACATGGTATTTGAGAGTCTGGAGCACGGGGTTCTCCTCGATCTCCGGCGGGCAGAACGCCTTCTTCATCTTCTTCCTGATCTCATCCTCGGAGTCGGCGACAGAGATGTAGTTTCCTTCGGACGACGACATCTTCTTCCCGTTAAGACCGTTCAGGATAGGTGTGTGCATGCAGAGCGGAGCCTTTGCGCCGATCGTGGGGAGATACTCCCTTGCGAGCATGTGGATCTTTCTCTGGTCGATTCCGCCGAGCGCCATATCGACTCCGAGCGTGTGGATATCGACCATCTGCATGATCGGGTATACCATCTGGGAGACGCGGGGTGCGTCCATGTTCCTTCCGACCTCGTCCATGCTCCTCTTCGCACGATTGAGCGTTATCGCCTGCGAAAGCCTGAGGACGTTAAGCTCGTATTCGGGCGTGAGCTGAACGTCGGTCCCGAGGACGAATTCGACCCCCTTTCCCTTGAGACCGACTGCCTCGAAGCACCGGCGGTTGTAGTCGGAAAGCTCCCTGACCTCGTCCATCGTCCCCTTCTGGTTCAAAAATGCATGGAGATTTGCGAGGAGAACGACGACCTTGAACCCGGCATCCCTCAGGTCCATTAGTTTGTTTATTGTGACGAGATGGCCGAGGTGGATCTCGCCCGAGGGCTCGTATCCGGCATAGACACTTCTTTCGGGCTGTGCCATCACTGCCCGGAGTTCGTCTTCGGTTACGACCTCTACTGTATTTCTTATTGCAAGCTCGAATGAGTCCATTCGTTATAATTTGGCTTGCCATGAGGATAATTGTAGTGGTGTGGGTGGGAGACCGTCGATATCCGGTCTTAAAATCCCCCGAGAAAAACGAGATAAACCGCCGTCTGCACGATCGTCAGGGGGACACCGACGGCGGCGAACTTCAGAAAACCGATCGTATGTCCTGTCTTCTCGGCGTTTTGTATGATTATTATATTGCTCGCCGCCCCGAAGATGAGCAGGTTTCCGGCAAGCGTGCTCCCGGCGGCAAGGGCCATCATGACGTTCTCCGGGGCCCCTGTAGCCGTAATCATCGGGAGGAAGAGGGCGGTGAACGGAACGTTCGATATCAGCTGGGATGCCAGAATCCCGAGCGACATTACGAGCGGCACCGACGAGAAGATCCCCGGTGCACCTTCAGCAAGGTCTGCAGGTATCCCGGTGTCCCATACGCTCTGCATCAGGACGAACATAGCCGCAAAGAAGACGAGGGTCTGCCAGTCGATCTTCTTCAGAATTTCCACCCTCTTCTTCGAAAGAACGATCACCGGGATTGCAGCCGCAAGTGCGATTGTAGTCAGAGGAAAGAGCGATCCGGAGCCAAGGAAGCCGGCGGCGATACGGATCATGATAAGCCCTGTAAGGGTTAAGAACCCGAGCAGGGCGATTCTTTCCTGTGGTTTGTCAATGGAGCATTCGTCAACCTTAAAAGAGCAGGATTTACCGAATTCGTCCCTGAAGAAGATCCTTATTGCTGCAAAAGCCAGGAAGAGTGAGATCACCGTAGGCAGCGCCAAATATGCGGCGAAGACCATGAAAGGGTTATCGATCCCCGATTCCATCGCAATAAGCAGGTTCTGTGGATTTCCGACCGGGCTCATTACACTCCCGGTGGTGACCGAAAAAGCAAGGGCCATAAGGAGCATCTCGGGCGAAAGCCGTGTCCTGAACGCCAGCGAGAGGATGAACGGCGTTCCGATGATCGCAACGGTATCGTTCATCATCAGCGCCGAGAGGATTCCGGCACAGAATACCAGGAGGAGGACGATCGCAGAAGGGTTTTCCGTGTTCCTGAATATTTTATCCGAGGCCCTGACGAGCACGCCGCTTTCGGAAAGGGATTCTCCGACCACGAAAGTGCCGAATAAAAAGATCATCACGTCGGGGTTAATCGACGCTAAAGCTGCCACCGGGGAGATCCCGCCTGTAAAAAGCACTGCCAGCGCTCCTCCGGCCATGATCTGCCATATTTTCAGCCGCACCGGCAGCACATTCCTCACGGCGATAAGGACAAGTACGGCTGCAAGGACAATTATCGGGATCTGCGTAATGATTCATTGTAGTTTTCAATTAATCATTCTGCCGTATTCATGATCCCAACCCGGAAACAGATAAAGGGCATAAAACAGAGAAAAACTGAATATCATGCGGTATTATGCTTCAATTATTGCATCCTGCAATCAATCTTTGAACATCTCAAAACGGTTTTATATCATACGTCTCTATAATCTTTCTCCGGAGGGACCTTTATGCTGAAAATTCTTGAAAGAAGCCATGGAAATTTTATCGGGATTGAAGCTTCAGGCGAGATTAGTGAGAACGATATCAGTGAGATAACCCCGCAGCTCGACGAACTTATAGAAAGATACGGGAAAATCAGCTGGCTTTTTGTAATCAAAACCGGCAGGTATGAGACGGTCCGGGCATTTTACGAGGACATTTCCTGGCTGTTAAAAAATCTGAAGCACTTCGACAGGATGGCGATAGTCGGAGAGACGAAGGCCGAAGAGATACTGGTAAAGGCTGACGGGCTTCTCTTTGGTGAAAAGTACTTCGATATATCCGCAATTGACGAAGCCTGGAAATACATCGAAGGAATTGAGGACTAAAATCTAAAGATATTCGATATTTTCTTCCTCCGGATTATTAACGGATCTGCAGCCGTCAGGCGGTATGATTATTTCAAAAACGGCACCTTCCCCTTCTTTTCCGCATTCCCGTATTCTGATGTTTGTAATGGATAGTATCTCTTTTGAGAGGAAGAGACCAAGGCCGGAATTATCACCAAAACCACGGAGGAATATCTTTTCTTTGTTGCATTCCGGAATTCCGCACCCGTTATCCTTCCAGAGTATGGATGTGCCTTTGTCCGTTCTTCTGCACGAAACGGAGATCTCCGATACCCTCTTTCCGTGCATTTGAGAGTTGCCGAGAAGATTTGAGAAGACTTTTTCAAGCATGGTGTCTGCATAGACCTCAATCTCCGGCAGAGAGTTCTTTACTGCAATTTCTTTCGGTACATTCAGTGAATTCAGTATCCTGGCAGGATTCTGCCACGAAGGCTCCGATGCCCCGAGTTCATCGTACAAACCTGTAAATTTGATGAGATTTTCAATGTCCTTAACCTGGGACTTCAGTTTCTCAAGGATGTCGGACTGATCGGGATCTGATGCATTGTCCTTTACAATCTCGAGGAATCCGAGAACCGGGGTAACCCTGTTGAGTATGTCGTGTCTTGTAATACTGTTCAACAGCAGGAGTTTGTGGTTGGCCTGAATCAGGGCATCTTCAGCCTTCTTCCTCCTGGTAATATCGGCCGCCTCCGGGACCAGGTAGATGATCTCTCCGTTTTCATCCCTTACAGGTCTTATGGAAAAGTCGAGAAGTTTCATAAATCCGTCCCTGTCTATGATTTCGGTTTCGGATTTTACCGTTACCCCCCCGGAGGCCATACTCACCGCATCTTTGATCTTGTCCTGCAGGTCCGGCCGTTCTGTCCACCAGTCGGTTTCCCATATGTATCTGCCGATAAAGTCCTCAGGTTCTCCTTCGACATACTTCATAGCGGTCCTGTTGACATTTAAGAGCCTTCCTTTTCTGTCGAGAATGCCTGCAAGCTGGAAGGACTGGTCAAAAACCGCTCTCATTCGCCTTTCGCTCTCAAGAGTCCTGTCATGAGCCTCTTTTAGCGCTGAAATATTTCTTGAAACTCCTAATATTACTCTATTTCCGCCTATTGTACCCGATGTTACCCTTGTCTCAGCAGGGATAATCTCTCCTTCCTTTGTCATGACGGGAATGAAATGCGATCCGAGGTTTCCTTCCGTAATCCCGTTGAGGATGATCCCGGTCTCATCCCTGAATTCGGGAGGGTGGATCATGGAGATATGCTGCCCATGAAGATCTTTCTCCCCGTAACCCGTATATTTCCGGAGCGATGAGTTCGTCATGAGAATGATGCCGGAGGTATCCGTTATAAAGAGATAATCGTTGATCTCGTTGAAGAAACTCTCGAGGTTCTCCCTCATCCTTTTTTTCTCTTCGTTAACACGGCTTCTGAAAATTGCACCTGAAGCCTGTGCAGCAAGGTTTTCAATCGAGGTTTTAATATCAGGCGGGATCTCATCTATTTTCTTTGAGGCGCAGACCAAAAACCCAAGGATTTCATTCTTATATACGATTCTTACTGCATGGAAGCATTTTATCCCCTCGTCACCGATCCGTTTTTCATCAAATTCTGGGATAAATACGTCCCCTGTCCTTGTGCATGCGGAGCCCGTATCAAAAAAGCTGCCCGGATTTTTCAGCACCATGACTGAAACCCTTTCCCTGAATTCTTCGGATATTCCTGTTGATGCTTCGAGTTTCAACATCCCCGAATCCGTATCTGCAAGATATATTCCGCAGGCATTTATACCGTCAAGTTCGCTTAGGGAGTCTAAAACAGCCTTTATTGAACCGGTTAATGTTGAATTGCCGGCAAGAGAAAAACCGAGATCCCGCTGTATTTCAAGCAGCCTGCTGGTTTTCTTTATGTGGGTAATATCCCTGATCGATTCTATTGCACCGGCGAGACTCCCGTTTATATCGTAGAGGGGCGATGAGGTGAACCATTTCGAAACGTCTTTCTCCACCCCGAAAACAGGGAAAAAACCTTCGGATACAATTCTGTTCCCGTAGGAGGACACAGGCGAATGGTTGTATTTTATCTCCAGGTCCGGATTTATTACGAGATCTATCAGGATCGGATGTCTTCGCCCCAAAAGCCTGTAAGAGTGTTCGTAGTCCCCCCTGCCCATGACATCTTCGGCCTTTGCACCGGAAAGCTTCTCCATAGCACTGTTCCATGCGATGATCCTTCCTTCGTTATCTATGGCGAATGTCGGGTCGGGAAGAAATGTGATAATCTGCTGCAGCCTGTTAAGACTCTCTGCAAGTTCCGCTTTATTCCTGCGGGCATCCTCGAGATTGTCCTTCAGCTCCTTTTCGGCGAGTTCGAGTTTGCTGTTGATATCTCTTAGTTCCCTGTTTTTGCGGACGATCTCATCGTTCTTGAACTTCCTGTCGACCGCAATCTTAAGTTTGTAAACCAGTTCTGCAAACTGTGCCCTGGGATCGCCGCCTTTCTGGATGTAAAAGTCCGCACCGTTGTTTATTGCCTGTATGACGACATCTTCGCGTCCCTTTCCGGTGAATAATATGAAGGGTATGGTATTTCCGGCATCCCTTATTTCGGAGAGAAACTCTATGCCGTCTTTTCCCGGCATCTGGTAATCGGAGATGATGGCGTCGTAGCTGTTCCCTTCAATCATCAGCAGTGCTTCATTCACGGATTTTGCAGTATCAATCCGGAATTCTCCGCCTTTTTCAAGATACTCTTTTGCAACAACAAGCAGGAGTTCTTCGTCATCGACGTAAAGGGCGGATATCATCTTATAATAGTAGATTGAACGAGGGTGACTTAATCTTTAAGAATTGAATCGGCTGGTCAACCGTTGATAACCGGGTTGGCAGTAAATTGCTTTCGTTGATTCTTCGTTCGAATTTTTCTGTTGTCCGGGGCTGAACTTCGTAAAAAAACGGAATTAAAACCTGCAGTGCAGTTATCATGCCCCGGATCAAATACTAATCGTCAGCATTATGGATGATGTAAAGAGTGTGGGGAAGACGGGCGGCGAAATTCCTGTCCTTGAACTGTCGGGGCTTTTCAAATCATTCGATAAAAAGCCTGTACTCGTTGATATCGGTTTTGAAGTGAGGAAAGGTGAGATTTTCGCGCTTTTAGGCCCCAACGGTGCCGGAAAAACAACGATGATTAGGATCATCCTGGATATCTTCAGGCCGGATTCAGGAAGGGTCTCTGTTCTGGGCGCTCCGTTTTCCGAGGAGACCAAGAACAGGATCGGCTATCTTCCAGAAGAGGGAGGAATTGACAAAAAACTAAAATTATGGGAGTGCATCCGGTTCTTTGCCTCCCTGAAGGGAATGGCCGATCCTGATCCTGCAGCTGAAACATGGCTTTCCAGGATGAACCTGTCGGATTACAGGAACAAGAAGGTCGGTGAACTCAGCAAAGGAATGTCGAGGAGGCTGCAGTTTATAATCGCGGTCATACACACCCCGGAGATCCTTATTCTTGACGAACCGTTCTACGGCCTTGATCCGGTGAACAAGAAACTGATAAAGGACACCCTGCTCGAACTGAACAGGGAGGGGATGACCATTATCATGAGCACGCACCAGATGGACGAGGTAGAGAGGATGTGCGATCGCCTCCTCATGCTGAACAGGGGTAAAATCGTTCTTTACGGAGGAATAAACGAGATCAGGGAAAGCTTCGGTTACTCCGTCAGCCTCGGCTACGAGGGGGTGCTGCCTGAACTCGACAGCGGGAGGGTTGTCTCCGTAAACGATTATAAGAGCCATGCGGAGCTCGTGATAAAATCAGGCGCCGATACCCAGGATATCCTGAAAGAACTTGTCGACAGCGTCAGGATAAAGAAGTTTGAAGTCGGAGCAAGGTCGCTCAACGACATATTTATCGAGGTTGCTGAAGATGGGCAGTAAAACGGCAGTAATAGCACGCCATGAATTTTCAAAGACCGTACGGAGAAAGGGCTTTTTATTCGGAACATTCGGGCTTCCTATTCTTTTAATGCTGATATTCGGGATCGCATTCTCCCAGATGCCCGGGCTTATAGGGGACACGGAACAGCAGGATACGGGTTTTGTCGATTATGCCGGAATTCTCACGGCGGGTGACGGCTATATATCATACCCTGACGAGTCTTCCGCCGAAGCGGCAGTAGGAAAAGGGGAGATCACGGACTTTTTTGTTCTCCGGGCGGACTACCCGGATACCGGGGTGGTGACCGTTTATACAACAAAGAGCCCTGTTGCAGGCATTGACTACGGCGATATAGGGGTGTTTATCCGCAGCAGCATCGTGAATAATGCCGGTCTTCCGTATTCCACATCCGAGAGGATAATCGATCCTGTGGAAAAGACAGAGACTGTAGAACTCGACGACGAAGGCAATTTGGCGGAGAATGAACCTCCCGGAGCATTTATAATTCCGATGGTTCTTGCCTTTATGCTCGTATTTTCAATTATAACCTCATCCGGCTATCTTATGCAGGGTATCGGGGAGGAGAAGGAGAACAGGAGCGGGGAGATGCTCCTTTCCTCGGTATCCGCAGATCAGCTGCTCAGGGGAAAGATATTCGGGTACGGTGCGGTCGGTATCCTGCAGATGGGCGTATGGATTGCGATGGTGGCCTCCGTTCTTCTTCTCTCCCCCTTCTCGGGACTGATCTCAGGGATCGGCATTTCATGGATAATCGTCCCGGTGGTTGTTTATTTCGTACTCGGCTATTTCCTCTATTCCATATCCATTGCATGCACTGCGGCGATCTCGACAACCACGGCCGAAGCCCAGCAGTCCTCGATGATATTTACGATGTTTGCCATTATCCCCGTGGCGTTCTCCGAGTTCATAGTGAGCGCTCCCGATTCGCCCGTCCTTACTGTACTTACATACTTCCCCTATACGGCACCCTTCATCACGATTTTCAGGCTTTCGACAGGGGACGTATCTTATCCTGAGATCGCCGCAAGCCTTGCAATACTTTTGATCTCCATATATGTCGCGGCAAAGCTCTCAGCCAGGATATTCAGGATGGGAATGCTGCTTACCGGCAAAAGGGCCGGGCTTGCCGATGTAATCAAATTTTTGAAGGGCTGAAAAGAGGAAATATGGAACAAATGATACCTTTATATTCCTTTCATTTTAACTTTTTTTCATCAAGGGCAGCCGGGTATTTTGCATTGTGATGTTAATTGAAGCCGGGGAGGCCGTGACTGCCCGAGAGGTGAGGTTTCTGTATGGCGGATGCAGGTGGGAGTAATAGCAGGATTACAGGAAGTTTCCTGGCAACTGTATTTTTTTTGTTTCTGATCATAACGGCGCAGGTATCGGCAGCCGATATGGCTTACTCCGGCGATGCCATTACGATAGTTACGGGTGACAATTATCCCCCCTTTTCATTCAGGGACAGCAATAGAGATCTGCAGGGTATAAGCATCGACCAGTGGAAAATCTGGGAGGAAAAGACCGGTATAGAAGCTGATATAACCGGGATGTCCTGGGCGGATGCGCAGGCGGCATTTGAAGCCGGGGAGTATGATGTGCTTGAAACTCCTATGTATACACCTGAGAGAGCTGAAAAGTATGAGTTCTCAAAACCTTATGCGGAAGTAGAATCGGCGATTTACTTTAACAGCCGAATTTCTGGGATCAGCGGACCTGAGTCGCTGAAGGGTTTTGTTGTCGCGGTCATGTCCGGCGACGCTTCATATGATTATCTGGTGGAGAAAGGTGTCACGGACTTTGCCGAATATGACAGTTATGAGGACATTATTCTTGCCGCAAAGGAGGGAGATGTGGTTGTATTCGTTATGGACTCCCCCCAGGCTGACTATTATCTCTATAAATCAGGGCTGCAGGACCAGTTCAGGCGTACGGAACCGTTATATTCCAGTAAGGTGCACAGGGCTGTTCTTAAGGAAAATTCCGCCCTGATTGATGTTATCGACAGCGGATTCGACAGTATTTCTGAAGACGAGTACAAATCGATAGATACTAAGTGGTATGGTATTTCCGAAATGCAGGAGAGAGATCTCACGCCGCTGTTTATCTTTATAGGGGCAATTCTTCTCTGTATGCTCCTCCTGGCCGGGTGGAACCATATCCTTAAATTAAGAGTCAGGGATAAGACATCAGAACTCTTAAGGGAGGTTGACTCCGGAAAAGAGATCACTGCAAAACTTTTCGAAAGCGAACAAAGATTCAGGAAGATATTTGACAATATAAACGATGCTGTGTTTCTCATATCCGCAGAATCGCCATATGAAAAGGGGGCGATAATCTCCGTAAACAGGGCCGCATGGGAGATGCTCGGGTATTCGGAGGATGAGCTGATGTCATTGTCTCCTCCTGAAATCCACTCTGAAAAAGGGAAGGCTGATCTCGATACAGCCTCCGAAATAATCAAAAAAGACGGAGATGCGATCTTTGAGACAGAATACCTGAGAAAGGACGGTTCTGTGTTTCCTGTTGAAATATCTCTCCATTTCTTCGTCCTCGGTGAAAGAAAGGTCGTCCTTGCCGTTGCAAGGGATATAAGCGAAAGAATTACCGCATTAAAAAGACTCGAAGCGAGCGAGAGGAGATACAGGAATGTCGTTGAGGACCAGACCGAGCTCATATGCAGGTTCAATAATGATTTTACGATAAAATTTGCAAATGATGCGTTCTGCAGTTACTTCGGCCTTGAAAAAGAGAGTGTTGCGGGTAAAAAAATATCCTCTTTTATACTTCCACAGGACATGGAATGGCTCAAAGAGCATATCAAGAAACTGACACCTGAAAATCCCATTGAATATGTGGAGCACAGGGTCATTCTTCCGGACGGAAGAGTGAGGTGGCAGGCGTGGTCGACCCGGGCAATTTCCGATGAAAATGGAAATTTTATCGAATTCCAGTCTGTGGAAAGGGATATTACAGAAGCCCGGCAAAAGGACGAGGCCCTTGCACTGGCTGCAAAGAAGCTCAATATTCTGAATAATGTGACCCTCTCGGAGATACAAAACTATCTCTTCTGCGAACAGGGTTATCTCCAGCTCGCAACAGATCTTTCAGAGAATGAAAGACAGAAGGAATTTCTCGGGAAACAGGCGTTTAATCTTGATAAAATCGCCAGGATTCTTCAGTTTGCCAAGAATTACCAGGGTCTGGGGATATCGCCCCCCGAGTGGCACGACTTTGAGAAGACGTTTATCTTCGCTATTTCGCATACAAACACTGCGCATCTCGAAAAGGACTTCGATGTATCGGGAATATCGATATTTACAGACAATCTTCTTGAAAAGGCCCTTGCAGAGATGGTTTCGAAACTCCTCTCCTACAATAAGGAAGCCACCAGGCTTTCTCTGAAGCCGGAGACTGAAGGAGAGATGCTTAAAATAATCTTTGAAACCGACGGCAGGGGCATTCCGAAAGAGTCGGAGGGGAAGATATTTTCAAGGGGTGGCGATCCCGATACCGGAATCGATCTCTTCCTGATAGAAGAGGTCCTGTCCGTTACGAATATCTCCATAAAAGAGACAGGAGACCCCGGAAAGGGAATACGGATCGAAATAATTGTACCTCCCGGGATGTTCAGAACGGGAGACGGTTCTTTCGCAGGGTAGATAGGAATTCTGCCTGGGTATGAAAAGGGAAAGATTAATTATTAAAAAATTTTTATAGATTAATCAATGGATGGGGGAATGTCCGATGAAGCCCTGGGAAGTGTCCTGTTCTTCGTCGCCATATCCGTAGTCGTTGCGTCAACGATGCTTTATTGCAGGTTCTGCTGAGTCCGTGGTTTTTCCGGCCGCCCCTGAATAAATGATCTTCGCAGCCCGGGCCTCGTTTTTATGATCCACTATGGGATTCGGGTAGCCGCCGGGCGGAACGGATCCTGTTTTGTCAAGGTTATGTATCTCTTTTGGCTCAAGATCAGAAAGTTCAGGTACCCATCTCCTTATGTAGACGCAGTCGGGATCGAACTTCTTCTGCTGCAGCCACGGGTTGAAGATCCTGAAATAGGGCTGTGCGTCGCATCCTGTTGAGGCCGACCACTGCCAGTTGCCGTTGTTTACGGAAGGGTCATAGTCGGTAAGCTTAGACGCAAAGTACCTCTCACCGGATCTCCAGTCGATGTGCAAGTCTTTCACAAGGAATGAGGCGGCAGCCATCCGTACGCGGTTGTGCATGTATCCTGTATCATTCAGCTCTCTCATTCCGGCATCAATAATCGGGAACCCGGTCATACCTTTGCACCACTTATCAAAGAGCTCTTTGCTGCCGGTCCAGTGCAGCGATTCGAACCTCTTTTGAAACGGCCCTTTGAATACATAGGGGTAATGATAAGCGATGTGAGTGAAGAAATCCCTCCAGTATAACTGCCTGATAAGCCCGTGCCCGGGCCCCAGGGTATCGGATATCCTGCGGCAGACCTCCCTCACCGATACCGTTCCGAATCTCAGGTGTGCGGAGAGCATGGAGGTGCACGCCTTGGCCGGGAAATCCCTCTCATTTTCATAATTTTTCAGTCTTCCTGTCTCCCCGAGGAGCCTCAGCGCTTCCGATCTCCCCCCTGAAAAGGTCTTGTTTTCGGCTTCACTCGTTCCGGATTTTCCAAAGGGATTGCCGGGGGATGCTCCGTCAAAGAGCTCCTCCCGCGAAAAGTTCTGAAATGTGCAGGTTTCAGGCTCGTGTACCGGAATGAGGGAGGCATTCCTGTAGAACGGCGTAAATACCTTATACGGTTCACCGTCGCTCTTCCTTACGTCTTCGGGTTCGTTCAGGAGGGTTCCCGGCACGGAAAAAAAACTGCAGCCGGCATCTTTGGATATCCTCTCCAAATATTTCTCTCTTTTTATTGCATACGGTGTGTAGTCCCGTGTCATATATACCGCTTCAACACCGTTTTTGCATAACCTTTCTGCCAGTTTCAAAGCACCGTCATTGTAAAACCGGAGCTCTCCTCTTTTTTCTGCAATCGTACCCGATAGATCGGAGAGGGATTCGGATAAAAATGCAAGCCTGTTCTCACATCCTGCCGGATTTTCGCAGGCAAGTTTTTTTTCAACTGCAAAAAATGTTATGACTCTTTCTGAATCGGCAAGTGCGGATAAAAGAGCGGGATTATCGTCGATTCTCAGGTCTCTCGTGAAAATATGTGCAGACAGGCTGAAGGTTTTTTCCGGCATTATGATACCGGGTTGACCTCCTGTATGAAAAATGTTTGCTGACAGTTCCCGGCAGCGGGGATAACGTGGATATAAAAAAGAATTTTTTGCCGGCCGGCCGGAGTTTAAGGAATTATCAGGAGCATCTGGGTTACGTTATGGACGATTACAAAGGTGTACCAGATTATAATTACTGTGACTGCGACAGTTCCGGATCTTTTTGTTATCCTGTTGGAGACATATGCAACCACTGCAATAAGCGAAAGGACGGCCATCTTGAGGGCGGCATGCAACGGCACCGAACTGACAACCATTTTCATCAGTGAGTTCATCTCGTATCCCCCGAACGAAAGGATCACTTCTGTCGTGATCACGTCCATCATGAAGAGGCCCCACAGGATGAATATACCGTACCAGAGGTAATGACTGGCATCTCCTGATTTCCTGTAAACCGGAGTATTATTGTATACATCCATCTTTCTGGCCTCCATTTTTCCACCGGGGTAACGATGGCTCTGAAGTCCAATATATCCTTACAGTTTATATAATTACGCCTTATGACATGTTATATTCGAAATTGGTGGCCAAATGAAATTAATTAATACGCCACTATAAAAAATTAATATTCGTTAACCTGTATAATCGCAAAAAATCCTCTGTTTGTATGAATAGCCAAAATTTGTAATTATTAATTAAAAAGTCAGACCTTTCTTCCTCAGGATGAGCAATGATACGAGCACCCCCGCAATACAGATCCATGCCGGGAGCGGTGATTGCGTCTGCACTGGTGTCGATTCGGTCTGCCGGGTTTGAGTGGTTTCTTCAGCCGTTGTTTCAGTGGGTGTGGCTGTGGCGATCTTTGTGGCCGGATTTCCTGTTACAGTGAATGATTTAAGTGTGACTGAAGAACCTCCATAGGAGTACTGGGAGTTTGCCGGAATGCTCATGGTGTAGTCCCCGTCAGTCCATCCTGAAGTATCAATCTCAAGATACCAGTTTCCTCCCTCCTGGATTGTAAAAGGAACTGTTGCAACCTTGTTGTTGCCTACGGGGGCTTTTTTGTAGAACTCCATAACAGTTGAAAATCCTTCTGGAAGCGTGCTTGTTCCGGAGACGTACAGTGTTGTGCCGGATTCGATTGTCGAAGGCGCCTCAAAATTGATCAGGTAGGCAGATGCCCCGCTCACAAGAAGAAAGAGGCACAGCAGACTGATGATGATCTTTTTCATAAGAGGATAATGGATATTTTCCAATATATGCCTTGCCGGGTTTTTGGATTAAAAATATCCGGGGTGTCATCGAATCCAACCGTTTAGTTAATTATGCATCTTCAACAAAGTCATTATGTAAACTATATTTTATATGCTCGGTATCTGGTCGTGGTTGAAATTATTAGGGAAGCTGATGAGAAGAACGCCGCCGGGGGGATGGACAGAATTGCAAAGACGCTCTTTAAGCCGATATATCCGGTAATTGCCGGGAATGCGGTGGAAGAGACAGGTATCAGTGAAGGAGTCTGTGTCGACCTCGGAAGCGGTCCGGCTTCCCTGGCTATCGCCATGGCAGCATATCCCGGTTTCAGGATCTATGCACTGGATCACTCGCCCGCATCGAACGAGATCGCGGAGAAAAATATTAAAAATGCGGGGCTTTCAGAGAGAATAACCGTTGTGAATGGTCCTGTAGAGAAGATCCCACTTGAATCAGGAATTGCCGACCTTGTCGTCAGCAGGGGCTCGGCATTCTTCTGGGAGGATTATGAAAGGGCGTTCTCCGAGATTGGAAGGATCCTGAAACCGGGGGGAAGATCCTATATTGGGGGCGGTTTCGGCAATGCGGAGCTGAGAGACAGCATCGTAGAGGAGATGATCCGCAGAGATCCGGATTGGGAGAAGAAGTACAGGAGGAATATGTCTCCCGATATGAAGCAGACGTTCCTGGACAATGCTTCGAAGCTGAAAGACTGCAGCGTCCGGTGCATCGATGACGAAACAGGGCTCTGGATAATTATTGAAAAGAAGGTAGAGGTATCATGAAATGCCCCGTATGCGAGATCGGCTGTGATATACCGGAAGGTGGTGTGGGCCGGTGCGGGATGTATACATGTCTCGGGAAGGGAATAGCCGAGATCCACGGGAACTCGTATATGGCGATGATGCCGGTTTCGATGGAGACTGTTCCGATTCTGCACTATATTCCCGGGGCAAAAGTCCTGCAGGTCTCCTCCGTCGGCTGCAACTTCTCGTGCAGGGGCTGCATATCGGGGATATTCACCTCGAACCCGAGATCCGTCTCCGGGGCATTGAAGAGAGTGCCCCCGGAAAAGGTGGTCTCCAAGGCGATCGACGAAGGCTGCGAGGGAATCGCCTTCTGCCTCAACGAACCGCTCGTATCCTATTATACTGTTATGGGTGTTGCGGAGGAAGCGGCAAAGGAGGGCCTTTTTACCGGAATTTCTTCAAACTGCTATTTTACAAAGAGTGCGGCGCATTTCCTCTCCAATACAATTGATTTTATCAATATCGGGTTCAAGGGTGCATCTGATGCAAGGTACCGCGACTGCGGGGTAATGTCATCCGAACCTGTTTTCAGGAATCTGAAGCTGTTCAATGATGCAGGCGTGCATGTCGAGGCATCCGTGATGCATCTTAAGGGGATGGAGAACGAAGTGTTCGGGACGGCAGAGGGGATCTCCGGGATTTCGTCTGATATACCGCTGCAGATCATGAGGTTCGTCCCGTTCGGTGATGCAGCGATAGATCTCGAGCCTTCGGTCAGCAGTTCGGAACTGCTCTGCAATGAGCTGAAGGATATGCTTGACCACGTGTATCTTTTCAATTCGCCGGGAACTCCTATGCTGAATACATACTGCCCTAAATGCGGATCGCTGATCGCGGAGAGGGAGTTCTACGGTCCAATGGGTTCAAAGACCAAATGGTTCAGCCCGGGTGGAAAGTGTGCATGCGGGTATGTCCTCCCCCTGAAGGGAGAGTTCAGGGAGGGAGTCTTCCACGAGGAGGGAATGATGGGTGGATACCGGCCGACGAGGGGGTTCGAGATGGTGCTTGCTATCCTCGAGTGCCTCGGTGTCAGGGACGGCATAAAGCTCGACTGGCTCTGGAAGGACCTTATAAAAGAGAACTATCTCGCCTATGTCCATGAAAAACTGGCTTCCTTTGAGACCTACTACGAGATGATCAGGGATCTCTCCAGGAGAACCGGAAAGATCGACGAAGGAGAGGATCTTGTCTGTTATCTCGAGGCGAAGAGCCGGAAAGTGACTGAAAAGGCCGGGAATTTACCTGTTTCAAAGAGGCCTAATGTATACTATTCGATGGGCACTCCCCTGTTCGGGCTTATCTCGACGAGGTTTGAGAACAGTCTCGTCGAGTGCGCCGGTGGAAGGAGCCTCAACAGGAGGATCACCAGGAAGGGAAAGCCTGGTGTAACGCTTTCGAAGGAGGAGTTCGAGTGTCTCAATCCTGATTATATCATCATTTCAGGGCTGTTCTCCTCTCCGGCAAGCGACTACATGGACTTCTGCATACGCGAGGGGCTGGATGCAGGTGCAGTCAGTAACGGGCGTGTATTCAATATGGTTCCGGGGTGGGACTTCGGCAGCCCGAGATGGATCCTGGGGCTTATGCATCTTGCAAATATCCTGCATCCCGATATCTTTTCGTTCGATCTCGAGAGGGAGAGGAAAGAGTACTATATGATGTTCTACAGGGATTCGGATTACGATATAACCAACCGCTCTTTTATGAAATACCTGCCCTGAAAAAAGATCAGGAAAAAATTTTATTTTCCCGGAGAGTCCCAGCTGATGCACATCTTGCGGGATCTCATATTCATGAAATACTCCCCGGTCTGCGGGTCCTGCTCCAGCTTTTCGCTGAAATATTTTCTCAGGATATCGTAGTGCTCTTCGGTTTCGGCATTGAGACGTTTTCCGAATTCGTTGACAGCATCGTCGATTGATTTATAATCCAGCCTGTAGCTGTGCGGTGCCGAGACGATATCGGGATAGATCCCTTTGCTGTACAGGAGATTGAATATGATGTCCGCCTTAGGCCCGGGGTGAAACTCCTCACCGTGCATGACCGGCCATAGCTCACGCATCATCGGCTCCCATGAGTTCCCGCCTGCAAAGTGAAAGACGAGCACCCTGCCCCGGCAGACCGAGTTCATCTTGTCTACGGCCTCCCAGAGGTCGTGCATCCCGAGTGAGAAAGAGGCGAAGACAATGTCGTAAGGGGGATTAAGATCGGATCCTGGGTCTACATCCTCCCAAGGCTTTTCAACCACCGTGATGTTTTGAATTCCGTTCTCTGCGATCTTTTCCCTCAGGACGCCGGCCATTGCCGGAGATGGTTCGACTGCGGTAACAGTGGCAGCCCTTCCCGCGAGGGGAATTGCAATCGTTCCGGGGCCTGCTCCGACGTCGAGTATCCTTGAATCGGGGGTGTACGGGATATTGCCGACGATCCAGTTTACCCTCTCTCCGCCGTCCTCAAACGAAGACTCGTAGAACTTCAGTGCGCTCTCGCGTGTGTCCCAGTACGAGGAGCACCCCGAACCTTTTTGCGCCTCGTTTCTCTCCATGCGGAGTTTCCATTCCAAATTCCAGTCTATATCGGTATTTTCCATATTTTCCGGCTCCTGTCTGATAAAAATATGATTTACAAACTACAAGAATCTAATAAAAAGATTTGACACTCAAATATATTAACAGAGACGCCGGAACTTTTCAGGTGAATCCCGTGGACGATGAAATGATATATCTCAACAATGCCGCGACCACGTGGCCGAAGCCGGACTGCGTAAAGGATGCTGTCATGGACTGCATATCCATGCCGGTGTATGAGCCCGGCAGGACGACGATGAAGGAGCAGACTGATTATCCTTATGAAACAAGGAAGCGGGTTGCGGACTTCTTCTCTTCGGGAAGGCCTGAGAATGTTATATTCACCCAGAACGCCACCGATTCACTGAACATGGCGATCCACGGGCGGATTCTCGAAGCCGGAGGGAGGATGCATGTCATTACGTCCGATCTCGAGCACAACTCGGTTCTTCGTCCGCTGTTCACCCTGAGAAGGGCTGGAATGATCGACCTCTCGATAATACCTTCGAAGGACGGGGTCATCGATCCTGAAATGGTTGCCGAATCCGTCCGGCCGGATACCGGAATGGCCGTATTTAATCATGGGAGCAACGTCCTCGGAACCGTGCAGGATCTTGAAAGCATCGGGAGGATACTCTCGGCTGAGGATATCTTCTTCGTCATCGATGCCGCCCAGACGGCCGGTCTTGTGCCTGTGGATTTTGAGAAGATCCACGCGGACGCCCTGGCGTTCACCGGCCATAAATATCTCTTCGGTATCGCGGGGATCGGCGGCCTCGTGATCCGTTCGCCTGAAAAACTGGCACCTGTCCGGCAGGGAGGAACGGGTGCAGACTCATCGAATGTCTATATGGGCGATATTCCGCCGGAGAAATTCGAGGCTGGTACTCACAATTATCCCGGGATCGCCTCCCTCTACGCGGGTCTGGATTTCATAAACCGGAGCGGTCCCGGTGAAATCCGGAGAAGGTCGCTGGAGATGACGGATATGATCATCGGCGGCATATCCGGGTGCGACAGAGTGAAGGTATACAATAAAGATCCTGCCCTCCCGATCGTCTTATTCAATGTCGAGGGGATCGACTGCGAGGATACCGGGTTCATGCTCTCGAACGTCTACTCGATCGTATCGAGGTCGGGGCTGCATTGCTCGCCGCTGGTCCATAATTCGATCGACGGGGGCAGGGGGGCTGTCCGCCTGAGCCTTTCCTGCATGAATACTGTGGAAGAGTGTGAAAAAACTGTTAAGGCCATTTTGGAGATTGCACAATATGAAGATTAAATTATCAAGAAAACACGTCGTCTGTTCGGACGGCTCGACAAAGGACGAACTGCTGCTTGACGAACCCGTAACAAGGGAATTCCTGGATTATCTCGGGAATTTCGGGGATATGACTATCAGGGAGAACCTGAAGGTGCCGGCATATTTCTTCTACTCGGAGGGTTATCTCTCGATGAAGGGTGTACTCGACGACGATTATGTAGAGATGAGGAGGCAGCTTAAGTACGTAGAGAAGACCGAAGGGCTGTTCGAGCTTATCCTATCCTCGTATACGGAAGGAAGCGGGGGCGTCCAAAAAATTAAGGACGAGATGCAGAGGATCGCGGAAGATTAATTTAAACCGGCCGGAAATCTCCGGTCAAGCTCTTTTCCAAGTTTAAGCAGGTAATCCCTACCGAATTTTCCGTTTTCAAGATCCCTGACGAGTTTTTCAGGCAGTACGCCTGCCGGGTGATCAGTCATTATTATCCCGAGCACCATGCTGAGGGTGGTATCGGCATCTCCGCCGAGCGAGAGCGTCTCCCGTATCGTCCTGAGCGGATCGTCCGAGTGCTTTTTAATGATGAAGAGGACCGCACCGAGAACAGGCTTTGCATCGGTGTAGGGCGGGCCATAATCTGCATATTCACCGAGTATAGTTTCGGGATCGAACCCTTCCAGTTCGTTGACGGTCTTCAGGTAACTGCAAATGTTGGGCCATTTATGTTCCATATGTAACATAATATATTCAATAACATTCTTCCTTGGGCCCTTGTCGTAGTAGAAGTAGTGCGATGCAAGTGCGATTGCGACTGAAGCCGAGACTGCGTGCGGGTGGGTATGGGAGATCTCCGAGTTTATTATCGCGTTTCTGATGACATCTTCAGTACCGGGGAAGAGGCCGATCGGAACCGCCCGCATTGCAGCCCCATCCGATCTTCTCGCGGCCTTCTCCTCTCCTGTCATCGAGGCGATGAACTCTTCCCCTGTGCGGGAGTTTTCGAGCATCGAGAGTGTTTCACGTGAGTAACCTTCCCTTCTGTCACGTCCGTATGCCTCGGTGAATTTCAGGGCGAGAGTTTCGGCTTCAAAGGGTCCGGAGATCATGGTCTCCGCAACTGCGATCGACATCTGGGTATCGTCGGTATAGACTCCGGTTCCTTTTGCATACCCCTCCGGGACTTTTTCTATCGTGATCTCCTTCCGGGGTATATTCTCGTACTCCCTGCCGAGTGCGTCCCCGATGGCGATTCCGAGCATCATCCGCTCCGCCTTTGAGAGCTCCATATACGATAGTATCGGCGGAGCCGGACAAAATGGTATTGGCCCGGTTGGCATCAGCAACCGGTATCTGCATGAAGGGCAATAATAATGCGATGGATACGCAGACCGTTGCACCTCCGCTTCTCGACTTTGCAAATGTCTCCATAATCAGGGAGGGAAACGAAATCCTCCATTCTCTTTCCCTGAGAGTGGAATCAGGGGAAAATATCGCGATTCTCGGTCCGAACGGCTCGGGAAAGTCGACGCTGATCCGGGCGATAACCCGCGAGAACTATCCTGTCCTCTGCGACGGCCTCAGGTTCATGATCATGGGTAACGAGATCTGGCACGTGGGAACGCTCAGGACCATGCTCGGGATCGTCTCGCCAGAGCTCCAGTCCAGGTACAACAGGGAGACGACCGGGCGGGACGTGATCCTTTCGGGCTTCTTCTCGAGCATCGGGCTGTTCATGCACGAGGTAACACCGGAGATGAGGGAGAAGGCCTGCGAGATCCTTGAATTCTTAGAGATAGAGCACCTTGCCGACCGCCAGATGACGAGGATGTCGACAGGCGAGGCGAGACGTTTTTTGATCGGGCGTGCACTGGTCCACGACCCGAAGGCGCTTATACTCGACGAGCCGACTACCGGCCTCGATCTCCATGCCCTCCACCATTTCAGGTCGGCGATACGAAAGATCGCGGCCTCGGGAACGAACATCATCATGGTGACCCACAACCTCCATGATATAATCCCGGAGATATCGAGGGTTGTCCTGATGAAGGACGGGAGATTCTTTTCAGACGGCCCAAAGGAAGAGATCCTGAAGGACGATATAATCGGCGGCCTCTTCGATGTCCCGGTGAATATCAGGAAGGAAGGCGACTGGTACTACGCCAGCGGTTTTTAATCCTCTTTTGTATCCTCGTACAGCCAGACCATCCTGTCGAGGAACCAGAGTTTTCCGAGGTATACGAGGGCCGAACCGAAGAGAACCGGCCAGATCTCAAGAAAATAGACGCCGTATATCACGAACAGAAACCCTGTGCCCGATACGGCCGAAAGAATATTTGGCGCCCGGCGGTGGCGTTCGGGTACAAGTACGGCCTTCCTGTTGAGCCAGATCATCTCCCCGAGGACGGATTTTGAAGCCCAGTCGTCTGTTGATTTCGGCTTTTTGAAGAGCCTCGGGTTTATCCACATCCATAAGATCGCGACTGCGACCGGGACTATCGCCAACCACCCGAGCCAGACCCTGCTCCAGAACGCGATGACGAGTACGGGCAGGACCGTGTTCCTGGTCCATACGCTCCACGGGTTCGCATGCTTTTCCCAGGTCTCGTCGTCCATCGCGAAGAGGGATGCGATCTTCTGCTCTTTTGTCACGTGAATAAAATCAGCCTGTATCGATTTTATACATTGTGCCGGCGATAATGCAAGGGCGACTATAGTTCCGCTCGTCCGCCGGTAGGCGGATCTTTTCCTTTTTTTCCCTGAGATTCACGATTGTTCGATCGGTTTTGAGGCACCTTGATAAAACTTAATTAGTACTTATACGAACAATATGCTATGGCATATATGGAATGGTCAGAGAATCTCTCTGTCGGAATTAAGGAGATCGACGAACAGCACAAGAAACTCGTATCGCAGATAAACGCACTCCACGACGGAATGAGGTCCGGGCAGGGAAAGGATACCCTGGAGAAAACACTCGGCGAGCTTGCAGACTACACCCAGTACCACTTCAAGACCGAGGAGAAGTACATGGAGAAATTCGGTTACCCTGACTTCGAAAAGCACAGGGAAGAGCATGACGCATTCGTGGGAAAAGTTGCGGACTTCCAAAACGCTTTTTCTTCGGGAAAACTCGGCCTTTCGATCGACGTCATGAAGTTTTTGAGCGGATGGGTCGCAGGCCATATCAAGGGAACGGACAAGAATTACACCGGATGCTTCAAAGACCACGGCCTTTTGTAAATACTAATGAAATACTATTTTTTACTAAATTAGTATTTGATGCAGAAACTTGATCGGGTTTTTATTTTCACATTATCTATCAAAATGTAATAAATTGATAGATATTGATAGATTCTTTTTGGCCATTAATATGGATAATTTCTTTAAATCTGAGTCTATTTTGCCTCTCCTTGCTATATAAACAAGAACATTGAATTTACAGTATGACCTATCAACAAGGTTTTTGAAAATAACATACGCAAGTCACAAACCCTTGCAGAAATCCGTGGAGATCAAAGTTTCACTGCATGAATGAATGTTCTCCTTTATAGAGGAGAAGATATTTTTAATTCAAGAGATAATTGAACGAATTTATTTATTATTTGGCATCGTATGAGCAATAAAGAAAAATACATCAAGATGATTATGACTCATATTGAAAGACTTGGAAATTCCTTTGAAATAGAACTGCATCCTGATGAAAAAGGATACATTGGGAGGGAATGCCCAAATCCTGAATGTGAAGGATATTTCAAAATTGTTCTTGGAACAGGTTTAAAGGGGACTGCAAAATGTTATTGTCCTTATTGCGGCTATAGTGGTGATCAAAGTGAATTCTTTACAAAGGATCAAATAGAATTTGCAACTTCAAAAGTTATCAGAGAATTTACAGACGCATTAGTGAAAGATCTCAAATCTCTTGAATTTGACAATAAATCAAAAGAATCTTTTGGTATTGGTTTAAGTTTAAAGGTTGAACCTGGAAAGCCTTATCCAATACACCATTACAGAGAAAGAGAGCTTGAAACTTTTATAGAATGCCCGGAATGTACATTAAAATACAGTGTCTATGGGCTTTTTGCTTTCTGTCCTGATTGTGGTCAACATAATTCTATACAAATCCTCCAGAAAAATCTTGAAATTGCAGAAAAAATGGTTGAATTAGCAAACTCAGTAGAGGACTCTTTAAAAGAAAAATTAGTAGAGAATGCTTTAGAAGATTGTATTTCAGCATTTGATGGATTTGGTCGTGAAATTTGTAAAATTAATGCAGAAAAATCCTCGTCTCCTGAAAAAGTCTGGAGAATACATTTTCAAAATTTGAATTCTGTAAGAGACAATATAAACGATTATTTTGGTATTGATATAACCCAGAATCTATCTGATGATGAATGGAATAATGCAGAGATCTGCTTCCAAAAACGCCACCTTTTAGCTCATAAAATGGGTATTATCGATAAAGATTATGTCAAAAAAACAGGTGTTCCCCCATCGATGATAGGACATAAAATTACAGTTACTTTAGAGGATATTAAAAGCTTAATTCCAATTATTGAAAAATTAGCTAATTCAATTAAGAGTTCATTAGATGATTTAACTCAATAAAATATAGAACCCTACATTTTCCTCACCGCCTGAATCTCGTTTACAAAATCTATCAAAATGTAACAAAATGATAGATAATGATAATAAGGATCAGGCAGATATAGAAAATTAGTCATGAAGCTCCCACGGATCCCTGAGTATTCCGAAGATGATGCCAAAAAGGCATGGGAATATGCTGAAAATTATGAAATCATGGATGCGGTCTTCAGGTACAATAATAAATATCTCCACTGGGAGGAACTAAAGTACCGAGAACTCCCCGTAGATCCACTCTATGTCTGGATACTGATGAAGATCTTCAGGAACAGGGAGATGAAGTATCTCTTTTTCGATGAACTCAGACTGAAATACAATCTTCTTGATGATTTCCTCGAAAAACTCCATTATCTCGACAAATCTGCTGCGGGAAGCATCTCGTCCGGGCTTGACTCTATGTCTCGTGACAGGGACAAATTCATCATCAATTCCCTGATGGAGGAAGCAATCGCATCAAGCCAGATCGAGGGAGCTGCAGTCACGAGAAAGATAGCAAAACAGATGCTCCGTGAGAAGAGAAAGCCCGTCAATAAGGATGAGCGGATGATTCTGAATAACTATCTCACTATGAAGGAGATCACTACGATAAAGAACCGGGAATTGACGCCTGATTTGATATTGCATATTCATGCAAGCATTACCCGAAATACTCTCGATAACCCGGAAGACGAAGGCCGCTTCAGGGACAATAACGAGATAAGGGTATTTGACCAGAGCGGAAACGTCCTGCATACCCCTCCCGATTTTAAAAAAGTAGAAGAACTTATTGGAAAATTCTGTGAATTTGCAAACAACGATGAGGGACAGTTCATCCACCCTGTGATAAAGGGGATCATTCTCCATTATCTCATGGGTTATATTCACCCATTCAATGATGGTAACGGTCGGTGTGCAAGAAGCATCTTTTACTGGTACATGCTCAGGAAAGACTACTGGCTATTCGAATATATGGCTGTATCAAGGGCGATAAAGGATACGACAGGTCAGTACAAGATGGCCTACCAATATACCGAAAGTGACGAAAACGATCTAACATATTTTATCAGGTACAATCTTTCGGCAGTGAAGACTGCAGTTGACAATATCCAGAAATATATCGAGAAAAAACAAAAAGAAAACAAACAGGCGTTAAAAATTCTCCAGGAAAGCGATGGTCTGAATCTTCGTCAAGCCGATATAATTAAGTCGCTTATAAAAGACCCGGACAAACCAGTAACAATCAAGGAGATAATGGAGACATATCACATCGCATATGGAACGGCGAGAAAAGATCTCTTCCATCTTGAAAGATCAGGATACCTCCATAAGCAGATGTCCGGAAAAGAGTATTACTTCATATTCCAAGGTCTGAAGAATCAGTGAGCCACTATAGATTCATTGGATCTGATGTGGAGAAAGTCACTCTCGAATGGTTCGTAGGCCAAATTGATATATAACGGCCCCATTGCATAGGCTCATCACAAATCTTACCCTAAATCTCACTTCAAAGAATCCAGAATCAGGCAACCTAAATATTAGGGCAACAGGCAGAAAGAAAAAAATATAGCTATTTTGCTGCCAAACTCTGCAAATCTACGACCTTCATCCCGCTTCTTCATAAGAAATCCTGTAGATCTTTCCTGCATAATCGTCCGAGACAAGCATCGAGCCGTCGGGGAGGACTTCGACGTCAACCGGCCTTCCGTTTACCTCTCCCGAGGAGTCCAGGAACCCGGTGGCGAACACGACCGCCTCGGGTGTTTCATCCCCCGGCCTGACAGTTACGACCTGGTATCCGATCGGCGTCTCCCTGTTCCATGAGCCGTGTTCGGCTATGAATATCGTATTGTTGTACTCCTCCGGAAACATCGATCCCGTGTAGAACCGCATGCCCAGGGGAGCGACATGGGCGGGAAGCTCAACAACCGGAGGTATGGTGCCGGCCGGATTGTCCCCTCCTGCATACTCTGGATTCTCAATATTGTCGCCGTAATAATAGGGGAACCCGAAATCCATGCCCGACTCCGGTGCACGGTTCAGCTCGTCCGGGGGAAGATCATCCCCAAGCCAGTCCCTTCCGTTGTCGGTGAACCAGAGATCGCCCGTTTCGGGGTCCCAGTCGAATCCGACCGTGTTCCTGATTCCTGTGGCGTAGATCTCAAAACCGGTCCCGTCTGGATTGATGCGGGAAATAGTCCCGTAAATACTCTCCGGAGGATCGCAGATATTGCAGGGCATTCCGACCGGTATATACAGCATCCCGTCCGGGCCGAGCCTGATGAATTTCCAGCCGTGACTCGTATTGGACGGGAGATCGGAGAATACCGTCACAGGCTCCGGCGGTTTGTCGAGACTTTCCTCGATACCGTCGTACCGGATTATCTTGTCGACTTCAGCCACGTAGAGCGATCCGTTTTTGAATGCAACCCCGTTCGGCATAAAGAGCCCTTCAGCAATAGTCCACTGCTCATCGGAGCAGCCGTCGCCGTTGGTATCCTTAAGTGCGTAAACCGTTCCCTCATTCCGGGTGCCGACAAATATCGTTCCCTGATCCCCGGTGGCAAGGGAGCGTGCACCCGGAACATTATCTGCAAAAACTTCTGCTTTAAATCCCGTAGGAAGGGAGATAAATCCTGCAGTCCCGGAATTGTTTCCGAGGACCGGAACAGGCCCTTCAATGATTAAAAGGGCGAAAAATATCAGTGCTAAGACCACTACAATACTAAGTCCGGCAATTATCAGGCGCATGGGCAATTCACCTATGAGGGAAATTGTCACTCCATATTCATGTATCTTTCCCCGGCCATGAAGCAGATGATTAAGAATCGTAAATCTCAATAAACATCCAAAAGAATCATTATTCCGGGAGAACACTCATGAATGCAGTCGAAGCTGAAGATCTCAGGAAATCTTTCGGGTCTGTAACCGCCGTTGACGGGGTCAGCCTGTCGATCCCTGAAGGAGGAATATTCGGGTTCCTTGGCCCTAACGGGGCGGGAAAGACCACGACAATCCGGATGATGACCGGAGTCCTGATCCCGGATTCCGGCTCTGCAAGGATATTCGGAAACGACGTTCACAGCGATCCCCTTGCTGCAAAGCTTAAGATGGGTGTGATTCCCGAGAACGGTACCGTATACAGTGATCTCACCGCGGAGGAGAACATACTCATCACCGGAAAGTTCTACGGGATGGACAGGGAGCTCCGTGAGAAGCGTGCCGGAGAGATCCTTGAATGGCTGGGATTAACCGAAAGGCGAAACGATCTCGTGCGTATGTTTTCGAAGGGAATGCGGCAGAGAATAAGCATCGCCTGTGCAATCGTCCATTCACCGCCTCTTCTTATTCTCGACGAGCCGACGACAGGCCTGGACGTATACAGCAGGAGGCTCGTCATCGACACCATCCGCCGGATGAATTCTGAAGGCAGCACCATCCTCCTTACAACCCACAATATCGAGGAGGCGAACATGCTCTGCAGCGACATCGGCATAATAAACAAGGGGAGGATTGTTGCGACGGGCAGCCCGGAGAAGCTCAAAAAGACCTTCGATACGTCAAGATACGTGGAGGTCTCCTTCAACAAGCCGGTCGCGGAATCGTACTTTGCAGCCCCGGGTATCACCCGTGCCGAGCAGTGGGGGGACAAGTGGCGGATATACTCGGACGATCCCGATCTCGCCGTAAAACATGTCGCATCGATGGCAGAGCACGAAAATCTCTCCATTATCTCGATTGCAACATCGAATCCGACACTCGAAGAGGCATTTGTGAAACTTACGGAGGAAGCCTGATTATGGACTGGAAGACCTTTGCAGGTAGCATTCTGGCCGTAATGGAGAAGAACATGCGCATATATTACTTCAAGGGGCCTGTGATGATCTTCGGCCTGCTCTTCCCACTGATCATGTTCTTCACCTTCTTCATCGGGAGAGACCTGGATCTCGTTTTGTTCTATCCCGGCTTTCTCGGCATGATGCTCTTCTTCACCGCATCATCGGTCGGTCCGCTTATAACCCCGTGGGAGAAGAGGGAGAAGACATACGAGCGCCTTGTCTCCCTTCCGGTGATCCTTGAAAGCATAATAATCGGTGACGTGCTTGCCGGAGCCGTATTCGGGACAGCAATTACGATAGTGGTATTCTGCATCTCGGCACTGATCCTCCCTCTAAATATCGCAAATGCAGGTATTCTGCTGCTTGCAATTATACTCGGATCGATAGCATTCGCAGCCCTCGGAACCCTGCTGTCGTCCCCGGCGACGAACAATCCCTCCAATATAATGATGCTGTCGAGTCTTGTCCGCCTCCCGATAATATTCATCTCCGGGATCTTCATTCCATTAAGCCAGCTTGGGGGTTGGAGCTATGTACTGACGTCATTTTCCCCGCTGACCTACATCGTGGATCTCTTCCACTCTTCCCTGAACGGCGACGGGGTGTACCCGGTTTGGATGGACGTGCTAGTGATGCTGGCGGTAATACTACTGTTCATCGGCGGTGCGAAGGCGATACAGAAGAGGAACCTTGCAAAAGGAGTATGAAACTGTTTCAGCAACTATTCCCGTTATACCTGTAGCTGCCTTTCGGGACGGTGATCCTGAAGTCGACACCCTTCCCGGGCACACCGTCTTCAGCAATGGTGATTCCGGTTATCGAGAGGATCTCCTTTGAGAGGAAAAGCCCGAGGCCGGTATGTTTTCCGAATCCTTTTTTGAAGAGTTTTTCCTTGTCCTCTTCGCTTATCCCGGTACCGTTGTCACGGTAAGAGATCACGAGTCCGTCGTCTTCCTCCGAATAGGAAAAACCGATCGATGTCACGTGTTCGCCATGGCGGAGGGAGTTTTCGATCAGGTTATAGAAGACCTTCTCTATCAGGGGATCGCAGAATATTTCAAGCCCTTTAAGGGAATTTTCAAATTTGATCCCATTTAGATCCAGTGTCCCTGCAACCGAATCGGCCACTGCTTCGGTATCCTGCCAGTCGGGCTCCTTTACTCCGATATCCTGGTAATACCTGGTAAACTCGATCTGCCTTTGAATCGTATTGACAGCTTCTTTCTCCTTTTCGAGATATCCCTGCATTACAGTTTTGTCATCCAGATCGTCCGATAGTTCAAGGTAACCCCGTATTACCATGATCATGTTGAGGATATCGTGCCTTGTAATGGAGGAGAGCATATTCAGTTTCTTATTCGCCTCCCTTAGTGACTCCTCGACGTTCTTTCTCTGAGTGATGTCTATCACCGAGACGAAGATCCTTGAAAGTGACTGTTCGTAACCGGGGACTACAATTACTTTCATGATGACGATCTTGTCCTCTCCCTGGAATGTCCGGAGAATAACCTCTTTTTCAAACTCGGTTTCGCCTTTGGAGAGTGCAACGATCTCATCACAGAAAGAATCCAGCGACTCGGCTGAAAACGGCATGTCCACACCCCTGGAGAATTCTTCTGAGGAGTCTGCACCGAACAGCGCCGTAGTTGCATGATTGATCTGGATCACCCTTACCATCCTGGCGCATCTGCGGCATTCATCCTGATGCTCCCCGAGATATGAACCGAAATCCGTGACACCCTCACTTTTTTTGGTATCTATCCAGTCTTTAACCTTTGAAAAGTCCTCTTCCCATAAGGAAATAGGGGATTCCTCAAACAAAGTCCGGTACCTGTTTTCGTTCTCACGTAGCGCCTCTTCCGCCTGCTTTCTCCCGGTTACATCTTCATATATTGCAACAATCTCCATCGATGGTAAACGGTAGACGTAGTTCTCGCGCCAGCTACTGATACGCTCGTCAGTGTACAGCGATACGGGGTGATGCTCGGATTTGCCGTTTTGCCAGACCCTCCTGAATACATCCATCAGTCCGAATTCCGTAACACCAGGGAAAACCTCGCTGACACGCCTTCCTATCACTTTCTTCTTTTTGATCTTCTCAATAATCTCCGCACCATGGTTGAAATCTATAAATTCGAAATCTGCTCCGTCGTCTATAGCACGGTATACAGCAACACCGCTACTCATGGAATTAAAGAGCTCCCTGAACCTGTATTCGCTTTCGCGTAATGCCTCTTCCGCTCTCCGTCTCTGGAGATTCACCCAGACACCCTGCATAAGAAGTGTCAGTCGGGTGACATCGGCCTTGTCATAATCCTGCGGTTTGTTTGCAACCGCTGCAACCATCACAACCCTCCCGTCGTCGACGACCGGGACGGAGAGGAACCTCGTGATCTTCACATGCCCTTTCGGCAGCCCCTTCTTGCCTGAAAGGGGCTTCGAATAATTATTGGCAATCTTCGGTACGCGTTTCCTCACTGCATCCGCCCAGATACCGGCACTGTCTATCGGGTAATGAATCGGTGAGGCAGCGACTTTGCACTCCTTCATGGTCGATTCAGACCATGCCATGATATCCATCACGGATTCGTCGGGCTTCATCGTACCGATGAAGGCGAGCGAACTGTCTGTCATCCGGGAGGCTGCCTGCATAACGTACTCCGACAACTCCGCTTCGCTGGCGTCATGCATCTCGGAAACCTTCAACAGAGTTTCAAAACGCTCCCTGGTCAGCTGTTCCTCCTCTTCCGCCTGTTTGCGCCTGGTGATATTCGTCATGATGTAATTGAAACCGCTAAGCTTATCGTCATCATCGAGGATGGGACGCTGGGAGACCATTACATAATGTATTTTCCCGTTTTTGGCAACGATCCTGAACTCGTTTCGTCCATATTCACCCTTAAGCCTCTTCTTAAAGGCCTCTATACATGCGGACTGATCATCGGGATGGATATAATTGGTGAAATGCCGGCCCGTCATATCTTCCTGCGAGTAGCCGTACAGGCTCTCGACAACAGGACTGATATACATAAAATTTCCCTGAAGATCAAGGGAGAATATTACATCATCGATATTCTCCACGAGTTCGCGATAGAGCTTGTGACTCTCGCGGAGCTCTTCCTCAGCCTGTTTGCGCCTGACCAGGGTCCAGGCATTTTTTGCAAGAAGGGTCAGAATATTGAGATCATTCTCATTATAATCCGTTGATTTGTTGCCTACTCCAATGATCGCGACAATCCTGCCTTTGTCAAATATCGGAGCTACAATCTCCCTCGTCACCCCGACATGACCCTTTGGCAGACCTTTTTTATGGGACAGGCCTGCGTAATCGTTGTGTATTATTGCTTTTCTTTGCCGGAGACAATCCACCCATACGCCAGCTTTTGTTATAGGATACTCCCTTTCCGGTTCTTTTGGGATATAGCATTTGTTGCTTGTTTTTGTCGACCAGGCGACCAGGTGAATTGTCTTCTCGTCCGGGTTAACGAAATGGAAGAATCCGATCCTGCTTTCCGTCAGCCGTTCCGCTTCATCGAGAGTATATCTCATGCTTTCATCGACGGACATCGAATCTATCATCTGGTTTAATTTTACAGCGACCTGAATCGCTTCTTCTGCCCGTTTCTTCTCTGTAACATCCCTGATAGTGCCCTGGAAACCGCTTATCCTGCCTTTGTCGTCTTTCCGTGCAATTGTAGTTATAAGCGTGTTGATGACGGTTCCGTCTTTTTTGCGAAGATCGACTGGATATTCGTGCGAATAGCCTTTTTCGCTGATATATCGGATGTGTTTTTTCCGATCTCCAGGATCTGCATAGAGATCGCTGATTTTTATATCCATCAGTTCTTCATGGTCATCGTAGCCGAACAACCTCATGGCGGCGTTATTGAAATCTACCCATCTGCCTTCGATTGTAGTGATGAATACACAGTCGACAGAAGTGTCGAAGAAGGCTTTATATTTCTCCTCGCTCGTCTTAAGGGCCTCTTCCGCCAGTTTCCGATCGTTGATGTCGTAACAGGCTCCGATATACCCGGCAAACCGACCATCAAAGTCATAGAACGGCTTGCCGCTGTCAAGCAGCCAGTGGTAGGTACCGTCATTGTACCTGAGCCTGTACTCCATCTCAAACGGCTGCTGTTTACTGAAAGCCCTGGTATAGATCTCAAGGCACAGGTCAAAATCCTCCGGGTGCACGCCTTCCGTCCATCCGCCCCCCATCTCCTGGTCGACAGTCCGGCCGGTGAAACGGAGCCATTCTTTGTTGAAATAGTCGCATTTACCGCTGTTGTCCGAACGCCAGATTGGATTTGGGAATTCGTCGAAGAGCTTAAGGTAATAATCCCTTGATTTTATCACCTTCTTTTCGGCGATCTCTTTCTGGATGATAAGTGCCAGGGAACGGCTCAAACCCTGGAGGATTCTGTCCATTTCAGGCGAAATGAGTGATCTTGAAAAAACTGCAAATACCCCTAAAATTTCGTTTCCGGGCGGTTTCATGCGATATTCCGCAAAAGAGGAAAGACCGGTTTCCTTCACGGTTTTATGATCCTGCACCAGCGGTTCGTGTGCAGCATCGTTTGTGAGAAAAGAGTCGTTCTCTCCATTGGCGATCCGCCCCACAGTGTAGGCACCCAGCGGGACACGCCGGTATAATTCCTCTTCGAGATATGCATAATGGCCCGAGCTCGCTTTCAGGTGCAGGCATCTGTCGTGGGAATCGCATCTGTCCGGCCCTTTGGTGGCTTTGGCATGAATACAATTGCTTTCACAGAGATCTCCGTCTTCAATGAGCCAGATCCGGCAGAGATCCACCCCGAAGATCTCTGTAACCCCGTCGGTTATGATCTTTAATTTACTCTCTAACGGCTCAGGAGCAAGAACCGATTCGAGGACCCTGTTAACCCCCTCCTGCCAGAGACGGATTCTGTTCTGCTCCTCTTCAAGTATTTTCTGTTCGGTTACATCTTTCAGCGTCTCGATCGCACCGATGATAACGCCCCTGCTGTCCCGGATTGTACTTGCGGTGAAATCCAGCCAGATCCCCGATTCCCCCATATGGGGGAAAAAGTCGATCGCTTCATATGCACCGTCGATAAATTCCGATTTATTGTATCTGCCCCTGTAGAGTTCAGGAATCAAATCTTCCTTTCCGTCAAGAAGCAGATCAGAGAGGCAGGGTTTTTTCTTCCGGTAAAATGCCTTCCAGTGCTGATTTGTCCCCAGGACGTTCTTTGATTTTATTCCGCTGTATTTCTCCAGTGCTTCGTTCCAGAAGAGAATCCTGTGATCCCTGTCTATGATAAACTGCGGGATCGGAGATGCACCGATAATGGCTTTTATCCATTCATCGCAACTGCCGTATTTGTCAGCCTGGATTTCTGCTCTCTCTTCCGGTTCTTTTTTGGACATTTTAGCGGTCTCTATGGGTGATAACGATAAAATGCAATATAAACTTATCTGGATTGCGTCCGGATAAACGGCGATCACCTGTTTCCCTGTGCCATGAATTATATTAATCTAATGACGTTAACCTGCAGGGCAAAATGGTAAATACTATTTATCAATCTTTTTAATATTGTTAGCATGAAGAAACAGATTTTTATCATTTCTTTCATCCTTCTGGTTTTGTTTGCTGTCTTTTCAGGATGTACAGGCCAGGGGGATAACGGCAGTGCATCCGGTCAGGCCGGAAATACCAGTGAGATTCTGGTCTACTGCGGAGCAGGAATGAGCGAACCGATGGAAGAGATCGCATCACGGTTCACTACAGAGACAGGTATTGTAGTCAACTATAACTTTGGCGGATCGGGAACTCTTCTCTCGCAGATGGAGCTTACCGAAAAAGGTGACGTATACATGCCCGGATCGACGGCAGATTTCAACACCGCGATGAGCAAGGGGTTCATTGTCAACGATACCGAGAAACTCGTAGTGTATCATGTCCCGGTTATTGCAGTGCCGAAAGGCAACCCTGCGGGAATCACCTGCCTTGCAGATCTCGGAAACGAGGGAGTTAAAGTCGAGCTCGGTGATGCGTCTGCATGCGCAATTGGAAAGTTATCCAACAAGATAATTGAGAAAAACGGCCTGAATCAAACGATCTACCCGAATGTGGTGACACGTGCGGCAACAGTGAACGAGATCGTGCTGCAGACATCTCTCGGAACTGTCGACGGCTCGATAATATGGGAGGATCTTGGTGATTCGGACGACCTTGAGATCATATACATACCGAACAATCAGAACATCGTGAAGATTGTCCCGATCGGCGTTATGACATTCTCGGCGAGTCCTGACGAGGCCGAAGAGTTCGTCGAATACGTTTCATCCGAGAAGGGTCTTTCAGTCTTTGAGGACTATGGATTTAGCACCTATCCGGCTGACAAGTCTGCCGATGTGAAGGCCTAAACCAAATTCAATTTTTTTGATATTATGGATCTTCTCTTGTTATTTAGCAATCAGCCAAATTGAGTAAGTTATATATATTACTTTAGTTATTATGGGATCTTGATGTGAATGGAATGTCTGAAAAAAATCCTGAAGGATCTCTTAAAACTGAATCTGATCAAAATCTAATAGATGAACTCTTCGAAGAGGAAAAAGATCAATATTTGGCTAAAAACTATTCTGAAGCAAAGAAAACATTAGAGAAAATTCTTGAACTGGATAAAGGTAATATTCAGGCCCTGGATGATATTTGTTATCTTTGCTATAAATTGAAAAACTATGAGGAAGAATTAGTTTATTTCAATTTATATTTAGAGCATATTTCAAAAGATAATCCTAAATTTAATGATGTACTAAGGAAGAAGGGAATCACTTTAAGCGTTCTAAATCGCGAGGCTGAAGCTATAGAATGTTTTGATGAGGTTATAGGTCTTGATCGTGATAATATGGATGCATATTATAGTAAAGGCATCTCCTTAGCTAAACTTGGAAAATATAAAGAAGCTATAGAATGTTTTGATGATGTTATAGGTCTTGATCGTGATAATATGGATGCATATTATAGTAAAGGCATCTCCTTAGCTAAACTTGGAAAATTTAAAGAAGCTATAAAATGTTTTGATGAAATTATTCGTCTTGATTCTGATAATAAAGAAGCATATTATAAAAAAGGCATTTATTTGAGTAAAAATAATGATGACGATGCTGCAATAAAATGCTTTGATAAAGTCCTCAGTTTTGATCCTTGTAATCAGGAAGCTAATAAGAAAGCATATATTAGCAAGGGAATCTCCTTAAGGAAATTAAAGCGTTACGAAGAATCAATAGAATGTTTTGATGAGGTCATCAGGATCGATCCTTATAATGTATGGGCATATATAAACAAAGGAAATTCAGCAAAACAGCTTAAATATTACGGGCTCTCTCTTCAGGCCTTAAATAGGGCTTTGGAAGCTATAGAAAAGGTCAATCAAAACGAAAAAGAAAAAGAAAAACAAAAATATCAAATCTATATTGAGAAAGGGAATGTTTTAATTGAGCTGTTGAAATATGCCGATGCCATATATGACATTAAAAGAGCTCTTGAAATAATGAATGACGATCCGAAAGGATTAGTCAGGATGGGAGTTTCATTCAGCCGTCTTGGAGATGATGCTGAAGCAATAAAATGCTTTGATAAAGCTCTTCAGGTTACTGAAAAAAATATAAAAGAGAGTTCTGGAAAAAAAGAGGATGGCGTAAGATATTATCTGGACTCACTGGTCAGCAAAGGGGTTTCTTTTAGCAGACAGGGGCGCGATAATGCTGCATTAAAATGTTTTAATGTGGTTATTGACTGTTTTCAGGAAAATTCAGATAAAGAGCAACAGAATGAAAAAGATAAAGAAGAATGTTCTGACGAAAAATACATTATAGAAATTAATAATTATTTTATAGGAAATCCTGAAATTAAAAAGACTCTCCAGGGAAAGAAGTTAAATGCTTTAAATAACAAAGGTCGTGCTTTGTTTAATCAAAAAAAGTATACTGAGGCTCTTAAATGCTTTGAAAAGGCAGCAGATCAAGAAAAAAATTACTGGAAAGCCTTTTACAGCAAAGGGA
Source organism: Methanolacinia paynteri (assembly GCF_000784355.1). Lineage (NCBI taxonomy): Archaea > Methanobacteriati > Methanobacteriota > Methanomicrobia > Methanomicrobiales > Methanomicrobiaceae > Methanolacinia > Methanolacinia paynteri. The sequence continues at coordinate 267,867 of NZ_KN360928.1, read as the reverse complement.
TTCTTCTTATGGAATGGGAGAACTGTCCCGATGAAAACAGGTATCAGAATGCTTTGGAGTCATTTAATATCGCAATTTCAATTGATCCATCAAATCCGGAATTACATGCACAAAAAGGCAATGCGCTGATGATGCTCGACCGTTTTGAGGAAGCGGACAATTCTTTTAATACAGCACTTAGAATCGATAAGTCCTGTGCATCTGCATATACCGGCTTGGGATCTTCTAAGGCAAGAAAAGAGCTCATGATAGAGGAGCTCAAGTGCCAGAAGAAACTGCTTGAGGGTATTACTAATGCAGTTGAAGGAACCCAGAATAATCTGTCTAAATTAAGCAAAAAGATGGAATCCAGTTTGGATCATGTATCTACATTATTTTATGTCCAATTTGCACTGGGCGTATTCCTCTTGTTTCTGGCGGTATTTCTCCCCTTTTTTGGTTTGGGAGACATCTTTATTGGTGCCCTTAGTGCAGTAGGTGGCACTGCGCTTGTTGCAACCTCAATTACTACTGCCCCTGGAAAAATCCAGAAGAACAGAATCGATTATTCACAGTGGCTGATTGCATACTACAACTGGATTCACACTCATCATGGATTGAGCAGCTATCTGCTCGGCGAGATTAAAAAGTCTCAGAAACAGGCTGACCTGATAAATACCGGAACACCAGACGACTGGCAGAAGATTGAAAAAATGTATAAATATCTCAATGAAGTCAGTATAACAACCATCCAGCAGATGGAACTCTTCTGCGAATTTCCGTTAAAGGATAAAAACAATGATGCCTATATCGAACTTCTTAAAGGTGTCAGGCCACAGGAAGAAGATGAAGCTGCCAGCGATAATACCGAAGATCCAAAAAAAAGTCCTGATCCCTCTTCTTCAGCTGGGAAAAAATAATTATATTAATTTTTATATCGTCTCAAAACCGAGGGCACGGTTTGTCATCGCGACCGACTCTTCGGCCGTTGAGGCCCCGCCTGTCATCGCCCTTATGCAGTCCACGTTCTCTACGACGACATCGGCCTCCTGGTGAATCGCCTGGAAGAGATAGAGCTCCTTTCCGTCTACTATGGACACCGAATCCTCGAAGACGCACGATTCCCAGAGGTCTGACCTGGGCCTTCCGAGATCGGATGCATACTCCTTCAGTTCTGCGGTGCTCTTGATTCCCGTGTATCCCTTTACAAGGCCGATCCTCGGGTGGTCGGCAATCATTTTAAGGAACTTCTCCCGGTCTCCCGTCTCTTTAAGATCCATCTGTATGATGTGCATGTGCATGAATGTGGTCGGAACGACGAGTGCAGTCGTCACGATGTCGATATCGGGCAGAACCGTCTGGACGTCGGGGCCGTGATGGGACGGAATGGTTACGGGGTTTAAGACAATCGCATCCACAGGCCCGCGTTTTGCATCGCCGGGATCTGCTCCGCGCCTCACCATCGTAGCCCTGACCTTTTTAACACCGAATGTGGTATCCGCAAGTTTGATTATACGGCACAGTCCGGTGGTGTTGCACGATACGACCCTTGCAAACTGGCGTCCTCTTGCATCCGCAAAGTTGCACGACGAGTTGAAGGAATATCCTGCGACCTCATGCTCCTCTCCTCCCTGCCATATCGCCATTTTGCCGTATTTCTCATACATCGCCTTGTTTCCGGCCCCCACTCCGCCGGGGGTTGCATCGACGATGATATCTGCGGCCCGGACCATCTCCTCGACGGTTCCCGCCACCTTCATCCCGGCCTTCTCGAAACTTTCCTTCTTTGAGATATCTGCAATATAAAGAGGGTACCCGCGTTTTTGTGCAATCATTGCCTCATGGCTCGGTCTGGTCTTGGATACTCCGATGATCTCCATATCGGTCTGTGCGGAGACGGCGTCCGCGACCCTCTTGCCGATGGTCCCGAATCCGTTTACGGCAACCTTTATCATAGTACGCTAATCTATGGCATTCCTACATAATATTTTACGCGATACTGTCCCTTCACAGACCGGGGGATCAGGGCGCAGGCATCCGATCCAGTAATTAGTTCTAAATCTGATAAGGGATTTAATAGGTAGGTATATGAACCATTATTCGGGGAAAATCCTCTTTGGCGGAATAATTGTTCTTGCATTTGTTCTTTTTGTGCAGGCGTCCTCGGCCGCTGCCGGTGGATATGGGCCTCAGCTCGAGTGGATGAAGGAGTATCCGGTTGAAGAGATCGAAATATTGTCGGTATGCGAATCCGCGGACGGGGGATACTATGCAGCAGGCGCCGGTCCTGAAGGAAGACTTGTAATGAAGCTCGATTCTGAAGGCAACACGCTGTGGAAGAAGTATATTCAGGGGAGCGATGAAAACGGAAGCATAAAAATGGTCAAGGAATCGCCGGCCGGCGGTCTTATGCTCTTTGCTGACGGTGAGAATCTTATTAAGGCAACAGATGATGCCGTATTCGAATGGGAGTTCCACCATCCTGTAGGGAAGGTCTCTTCGGTCGACGCCACACCTGACGGCTCCGGTGTTTTGGCCGGAACTTATTTTCAGGGATTTCTGACTGAGGTCGCTTCGGACGGAACGGAGGCCTGGAACAGGACCCTGGGAGACCCTGAAAGCGGAGGGCAGTATATCCTGAGGTCTGTACAGAATGATCCTGACGGCGGCTTCATAATCGCAGGATATATCAATCCCATACTGGTGTTATCGGATTATAACGGATTTCTTATGAAGACCGATGCAGACGGTGAGAAGATCTGGGCAAGGCAGTATTCAGGAAATACGTCGGGAATGCTCCTGTCGGTCGCCCCCGTCTATTCGGGAGGTTATGCAGCGGTACGGCTTCAGACCATGGCTGGTGAAGACAATTCAACAGTTGCGGTCCCGTCAGTTTTATTCATGAATGCAGACGGCGAAGTGACAGGCAGTGCCGGTTATAACGCATCCGTTTCCTATGTCTACCATATCGAAAATGCAGGCGATAACGGATATTATCTGACCGGAATAAAATTTGAAGAGCTGCTTGAAGATGATGAATATAAGGTCCTCAGAACCGATCTCTCAGGCAACGTAATCTGGGAAAAGGGGCTGGATGATGTTGCACTGAACGGTTTTACGGCAACGTCCGAAGGCGGTTTTCTGGTTGGAGGCATCAGTTATGACGGAAATACAAGCGTTTTAGCTAAATACGCCGTAGATAACACCTCCAAAGAGGCTTCGGGCTTCGGTCTCGTTCCTGCATTTGCGGCATTTGTCTTTGCCGCAGTATACCTGGTTTTCCGGAAAGGATCTGAATAATCTTTTTTTCTCAGATTTTAATCCTGTGACTCTGATTTAGGATTGTTTCACTCTAAATTTGAAGTTATTGACAGTTTAATAATCTAAAAAAAGGAGTTTGGGGGTTGTTGGTGAAATGAACCCCGATGTTATTCATGCGGGGTGTACGTGTGTTTCATGGTGATCGCGGGAACCTGGTTTGAGAGGTATATCGCTATGGTCGCGATTTATTTTGCTTATGCAAATTTGGGCATTTGGAGGATTTGTGTTCATGAGTTATGGAACTGGTTGCTTGATATGCTGGTGGTTCCCGCGTGTGTGTTGTAGAGGTTGTCCAACAGGAAAAATTACTATTGGATTGCATATAATAGGTTGTTGGAAGTATTATATAAATATATCTTCTAATGCTTTGCATTATCTATTGCAATGTAGGAAGCCATGTGTTTAGCAATGTCGAAATCAATAAGTAATGGCTCAAAAAAATGATAATGGTAGATATGGATTCCTACGCTGAAGAATTATCAAGAGTCATTGAAATTCTAAAGGAGAATCCCCGTGGGCTTTCCGTTACCGATATTGCCGCGCAGATATCGGTAAACAGGAATACCGTTTCAAGATACCTCGACATGCTCCGGATATCGGGCCAGGTTGATATGAAGACATACGGGAAGGCAAAGGTGTTCTTTATATCCCAGCGTGCTCCGATTTCGGCCATGATCAACTTCTCCTCCGATATGGTCGCGGTAATAGACAGGGATCTGGCCGTTGCCCAGGTAAACGATTCGTTTTGCGAATTCCTTGACATAAAAAGAGAGGATATAATCGGAAAAGAGCTCAGGAACTCGCCTCTTGTAGGCTTCGATCACCCGGTGATAAACGAGAGGATCATGGCCGCGCTTGAAGGAAAGGAGAGCACCGACGAGATACGGATTATGAAAGTGGACGAGGAGAAGTACTTCAAAATCCGACTGATTCCGACTGTTTTAAACGATTCCACTCCCGGTGTGACCCTCACGCTTGAGGATATCACGAAGAGAAAAAAAGCTGAAGAAGCGTTAATCTCGAGTGAAAGGAATTACAGGTCGCTTGTTGAGGAGATCAACGATGCGATATGGGATCTTGATGACAACGCAAGGTTCACATATGTAAGCCCCAGGACTACGGAAATACTCGGATTCCAGCCTTCGGAGCTTATAGATAAACCAATTTACGAGATCCTTAACGAAGAGGGGAAGTCGGCCCTCGACAGATGCATCCGTGAATGCCGAAATAATGGCGGCGGTCCGGAAATTTTCAATTGCTCGGTAATGCACAGCAACGGCCACAAAATCATACTCGAATCAAGCCTCTGCAGGCGGTATGATGAGTTCGGAATCGGAACAGGCTACAGGCTCGTATCAAGAGATGTGACAGAGCGGGAAAAGGCATACCGCGGGCTCTTCAAATGGAAATCCTTCCTGAATTCGGTCGTCATGAATATTCCTGCGATGGTTCTTGTAAAAGAGGTAAAGAAAGGCACTTATATCTTCTTCAACAGGGAGACCGAGGAGTTCTTCGGTATAAATAGTGCTTCTGCCACAGGAAAGATGGGGTGGGAGCTCTTTCCCGACAAGTTCGTGGAGTACCTCATTTCGGGGGACAGGGAGGTTTCATCCACGGGTGCACCCGTATCAATGTCAGAACTGAGGCTGAAGATTTCGGGCAAAAACGAGAGGATAATCAAATCCCGCAAAGTTCCGATCTTCGGGATGGACAACAGACTGGATTATATCCTGACCCTCCTTGAGGATATTACAGAAGACAAAAGGGCTGAAGAGGAGATTATTGCACAGAGGGACCAGGCACAGAGCTACCTTGATCTCGCTGGTGTCATGATTGCCGTAGTTGACAGGCAGGGCCGCCTGACCCGCATCAACCGCTACGGGTGCAGGATGCTTGGGGTCACTGAAGACCAGATAATCGGAAAAAACTGGTTCGAAACAGTCATTCCTGCCGGGAGAAGGGATCACCTGAGAAAACAGTATTCGAGAATTATTGCGGGGGAGATCAGCCCCCCCCAGAGCGAGGAAGGCGTCATTATTACATCCGGTGGCGGGGAAATACCCGTATTATGGCATAATTCTATAATAAAAAGCCCAGAAGGAGAGATTACTGCAATAGTATCGTCCGCGTCTCAAAACATTTCATGAAATAGTGCTTTCAGGTAATGCACATAAATCTTTTATCAGGTATGAACTCAGTTAGAATAGGATAGAAAATATATGAGAGCTTCAGCCATTCTTCCGGCAGGAATTATAATATTGCTATTGGCGGTTCCGGGATTTGCCCTTGCGGCGTCGGGCGACGATATGAAATTCTACGCCTCCGGTGACCCGGTATATATAAGGGGTGAAGCGCCGGGTTCACAGTCGACGGGCCTTATGGCCTGGATATTCGGTCAGAACTACTGGTCTTCAGAGAATGTAAATACGGAATCCGACGGTTCATATACCTACGAGATAGGCAGCGGGTTGACAGGCTCCCTGTCTTCAGGACAGTACTTTGTGATTATACAGCACCCGATGTACAACGGTGTATTCGATGTAACAGTCAGGGAAAGCTGGCCTTCATCGGGCCAGACAAGCGCGGTTTCGACTGCGGGAGGCAGCTTCGTAATCGAAGGACAGGGAAAGCTGCAGGGTTCGGCAGCGGCTTATGCCCTTATGAATCTGCTGGATTCGCAGAATATCGACGATACATATACGGTAACGACCTTCTTCCTCGAAGAGCCCTGGTTAAGGGCAGATGAAACTGAAGCCTGGCAGGCTGGATCGATAATCGAACTTGAAGGAACGACAAACATCGCTCAGGGAGAGCAGCTGGTGTATACGTTTTCACCTGTTTCCGGGGATATACCTTCATCCAAGCAGTCCGGGGGGGCTGCATATACCACGGAGATGGCAGGAAAGAGTACTGTCGAATACGGCATGCCGTATAACCTTTGGAGCGTAGATATCGATACAGCGGGAATGGAGCCGGGAACATATATCTTTACGATAGAAGCGGTATCTGAAGGAAATGCACTCCAGAAATACATCACCCTTTACGAACCTGTCGAAACACCGGAAATCACCGCGAAGCCGACTTCACAGGAATCGGCCGGACCTACGGGGACAAAGATGACGGTGGAGACAACCACTGCGGCGACAGCGACACAATCACCCGTTTCACCGGTTCTTGCCGTCGTTTCGATATTTTCGGCGCTCTTAATCGGTACGGCCGTCAGAAGTTTCCGGCGCAGATAAAAATATTCCCTGAAAAATAAAAAATAAGCTTATTTTTTCTGAAAATACCATATCATTTACGTATAATTTTTGTATTATTAATTCGTTAATTCATTCATGGTTACCCGTCTTAGAAGGTACGGCCAGATTGTCGACGTCGGGATCAAATATGGCTTCGGAATATTTTTGGATGAGATCGATCCCGACGCCACAAAGCGAAAATTCTTTGATAAGAAGACAAAGCCGGATGAAAGGTCGGTATACGAGAGAATGCGTCTCGCCCTCGAGGAACTTGGCCCAACATTTGTAAAATTCGGCCAGATGCTTGCATCGAGAACCGAATCCCTTCCTCCTGAGCTTGTAAGGGAGTTCAAGAAGCTTCACGACCATGTCGGTCCGGTTCCGTTTGAAGAGCTCCGGCCGACAATTGAGAGGTACTGCGGACCTATTGACGAGACATTTGAATTTTTTGATGAGACGCCTCTTGCCGCGGCTTCGATTGGCCAGGTGCATCGTGGCATTCTCAAGGACGGGACAATTGTCGCTGTAAAGGTGCAGCGCCCCAATATTAGAGAGACGATAGAGACCGACACCCTGATAATCGAAAGTATGGCCAAGAGGTATGAACGGGTCAATCCTGCAGTCAGGGCCTACAACCTCTCAGCAATGGTCGACGATTTCTCGAAGATGATCAAAAAGGAGCTGAATTTTGTATCCGAAGGAAAAAACGCCGATATATTCCGGCGTAATTTTGCCGGCAGGGAAAGAATAAAGTTTCCTAAGATCTTCTGGAAATATTCCGGCCCCGAATGCCTGATGATGGAATTCATCGACGGTATAAGGGTCGACGATGTGGATGGGATCAGGTTTATGGGTTATGACCCGACTGATTTTGCCTCTCTCGGTTTCACGGCATACCTTAAGATGATCTTCGAGGACGGATTCTTCCATCTCGATCCGCACCCCGGAAACCTGAAGGTAACTCCCTCGGGTGAGCTAGCATTCCTTGACCTGGGGGCTATTGCGATAATCAGGCCTGAGAGGCGGGATCTGTTTATTAAACTCCTTCTGGCGATCGTAGATACCGATGTCAACCTGATAGTCGAGACCTTCCAGAAGCTCGGCGTTAATATTACCGAGGATAATGAGGACGATATAAAGGACCAGCTCTATTATGCCCTCTTCGATGTCGAAGGCATCGAGCTTGAAAGCGTTGATGCGGGTTCTGCTCTCGAATCGATTCCGAGGATCATGAACTTATACAAGATCCAGATCCCGGGAACCCTGATGTCGTTGCTGAAGGTAATCGTAATGGTGCTTTCAATTGGAACGGAGCTGAACCCGAAGTTCAACTTCTATGGCGAGGCCAGACCTTACCTGAGGGAGATCCTGGAGGCAAGGTATCTTTCAAGGTCGAGCTTCCAAAAGACCTCCCACACGCTTTTGGAGAGTGCAGAGAGCATAATGAAGCTTCCGAAGATTATCAACAGGACACTCGACAGGATGGCAAAGGGAAATATTCAGGTTGATATAGTTGCAAAGGATGTCGAGAACCTGAGCAGCACGATAGAGAGAGCGTCTGACAAGATCCTTATGGGACTCGTATCCTCGGCACTCGTTATAGGAGCATCTATTGTGATGTTCTCAGCAGACTTTGAATATTCCGATTATCTCATAGCCCTTACGGTTATAATCTACCTGATCGCCTTCGTCCTGGGCCTTGCAACGCTTATAAAAGTCCTGTACCGGGATAAGAAGAAGTGAGGGAAAAATACCCGGCAACGGAAAGGGGATATTTTAAAAGATCTTTTTTTATCCTTTCAGAAAACCGTTGATCTTAACTTTTTTTTCAAAAGGGATCTCCGGTGCGGCGATCTTCAGGTCGACTGCGGCGGTACCCCTGATAACAATATCAAGATCGCCTCCTATCAGTCCGCCTGCGGCTGAAATAACTGCAGCGTTTTTCAGCTTTACGGGGATCTCCGCCCGGGTGACTCCCCCTCCTTCGATCCTGACGTTGTCTTTTTCACCGTTTCCCAAAAAGGATTCGGTATCCTGTTTTAGTAAAAAAACTCCGAACTTTACTGATTTCAGGGTACCCCCGAGGGGCATGGGATTGTTGATCGAAAGAGCTACATTGAGTGTGGTGCTTTCAATCCCGATATCGCCGATCCCGACAGATGCGATCTCTATCGAAGGTTCTTTTGACTCCTGCATATTGATCCAAATGCTTCGAATTGCCTTTTAATTTTCGAATCCTTTCATATGCAAACGATCAAAAGGAATATATTAAATAGTTCCCTTCATTTTATCATCGGTATAAGAAGAATCTTGCGGGTTTGGATATTTTTATACTTTTGAGGGCCTTTTGCATGTCACACAGGGCTACTAAAGACTACAGGATCCACGTTGCAGTGCTGGTGGCGATTCTGTTGATAGTGGCTGCTATTTCTATTTTTATTCATTCCGGCAATATCGTAAACCGGTCTCCAAATACGGCCCTCACATCATGGGGATCGAAAAGAGCCGCCGGATGGCATGAGGGGGGAGTTCTTAAGAAATTAATGAAAAAGATTGGGTGTTTATCTTTCAGGACTGCGGGGGCTGCCTGATGAATAAAGAGAACCGGAGGATTGCAGTTGTAATTATGGCGTGTTCCCTCCTTTTCGGTTCCATGTTCTGGATCTTTAGCGCCTGTCTTGAGTACCTCTATATCAGGGAATATTTCAATTCGCTGGTGCTTCATTATCCCGGATCGTTTATGGATTCGGTTTTTTTCAACATTTCGTCATATTCGCTGTATAACCGGCTTTTATTCCTTTTCGGCTGTATAGCGGGGGGGGTGATTGTTTCTTTCTATGTAATCCGCCGGATTGAAGCGGAAAATGCCCTGGTGCATAGCGAAAAACAGCTGAAGGCAATCATCGATTCCGCCTTTGATGTAAAAATCCTGGTAGACAGGGAAGGGAGGATTCTAAAGATGAATGACAAGGCCGCTGCATATTTAAAAAAGGGAGAAGATGAACTGGCAGGGTCCTTGTTATATGACCTGTTGACAGACGGAAGACGGGAGAAGAGGAAAGAGCAGTTTGAAAATGTCCTGAATACAAAGATGCCGGTACAGTTTGACGAGGAGTTCGACGGCCGGTTCTACAGGCTTATCATTTATCCTGTAAAAGACAACGGAGGTGATGTTTCATCAGTTGCCGTTACACTGAGAGACATCACTCCGGAGAAGAAGATCGAGGAAGAGATCAGGCAGGATCGCGAATATCTTGCACTTGCAATGACAAGCGCAGGTATTACAATATGGGAGATGTGGGAGAAAACCAAAAAAATGGTAGTAATGAGCCCGGATGAGATATCCGGGGGATTCGAAAAGAAAAGAACTGTTAACAGCTACAGGGATTTCTGGGATTCAGTTCATCCAGATGACCGGGACATGATTGGAGATGCCTTAAAAGATCACTTCGAAGGCAGAACGAAGATCTATTCTGCTTTATACCGGATGAAAAATCCAAAAGGGGAATGGAGATGGATGAACTCATTCGGGAAGATTGTCGAGAGGGATAACGAGGGTTCTCCTGTAAAGCTGATTGGCATAAGGGTGGATGTGACGAATCTTCATGAATACAGGGAGACTGTAATTAAGGCCAATAAAAAACTTAACCTTTTATCCGAGATCACCCGTCACGACATACTTAACCAGGTGACCGCCATCAGGCTTTCGGAGGAGCTGCTTCTTGCCGGGGATTATCTGGAAAAGAATTCTGAAGAATGGGATCTTTTTGAGATAATATTCAGGGCAACCGCGATGATAGAGGAGCAGATCACGTTTACAAAAGATTACCAGAACCTCGGTATCAGCTCCCCGGGATGGCAGAATGTATCGGAGTTAATTTCCCGAATTGAAAAGGATGCCAACCTGATGAATATTGAAATAACTGACAATACCGGGGGCCTTGAAATTTACGCCGATCCTATGTTTGAGAAGGTTTTGTTCAATATTCTCGACAACTCCTCCCGTCACGGCGGTGCAAAAAGAATAACCGCCTGGTACGAACTGAACAAAAAGAGGTGCACTCTTATAATCGAGGATGACGGGTGTGGGATTGAAGAGGATTTAAAGGAAAAGATATTCGGGAGAGGGTTCGGAAGGAACACCGGAATCGGCCTGTTTCTTGTCAGGGAGATCCTTGACATCACAGGCATAAGCATACGTGAAACAGGAATTCCGGGTCAGGGAGCCAGGTTCGAGATTTTAATCCCCCGGGCGGCTTTCAGGAGAACTGAGGAGTAGGAATATGTCAGGTTCAAAAGTTCTAATCGTAGAAGACGAGGTAATTGTGGCAATGAGCATCGAAAGAACACTGTCCTCCTTCGGCTATGATGTTGTCGGGCTGTCGACATCACCGGAGGATGCCATCAGGATCGCAGGGGAGCTGAAACCGGATCTGGTTTTAATGGACATCAACCTAGACGGTGAGATCGACGGTATAGATGCGGCCGTAAAAATTGCACAAACATCGGATATTCCTGTCATATATCTTACCTCATACACAAATGAGGAAACCATGAGGAGGGCTATAGGAACAAATCCTTACGGTTACCTGACAAAACCGGTACGTCCCAAGGAGCTTTATACGACAATCGAGACAGTCCTGAACAAGCATCGTGCGGAGATCGCGGAGAGGGAGCTGAAGGAGAGCAAAAGAACCCAGTGGGAGATCCTAAACAGTCTCGATTTCGGCATCTGTGTAGCCGGCTATGAACCTGATAAGGAGAGGTGTACAATCGCGGCTATCAACGAAAAGGCCTGTGCTATCCTCGGAGTACCGGGGAGGGAGCTCTGGAAGAACAAAGCAGACCTTGATGACTATATCCCCGGACTGGCTGAAACGGTCTCCCGCTCTATTGCGGAAGGAAGGAGGAGTGTAGTATTGAGATCCGGGTTTGCAGAAAGCGGGGCCAGTTATCTTCTCAGGTTTATCGGTTCCGGCGGAAATTATTCAATATTAATCAGTTTTATCGATAATAATGGAAGCAGGGAGATCCTGGACGGCATAAACAAAATTACCGGACATATATCCTCGATTCTTTCTCTATGCAATGGAAAAGACGGAGTTGCCAAAGAGATTTCGGAACATGCTCTTGAGATCGAGAAGATAATGAAAAACTACTGAACTGCTTCATGCATAATTTTATTCCGAAGGCAAACCGCCTGGCAGGAATATACGTTTTGAAAAGTAATTATTAAATTTCAAACCAAACGATAATTCAAAGGGTGAATATAATGACTAAAGCCGAGGAATATCTGCAGGAATATGTCGAAAGGATCAGTAAATCGGTCAGAGGCGTTGATGAGCGGACCGGGCATGCAATCGCTTCGATGCTTGGTGCCTATAAGAATGCCATCTATTCAAAAGCAGTAAAAAACGCAGACAAATCCCTATCGCTTCTTAAAAAAGGGGGAAGTCCGGCCGTATTGTCAAAAGCCGTTATTATTGTCAGGAACAGCTCGATTAAGCTTGCACCGATGCAGAAGAGCATGAGCTCAAGTTATACCTGGGAAGGCCGGGCCGCCGGTGGTGTCGGAAGTATCGGGGATGCCGAGATTATTGAATGTGACTTCGCACCCGAAGATGAGGAGTATCTTGCCCTGGTACTTCCACAGGATGAGATTAAAGTTCCTGAAGAATACAACCTCGACAACGCACTGGCTCTTTGCTATGCAGTTGCACTAAAATCATCTCCTCTCGACGAGCAGTCTCTCCAGGAGTGGGTGTATACATATGTTCTTACGAAAATATCCGATTATATCGGGGAATAATTAGGGATTTGCGCCTTGTGATAGCCGGCCTGCGGCCGGAAAACGCACACTATTGTGGGGGGTATCTAATCTTCTACCCATTCAAAGATCCAAAAACCAATTTAGAGTACCATGTTATCACTGGACGAGATTATGCGTGTAGTGCTCGGGCTCCTCGTATGTTTCGAGCTTTCCTTCCTCATTTAAAACGGAGATAGTGCCGTGGCCGCCGCAGACAAGGCATTTCATACCTGTATCCTTCTCGAATTCCGATGCTATCTCCAAAAGCGCCTTTCTCTCGTTTCTTGCAAGATCGCTGTCTACGTTAACCGACGTAACAAGGAAGTCCGCGATGGAGTTGTAGGTTCTCCTGTCTTTTGAAAAGCTGTGGAAGTTCATCAGGCTGTCGGCGGTGAACAGCAGTCCCTTATCCGGGCTGAAGAGGATAAGCTGGCCCGACTGGTGTCCGCCTTCGCTTATGAGAACTTCGAAGTCCACCCCGGCGATATTCATTCTTCCTATAATTGGAAATATGGACCTGAACTCATCGGAAGATCCCGGAAACAACCTGATGTTCTCCTCCTTCGGGGGGTTCCATCTTGAAAAGAGGGCTATCATCGTTGTATAGACCCGTTCGAGGATCGAATTCTCGCTCTTCGATCCCCATGCACGGTTTCCTCTCCTTATGATCTCGAGTGTCACAGGGTGCATGTACGCAGTGACTTCATATGCCCCTCCCGCACCACAGTGGTCGGCATCTCCGTGCGTCGTGACGATATATTTCAGCTTCCCGTCGATATCAAGGCCGTAATACTCGAACAGCTTCCGTGCATCCTTTGCATATATCCCATAGCCGGTATCTATCATCACGATCTCGTCGGGGTTTTCAAAAAGGAATATGCTTCCTCCGCCTGGAAGCTGGAAGCAGAAAAGCGTCAGGGAATCCGACAGCCTTATCTCCTGGACATCGGCATAGAATCCGTTTCCTGTCGTAGACTGCAGGTATTCACCGCATCTCAAATAATTATCGAAGACCTCCTCGGGATCGTTTCCGAGATGTGTAAGCTCCTGGACCGTATGGTTGATATCCTTCAGGAAGTCCATGAGGAGCTCCTCGTCCTTGTCGTCTTCGAGATATTTCCTGATCTGCTGGGCGAACCTGACATAGAATATCGTCCTGTCGAGCGATTCCCCGGTAACATCGTATTCCAGGATTTCGATTGGATATGTATCTCTCAGGACGTTCATCAGTTCCTCGGCTTTCCCGGTATCATTCAGTATCAGGCTGACGGAAACGATGTCAGGCATGCTGCCTGTATCGTCGAAGTCGATCGATGTAATTCCGGCTTCGGACCCGGAGGTAATCTTAAGGAATTCAAGCAGGGAGCCGCTTTTATGCGGGACTTTCACCTTGAACTTGAGGAAAGGGAGGCTCCTGATCGAGGTTCTCAGGAATCCGCTTGAGACCAGCTTTTCCCTTATTGCCTGGTAGTCTTCGCATGTGCAGGTCACCTCTATGAAGGCAGTATGCGGATCGATCTGCCTGTCGTAGTGAATTCTGTTGATATTGCCGTTGTTTTCGAAGATAATCTGTGATGCTGTCTGTAAAGACTGGCGTGTATCGGGAATGTGCGCAACAAAAGAAAACCTGTTCATATCAATTCTCCTTATGGTGAAAGAGATGGCACCAGGATGTATGCCGCCCAGCCGATGTATTCTCTTCCATATGCGAGGTATTCATCCTGGATTCTCAGGAAATAATTGTAAACCTCGTCTTTTTCAGGATGATCAGGATTTTCAGTCATCCAGTCGAGGCAGTTCTCCCATATGGAAGACTCGTAATCGTCCCACTCGTCTTCACTGGATCGTATGACCCTCGTGATGTCGTATCCGTTCTCCCTAGCGGACTGGAGGATCTCGTATTCAGTCATGATCTCGGGCCATTCCCTTGAAAATTCGGCTGCAACCGAGTCTTTCTTCCAGTACCTTTCACCGATGATTATGATCCCGTCAGGTTTCAGGAAACTCTTCATCGAAGAGATTGCATCCGGTATCCCGCCCCAGATCTGGGATGCTCCGAATGATACCGCAACGTTATATGTTTCATCTTCAGGATCGTATAAGGAGGCGTCGGCAAGAAAAACATGAATATTTTCCGAAAGATCGAGCTTTGCAAGGAGTTCTCCCGCATTGGAGCAGGCTTCCTCCCTGATCTCAATACCTGTCCCGCAGACTCCGAACGAACGCCCCCATATGCCGAGGAGTGTTCCGTTGCCGCATCCGAAGTCGATGACGGTCATGCCTTCCGAAAGGCGTGCCATCTCTCCTGCCAGCAGGGCCTTTTCCTGTGAAAAAGGATTCATAATGCCCAGGGGCCCCTGCGATATCGTTACAAGATCCTGAAAATTCATTAGCTATCTACCGCCGGAATTCAATCCGGTTTTTACCGATTATTATTGGTTGCCTATACGGCATTTATGTTATGGTGCACCCGTTCTATGCAGGGGCCGGATTTTAAGGATTCACCATTGAATGGGGCATTGTATCCGGCAATATGCAGTCGGTCGGAAATAATAAGAAACAACTGAGAAAATCGGTTAAATCCCATATCGCATGGATTATTCTTGTTTATTGTAAATTATTGGGGCATTATCCGGCAATCGTATTGAAATTATTGACAATTATTCTTTAAATTAAAAAAAAGTCCTGAATTTTGCTTTAATGTAAAAAGGACTTTATTTATAATTTTAAACTCAATGATCTAAAGTATGAAAAAGACCCTGGGCCGGATTATCGGGATACTAGCTTTTATTATCATCGTATTATATCCTGTCGACCCTTCGGCATTTCCCGTTGAGGCAAAATATGCTGCAGCGGTTACAGCCCTTATGATCGTATGGTGGGTAACCGAGGCGATACCGATTCAGGCGACCGCACTTATTCCCATCGTGCTTTTTCCCCTGCTTGGAGTTCTCACTCCCGCCGAAGCCTGCAGCGCTTACGGGGACAAAGTCATCTTTCTGTTTATGGGCGGTTTTATAATAGCAATGTCCATGCAGCGCTGGGGTCTGCATGAACGAATAGCACTTCATATAATCAGAAAAACCGGCTCTTCTCCGCGGAGGCTCATCCTCGGGTTTATGATTGCAACTGCATTTTTGTCAATGTGGATCTCCAATACCGCGACCGCCATGATGATGATCCCGATTGCAATTGCGATAATTGCAACCATACTCCCGAATATCGAGACAAAGCTTGAAGAGATGGACCTGAAACAGAGAAATTTTTCCGAGTGCATCGTAATATCGATCGCCTACGCCGCAACAATCGGCGGGATGGCGACCATCATCGGGACCCCTCCCAACGGTTTCTTTATAGCTCAGATGCAGGCGATCTTCCCCGCTGCGCCTCCGATTGATTTCTCTACATGGATGCTCTTCGCCCTGCCGCTTTCCTGTGTATTCTTACCTATCGGATGGCTATGGCTGACATACGGGGCATACAGGGACCTTCCCGAGAAGATCTCGGCCGGAAAAGACATAATCGAGGAGAAGATCTCGGCACTCGGGGCCATGAGCAAAGGCGAAAAGTGGACCCTGCTGGTATTCACGGGAACGGCTGTCGCATGGATTCTAAGGTCGCAGAAGAATATCGGCGATATCGTAATTCCGGGAATCAATACTTTTCTTCCCGGTGTCGGCGATTCGACCATTGCCATAGCCGGCGCCATACTGCTCTTCCTTCTTCCCGTAAGCAGGTCGGAGGGGATCTATACGATGAACTGGGAATGGGCAAAGAAGATTCCCTGGGGAATTCTGATACTCTTCGGCGGGGGGATCTGTCTTTCAAAGGCGTTCATAGCAAGCGGACTGGCCAATGAGATTATCGAGCGTCTCGGATTTATACACACCATACATATCGTTATTGCAGTGCTGATAGTCGCGATCCTTGTTTCGCTGCTGACCGAGGTCACTTCAAATACTGCTATTGCCGGGGTTATGATGCCCATAATGGCAATTACGGCAGTAAGTATGGAGGTCCACCCGTATATTCTCATGCTGACGGCGACTTTCGCCTGCTCGATGGCGTTCATGCTTCCTGTTGCAACGCCCCCGAATGCCGTTGCCTACGGGTCCGGTTATATCAATATAAAAGACATGATAAAGGCAGGATGGGTGCTTAACATCATTGGAATAATTCTGCTTGTAATATTCATGTTCACCGTATTCATGTGGGTTTTGGGCTTTGGCGTCGAGATGCCTGCGTGGGCCTTCGAACCTGTGATCTCAGGCGGATAAAACTTTTTTAGCCTCCGGCCGGGCGATTTTCAGATAAAAAAATCAAAACTATTTCCATATTTTGAATAAAAATGAAAAAAATTTATAGCGGTTTCAATAAATATGAGTTTAATGTCTCCTCTCTTAGTCCTCTATGTGGATGATGAGCCTTCTCTTCTGGATATAGGAAAGATCTATCTTGAAAGGAGTGGTATCTGCAATGTCACGGTTGCGGAATCAGGCTTCACTGCACTTGAGCTTTTAAAGGAGGAAAAATTTGATGCAATTATTTCTGATTACCAGATGCCCGATATGGACGGCCTGGAACTGCTTATCGCAGTAAGGAGAGACTACGGCAATATACCATTTATTATATTCACCGGACGGGGAAGGGAAGAGGTATTTATTGAAGCTGTTAAAAGCGGTGTCGATTTTTATGTCCAGAAAGGAGGCGATCCCGGTGTTCAGTTCGCGGAACTGATACATAAAGTAGTTCATGCTGTTGCGGGGAGAAAGGCGGAGAATTTCATCGAAAATGAGGATGAGACCTACAGGATTCTGCTTGAAGAGCTGAAGGAGCCCACCTTCATCACAGGTAAATCCCCTGACTCGTCTGTTATTGCAAACAAGACATTCCTATCTCTTCTGGGTTTGAAAGAGGCCGGGGAAAATGATCTTATGCTGGCTGACATAGGAATTGGCGATGATGAACATCGTCTGATGCTTGTCGCCTCTCTTCAGCCGGGAGATGAAAACTACGTCGATTCCGGGGTTGTGAGATCTGACGGAGCCACCTTAAGACTGCGTTTTAAAATCAGGAGAATAGCATTCAGGGGTGATATGGCTCTTTTTATTAAGGCCGGCGAAATCCCCGGAGAAAAAAATATTATGGAATCCGGCAGCGGTCCCGGTGAGGACGAATTGTCCCAGATCATCGAGAATGCCAGTTCAATAATTATTAAATGGACTCCTGACGGGATTCTGACATATTTCAATTCTTTTGCGGAGAAATTTTTCGGGTATGAAAAATCCGAGGTGCTGGGCAGAAACCTTGTTGGCACCATAGTCTCCGCCAGGGATAATAGCGGAAAGGATCTGGGTGGGCTGATTGCCCAGATCGCCAGGGACCCGGGTTCGTTCACAAACAACGAAAATGAAAATATAACAAAAGACGGCCGTACAGTTCTTATAAGCTGGACCAACAGCGGCATATTCGACAGGACGGGGGAACTCTGCGGAATAGTCTCCGTGGGCAACGAAATCACGGAAAGATTTTGTAAAGAGTAGCAATCGGGCCTTTATATTTCATTTTTAGTATCTTCGCGAGAATTTATAGATGATAAAAACCATACTCTGTTCCATATGCCGCATGAAAAAATAATCTCAGGAGATTTCGATGGTGACGGTGTCGAAGGGCACCGCAAAAAAATAACGGGCGGCGAATTTCCCAGAAAGGAAAGGGAAGAACACGATTTTGGTCAGGTCGTGAAGAAGGAAGAGAAGGCAGAATCCCGGCAGGAGAGATCCAAAACAAAAGAATCCAACGATCCGTTCTACACCGGTTTCGGGTCGGCAAAACCGAGAGACGAGAAGGTTTCACAGAAAAGCTCAGTCATCGGCGGAGACTCCGATATATTCGATACGGGATTCGGATCAGCCACCCAGAAAAAACGTGAAAAGATGGTATCTGCCGGCAGGGTTTCATCCGGGAAAAGAGGAGATGAATATTCACGGCCGGTGAAAAAGGTTGAAAAAAGCTCCTCATTCGGTTCGGACGAGATGGATGAGCTTTTTGAGTCTCCGGAACGTTCATTTTCTAAAGAGCCCGAACAGGAAAAAGAACCGAAAAAGGGTTCCAAACTGGACAAAGATCCGTTCTATACGGGCTTCGGGTATACCGACCAGAGAGGAAAGGACAGTCCGGCGGACGGCGGACTCTTTCCGGAAGGAGATACGCTTCCCGAGATGCCCGAGAAGGAGCTTGTCCCGAAAAGGTGGAGTGACGAGGAACCTTCTGAAGAAGAACCGGAGCCTGCCGAAGCAGCCCCTGAAGAGAAGGCAAAGACCGAGGAAAAGCCGAAGAGACAGTCTGTACTCACGCGTGACGACGACGATCTCTTCAGCTGAATTTCTTTAATCTATTCAATCCCGGAGGTTTTGTTGATGAATCCGGCATCTGCCGGTTCGGAGACATAAATCTCCCGCTCCCCGTTATAAATATCAACTGTGCCCACTGTGTGAATCAGCATTCCGGGCTCCGGGTCCAGGCCTGCACCGTTCCTGATAAAAATCGTTATATTTCCTGACTTAACGATTAAGTGCCCGCCTGTATTCGTATAAATTATCTCGTCCGCCTCACCGTCGTATGATACGAGATCACCGATCTCCGAGGAAGGGCTGTATGCGGATGCGAAGCTCTCTTTTCCTGCGTTATCCAGGACAATGAAGATCACACCGGATATGGCGATTACCGCGAGCAAAAGCATTAGTCCGATCTTTTCCTCTTTCCCGAATACGATCCTCATAATTCATTCCCGAAATAGTTCAACAATCCTCTGGGACCTGATCGACGGCGGAACCCTGAACTCCTGTACAAGCGGAGTCATCTTCTCTGCCGATATTGTTATTGTAAAGAAATCTTCTGCAGGAACGGGATTTTCCGGGTAGATCAGGAGCGTAAAAATCTCGTTCGCTTCAAGGGAGAGGTCCTCGTCCGCATCCAGGAGAGGTATAACGCTGCTCCTGTCGGCTACGGTCCATGCCGGTTTGCTTATGGTGCCGGCTGCTGTAAACGGAAGTGTCTCGGTAACAGAATTATGATTAAATAATACCTTCACTGTCGTTATATCGATGCTTCCGGTGCTCCCGACAAGAAGCCGTACGGGGATCAGGCAGCTTCCCATCGATGACGGATCGGAATCTTCGCAGATCAGGTTTACGCTCATAACAGCACCTCCGGTGTCCTGGATGCCGTCCGTCTCCCCGTCGATAACAAGGATCTCCGATTCGGGGGTGACCGCATTGACGACCATGCCGCCTTCCTTCTTCTCTGTCGTTCCGTAAGCGCCGGTGATCGCCGATGCTGCGATGTACATGAAGATGAGAAGAACTGCAATGATGATAATAATCTCAAGACCGGTAAGGCCTTCCGTGGTGCGGCATCGTCTCATAATAAAGGATAATTTTTGTTCTTTTTTTATCTTCCTGTTTGAATGTACGAATATCGAACAGAATAAGAATACCGATTGTAAATTATTCTTATGAAGTTATGGCAAATATTTCTGGTCATTGCTGTAATTGTCATTCTGGTGTTCCTGTCGTTCGGCTTTATTTTCGGGAAATCCGACCTTAAAACCGATATCGGTGTCGGTCTCGCCGAGAGTTTTCATGATTCCAAAAAGTATGATTTTGCACTGTCAATGTGCGAATGGGTCCTGGAGGATGAACCCGACAACAGGGATGCACTCGCTGTCAAGGCAAAGATCCTTACCGAGACGGGCAATCAGGATGAGGCGCTGGAACTCCAGAGGTATATAGTATATGATATACCTGAAGAGGCCACGAAGGAGGACTGGCAGAATCTTGCTTCTCTGACTATCAAAGCCGGCAATACGAGCGAAGCGGTGGATGCCTACGGCAAACTCGAGGAATATTATACTCAAATGTATATCGAGGACCCTACTGCGGATACTCTCTATAGCCGGGGCCAGGTTCTGATAAAGCTTCAGCGGTATGACGAGGCGATAGACTGTTACCTGAAGATGACCGCCCTTGAACCTAATAGTTCGAAGTCATGGATCGGTCTTGGCGATGCTTACCTTTTCAAGTCGATGTACGAACAGGGGCAGCTTAAGGATCTCTACGCCGATCTCGGCAAGGACCCTTCCGAGAGGGTCAATAAATACAACTTCAATGCGTACCAGTCGAATATGAAGGCTGTTGAGGCTTATAATAAAGCAGTAGAGCTGGATCCTCTTGCATATGCTCTTGTTGCATCCAAGATTGTCGGAAGTTACCAGCAGAGTATAGAAAATTACCAGGATATTCTTGAGGGCCTATAGGAGATTTTTTTTCATTTTCCTGCGATAAATATTTATGAGGTGTTCGTCTGGCCTGCTCGGCAATGCTTGACTTTGAGGCCGGTCAGGTCTACGGGATCAAAGGGAGGCAGATAAATATCCCGACCGAGATCGGAGTGGTCCTTTACGATCCCGACACAGACATTGTATCATACAGGCAGAAGAAGTTTTTATCCGATATAGATCTCGTAGTCAGAAAGAATGTTGTCGACGGGAACGGTGTGAAAACAGGTTTTTCAGTGGTCGTGGTCAACCAGGGAAAAGATCTTTACGATATTAAATATGACAGAAGGTACAGGGCCGGGACCGGTGAGATTAGGAGGAGTATCGGCGCATTCAATGAGGTGCACAGATCGGTTAAGGATTATATGGCATATCTTGAACGTGAGTTCGAAATATCGTCGTTCTGGTTTTTTTCCGATTCGATGGAGAAGTCTATCTTCAAACATGCCGCATATGATCTCTCGGGATATGAACTCAACGATCTCCAGAGGATAGTTAAAAAAGAGTGTCCGGTGATCAGAACCCTCCCTTCGCTGGACAAACTTTCGGTGGCGCATAGTTTTAAAGTTGAAGGGAATGAGATTGTTTCGTCGAATTTCAGGTATCAGATACCGGGACGAAAAAGGCACCTGTTCAAGAACCACAGGGCTCTCGGCGATGCCGCCAGAATATTCCTTCTGTGCCGCGAATATTTCCACGATACCAGGGACTTTACCGAAAAGACGATCGATCATATGAAAAAATGCGGGGATATAAGGTGAGGTAATGAGTGAAAGGACAAGAGTTCTTGGTAAGAACAGAATTGAGGCTTTAACGGACGGAATATACGCTATTGCACTTACGCTTGCAGTGCTTACCATCGATGTGGATGAACTCCCCCCTGTTGGTGCCGACGGGCGGTTCATAGACTCTCTTGCCGTGACTTTTCCCCAGATCCTTCATTACGCGATCGCATTTTTCGTGCTGATATCTTTCTGGATGGCTCACCACAGGCAGGTCAACTACATCACGCATGTCGACAAGGTATTTATATGGCTCAACGTTCTGACACTCTTTTTTGTTGCTCTTGTACCGTTTACAACGGATCTCGTCGGAACATATGCAGAGTATCCGCTTGCAGTTACTTTTTATGCAGGAAACCTCTGCATGATAGGCCTTCTGACCACAGCTTCGTGGATCTATATAGCAGGGAAGGGGAGGCTTGTTTCTGAGAATGTATCAAGGGAGGCTTATATGTCCGGTATTGCACGCGGGATGATGATTCCTTTTATCAGTATAATTATCATAGCCTATGCAAATCTGGTTTCGGCATCAAATTCGACATATCTCTTCCTCCTGATCCCGGTAGTAATGTATCTGATTAGTGTCCTGATGAAGAGGATTTACTCTCCTGATAAAAAGACGGATTAAAAACGGATCGGATCGGGATATTTTAATACATTCCTGCCTCTGTCTAAATATAAAGGGGGTTGGAATAATTCTCAAAAACGTTTATGAAACGAAGGTTCCATGGAATGTTTCATGTAAATCACAAAGTGATTTGCATGTAAATTTTAAATTAAAGCCGGCAGGGGTTTTTGTTCTGTTGATCGGCCTTGCGTTTGTATTTGCCTCCGGGTGTACCGGGAGCTCTCCGGGCAACGCTGAGTGGGTTCCGGCAAACCAGTCTGATCTCCGGTCTGCAGTCTGGAATCTGGAATATTACTTGACAGAAGAGGGACGGGTCTATGTTCCGGATGACATTGAGGTGGATCTCGAATGTATCAATCCTGGACTAATTGCAGGTTCTGCGGGCTGCAACGGGTATTCTTCTGCATACTTCCTTGATGAAGGGAGTATCTCGATAGTATCACTTTTCCATACGGATAAGGAGTGCATACGCAGTGATAAAGATATGATGGAATTCGATGTAATGGGGGTCGAAAAACATTTCCTTGAACGACTGACAAACGCGAGCAGGGCATATATTCTCGACGGAAAGCTCGTGTTCGCCGATTCCGACGACAATGAAATGCTTGTATTCGTAGATTCGGGAAAAGAGCCGGACAGGCTTAATCACGGCCGCATGGCGGATCCCGGAGATGTTGTCGGGTACACATGGTATCTTTACCCCGATATTGACGGGAATCCCCAAAGCGGTTATTCCGGAAACGTAACTGTAACACTGACTTTCGGTGAAGACGGGGAACTCTCCGGGTATTCAGGGTGCAAGAATTATTATACGGATTACTCACTTGAAAAGGGGAGGCTTACCATAGGCGAAATCGAAACGGAAGGGAATATATGCCCGGCCGGGGAGGGGCTTGAGACTGAATACAGGTATATTGATGATCTTGAACTTATTGGCGGTGCATATGTAAACGAGGATAAACTTTACCTCCTGAACTTTTTAGGGGCTGAATCCCTCATGTTCGAAAGGAGATCCCCTGAAGGCATCGGATGGTACCTGGCGTCATATTACGATAAGGATAATGCGACGGTCTTCATGCCTGCTGATATGGAAATAACGTTGAAGCTTGAAGACGGGAAGGCAGGCGGAAATGCCGGCTGCAACACCTATTTTTCTGATTACGAAACTGACGGAAACCGATCGCTTACCTTCGGAATGATCGGGATGACGGAGATGTACTGTGAGGGGAAGATGGATCTCGAATCACGCTACCTGTCTCTTCTTGAGACTACAGCAGAATATTCGATTGCCGGCGGGAATTTGAAACTCATGAATTCCGAAGGAAACACGATCATGATTTTTTCAGAACTGTCTGTTGGTGAAGATTCGGAATAAAAAACTCAAAACTCTATTTTGCGGGAATGCAGACCTTTCTTCCGGCCTCAGGGACATAACTGACAGTGACGTCGATCCCGTATGCGGTCTTCAGGTTCTCGTTCGTGATTACGTCCTCCGGGGAGCCTGTTGCGATAAGGTTCCCGTTCTCCATTATTGCCACCTTGTCGGAGACTATAAAGCCGTGGTCCGGGAAATGGCTGGTCATCAGGACAGAGATCCCTTCGGAACCGAGTTTTTCGGTCATGCGAAGGACCTTCTGCTGGTTGCCCAGGTCGAGGTGTGAGGTCGGTTCGTCCATGATGATTATGGAGGGCTCTTGGGCTACCGCCCTTGCGATCGCTGCCATCTGGTGTTCACCGCCGCTGATCTCGGATACGGGTTTCTCTTTCAGTTGCGATATCCCGAGCTTCTTCAGGCATTCTTCGGTTATCTCTACATCACTCTCCTTTGGTATGGAGAATGACGGGACATGGGGAGTTCTCCCCATCAGGACATAGTCGAATACCGTGAACGGAAATACGATGTTCTTCGACTGGGGTACGTATGCGACATTCGATGCAAGCTCCTGTCTCTTCCATCCCCTGACGTCCCGTCCTTCGATTGTTATTCTGCCTGCTTCAGGCACAAGCACATTGAGTATGCATTTGATAAGAGTCGATTTTCCCGTACCGTTTCTCCCGAGAATCGAGAAGACCTCGCCCCTGTCTATGGAAAATGAGATGCCGCGAAACTGGTAGTTCTTTTTGTCGTATGAGAATGTGAGTTTCTCGATATCGAGGATCATACCCATCCCACCGACTTTTTCGACAGCAGATACGCAAAGAACGGAGCCCCTATCAGTGCGGTCAGAACTCCGAGCGGGATCTCGACTGTCGCAACCGTTCGTGCAAGGTCGTCGATCAGGATCAGGTAGGTGGCACCGAGGAATGCCGAAACAGGGACGAGGGTCTTGAAGTCAGGCCCTGTGAGCATCCTCCCCAGGTGAGGAATTACGAGACCGATCCAGCCTACGACACCGCTTATGCAGACCGCAGAGGCCGTCATAAGCGTTGCGCAGATGATTATTACCCTCATAGTCTTCTTCGTGTCAACACCGAGTGCAAGCGCCTCCTCTTCTCCGAGGGACATGACGTTGATCCTCCACCTGAGCAGGTAGATCACAATAATCCCGGCAATTATCGCCGGGGATACAAGGACGAGGTCGTCCATCGATACGCTTCCGAGACTTCCCATAAGCCAGAATATTATCGCCGGCAGGGTGTCGTACGGGTCGGCCATGTATTTTACAAGCGAAAGCAGTGCCGAGAAGAATGCACCCGTGATTATTCCTGCGAGCACCAGGACGAGGGTACCCGAACCTTTGTAGATCTTTCCTATAAGACATGTCGAGGCAACCGCTACAATTCCGAATGCAAATGCGGATGCCTGGATTGCCAGCGCATTTCCGATAAGCAGAATTGCCAGTGCGGCACCGAATCCCGCTCCCGATGAGACACCGAGAATATCCGGTGATACAAGGGGATTTTTAAACAGGCCCTGGAATGCCGCACCCGCAACCGCGAGGGCGGCGCCTACGAGAGCTGCCCCGAGTATCCTCGGCAGCCTGATGTTGAAGAGGACGGTCTCGCCTTTCAATTCATAGCTCTGGGGCGTGAACTCCCCTGTAAAGACCGAAGGCAGGACGGCATGTTCGGCATTGTGAATGAAGGAGAGAACCTGATCGGAGACCCCAAGGACGAGGACCTGAATGGTCTGGAAGGGATCCATCTGGTACCTGCCAATAAATAATGAGATTACGATGATTACCGGAACGGAGAGATATATAAGATACCTTATAAATGTCTCCCTTTTGCGTATGCCGTTAACCAGCTGGTTTATTGTTTCGTGAACCTTCCCCGTCACGGCTTCGCAATGATCGAGGGTTATCTCTTCATTCATCCGTCAATTCCCAAAAAAATAGTGGCCTAAAGGCCGAGTTCATCCATCTGTTCTTCGGTCAGCGCCTGGTGTATGAAGTTCTCATGGAAGTACTGCGCCATCTCCCTCATGTCGAAGTCCTCGAACAATTCGGGGTGGAGAACCTTTGCAGTCCAGGCGATTCCGATAATCCTGTTTACTCCCGGCGGCCTGTCGAACCAGCAGAATGCTGTTGTCGGGATAAGATAGACCTTTCCGTTCTTTACGGCCTGGATCTCCTGCCAGTTGGGATCGGTGTAGACGGATTTATAGAATCCGGGGTCGCCTGCAAGAATAATCTCGGGGTCCCATTCTATTATCTGCTCCATCGAGACCGTAGTTCTCCCGTAGCCCGGTGTGATCTGGCAGTCTGCGATGTTGATTCCGCCGCAGAGCGATATCAGCTGCGAGTGCTGGGATCCCTCGGGGTCCGTCTGGAGCCCTTCGGGTCCTTCGGCATAGTATACTGTCGGTTTTTCCGAATCGTTGAGCACTGAAACTCTGGCTTCGACTTTATTGAGAATATCCTCGTAGAAAGTGATCAGGTTGTCAGCCCTCTCCTCTTCTCCGAAAAGATCCCCGACAAACCTGATGGCATCTGAGTACCCGGCTGCATTGGTCGTGTCTTCAAGACCTACGACAGGAATGTCTCCCATCTTTTCCTGCCTTTCAACGATCGTATCCGAGACATTGCCTTCAATATTGAATCCCTCCATGACTACGTCGGGGTCCATCTCGATGAAAGTCTCATAATTTCCGGTCTGTGTCCCGAACCATCCTCCGATAACAGGGAGGGTCTGGTATTTTTCCGGAATGTACTGCTTGTTTACATCTGAAAGTTTTGAATTCCATCCTGCCAGTTGGTCGGGAGCAATCAGGTAGATCAGCTCTGTAGACGGCGGAGATGTACAGAGAACACTGTTGATTTCAACCGGAACCTCAACGGTCCTTCCTGCCATATCCGTAATCGTTCGGGTCTGGTTTTGATCTCCTGCCGGCGATGTGGATGATGTACATCCTGCAGCAAAAGCCGCTGCAAGCACAAAGATCAGTAAAACCAGAGAGAATAGCACCTTTTTATTTTTCAGCACCAAGTTCAATCACCATTTTTGTGTATTCGTAAATTTTGGTTATTACTGTATATTAGAATTAGCTTTAACAAATCAATACAGTTCAATTAATTTAGTTTACACGACCCCACTTCTGATCTGGTCTTTTTATAATTATTGAGATGATCATATATTCGTCAAATGACGAACGGGCCGTAACGGTTGGTCGATAAAAAACGGATTATTTTTATTATAAAAACCAAAATTAATAGGAAATGATACTCGGGAATATCTCACCAGAATATTCCAGGGGATAGTTGGTAGTATTATGGATATGTTGATCTATCTTGCACCTGTATGTGCCTTAATCGCTCTTCTCTTTGCAGGATACTCGTTTATGAGTGTCAAAAAAGAGGGCGAGGGCAACGAGGTCGTAAAAAAGATCACCGCGGCAATCCACACCGGTGCGATGGTTTACCTTAACCGCCAGTACCGGGCAATTGCTGTATTTGTCGTGGTGTTTGCAATTGTAATTGCAGTCCTGCTCCCGAACGGAGCGCTCACTGCCGGGTGTTTTGTCGCCGGTGCAGTGCTCTCCGCAACGGCAGGATACATCGGAATGTTTACAGCCACATCAGCGAATGGAAGAACCACAAACGCTGCAACGAACGGCATCGGGCCTGCATTCAGGGTCTCCTTTGCATCAGGAACCGTAATGGGGATGAGCGTTGTAGGTCTCGGTCTCTTCGGTCTCTCGGTATGTTTCATCGCTCTTGCAAACGTGTTTGCAGGTTCTGATATGACTGTAATCGTCAACACTCTCGCAGGATTCTCTCTCGGTGCATCATCGATCGCACTCTTCGCCCGTGTCGGCGGCGGTATATTCACAAAGGCCGCAGACGTCGGTGCCGACCTTGTAGGAAAGGTAGAGGCAGGAATCCCCGAGGACGACCCCAGGAACCCGGCAACAATCGCAGACAACGTCGGAGACAATGTCGGTGATATCGCGGGAATGGGTGCCGACCTTTACGAGTCATATGTAGGTTCGATCCTTGCGACGATGCTCCTTGCAGCGTCGACAGCAGCGATTACATTCCCCGGTGTCGATGTCATCAATGCAATCCTTGTTCCGCTTGTTATCGCGGCACTCGGTATCGTGGCATCGATTATCGGAACGTTCTTCGTGCGCACGAAGAAGACCGAGTCCTCGGCAATCCACATGGCGTTCAACACAGGTCTCATCGTAGCCCTTGTGCTTGTCGTAATCGCCACGTACTTCGTTACAAACATGCTCCTCGGGGAGTACGGCTTCGGAGTATTCCTTGCAACAGTCGCCGGTCTCGTCGCCGGTTTCCTTATCGGGCAGGTCACGGAGTATTATACTTCGTACGAAAGAAAGCCCACACTCTCGATCGCGGCATCCTGTGAAACTGGTGCGGCGACAAACATCATCACCGGATTCGCAAAGGGAATGGAATCCACAGTCTGGTCGGTTATCATCATCGGTGTTGCGATCTATATCGCCTTCCAGCTTGCAGGCCTCTACGGTATTGCAATCTCCGCGGTAGGTATGCTTGCAACACTCGGTATCTCACTCGCAGTCGATGCATACGGCCCTGTGGCAGACAATGCCGGCGGCATTGCGGAGATGTCCCACCAGAAGAAGGAGGTCCGCGAGATCACCGATACCCTCGATGCAGTAGGAAACACAACAGCTGCAATCGGAAAGGGTTTTGCAATCGGATCGGCTGCACTTACAGCACTTGCACTCTTCTCGTCATACGGTATTGCGGTAGGACTCGAGTACATCGATGTAATGAATTCATACGTATTCATCGGTCTTCTGATCGGTGCAATGCTCCCGTTCCTCTTCTCGTCAATGACGATGATGGCCGTCGGAAAGGCAGCCATGGGTATTGTAGTTGAGGTCAGGAGACAGTTCAGGGAGATCAAGGGCATCATGGAGGGCGAAGCCGAACCGGATTACGCTTCATGTATTGCAATCTCCACAAACTCTGCATTAAAGGAAATGATTGCTCCGGGTGTTCTTGCAATCGCAGCACCTCTCTTTGTCGGACTTCTTCTTGGTCCTGGAGCACTTGGCGGACTTCTTGCAGGTTCGCTGGTATCCGGTTTCATGCTCGCTATCACAATGGCAAACGCCGGCGGTGCATGGGACAATGCAAAGAAGTACATTGAACTTGGAAACTACGGCGGAAAAGGATCTGACGCACACAAGGCCGGAGTCACCGGAGATACAGTCGGCGACCCGTTCAAGGACACATCAGGCCCTGCAATCAACATCCTGCTCAAGCTCATGAGCATCGTGGCTGTTGTATTTGCACCGCTCTTCCTTGCACTCTAATTTTTTCTTTTTTTTCCTGAGCAGTTAATTTATAAATGGCGTTATTTCCTTGATTCAGGCTTTCATACGGTGTGAAAGAGAGCGCAGGAAAAGATAAGTGGCGCGTTTTTATTCATCCACCTGCAATGGGGTCTTTTGTACTTGCAGAGTTTTCGCATCGTATCACATAAAAGTTATTTTCAACTGATCTCCCTGCCAGTCCGCTGTATCGTTAAAAGGACTTATTAACAATCAGAATATATTCTCATTTTGGGAGGCGAACGGTGGAGTGATCCGCCAGCTTATCCTTCCTTTTTATAGCCTGTTTTGAAGGATTTTTTTGATTGAAAAAAGGATGGATTTTATTTGGATTTTTTCCCGGGCGAGGCTACATTCTACATTAATATGGCTACTTCACTTCAGAAGGGAGGGGGAGGATTCCCTCTCCCTGTAACCCTCCCCCTCATAGCTATAGGTCGCAGCCGGGATGGACAGGCATCCCTCCTGCTCCTGTTTTTCATAAAATAATATATTTTAGAGCTACCCGGGAGGGTAGCGTCCAAACCGGTTTACCGCATCTGCGCAAATTCGCGTAGCGAATTAAGCATAGGGCTGCCCCGCAGGGGCTTATGCCCTCCATCAGATTCTTTCCTTTTACACAGTTCTGATGTATTAAAGACGGATTCCAAAGCCTTTAAACTCATTCTGCAATCATCTTCCTTATGTATGACACGATCTCTTCAAATCTGTCAGTGTCCGGTGCTCCTTTTGCAAACTCCACCATTGCACAATCGTCGAGGATCGTTTTTACCGCCCATCTTGTTTCGTTGTTCAATGCAATCTTTTTAAAGATCTCCTCATTCGTCATCTCGGTTCCTTTGTAATAGCGGTTGGAAAGATAAACTCTCAGGGCCTGTCCGGCGAAACCGTATGCGATGACGTAGTTTCCTTCTTCGAAGGCGCCTTCAGCCTCCCGGAGCAGCTTTTCTGCATACTCCCTGTAGTTGAATGCAGGCTTTCTTGCAACCGGAGGCAGGATCTCTTCAACCTCGTTTTTCCGGAAGTACCTGTTATAGACGAACCAGCCGGCTGCGCAGAGAACTACGGCCAGTATTATAATGAATGCCGGAATAAGCCACGAATAATCCGCATAGCGGGTAAGCTGGACCGAGGTAACGTTCTCCAGGTCATTTGTTAGTGTTGCGTTTATGAACGGGTTGTTTTCACCGTTGTCCTCACCTGAAGCAGGTGCAAAGGTCTGGTTGAACAGCGCTTCGCTTTTTGTATAATTTATCGAGGCCGATGTTGAGGCAAAGCCGTCATTTGTCAGGGATTTGAGGTATCCCTGGTACGTTGTGTTCTCCAGGAGGCTCTGGGGGATCAGGCTCTCCTGCTCTGTCGGATCAAATGACGTTTCAGCTGATGAAACCTCCCCGTTTTCGATATTTCCGGAGAGAGTGACCGAACTTCCGTCCTGGCTTCTGTACTCTTTCGTAAATGTGCCGTCCGTACTGCTTTCGGGGCTGATCGATTCTGAATCGTCCACAGGTTTGAAACCTTCCTCCGACAGTTTTTCCTCGACTTTGCTAAGCAGGTCGTCGTTTTTTAGAACCTCGGAGAGCGCCTCCTTCTGCTCCGCAATCTCACTGGATCTTGCCTCCATCTGGCTTTTAAGTGCGTCGGAGTTGTAGTTCTGCTGGTTGTTCTGCAGTGCCTGCTGGGACGATGATGCCTGTTGTGTTGAGGAGCCTCCGATCATCTGGCTTATCGTAGTGCTGTACTGCTGGGATGCCGAAGACTGCGAAGATGAGGATGACGAGGATGTGGCACTTTCCTTGCTGGTTTGGGGATTCTGGCTGTTCATCCCGGTGGAATCTGAGGTGAAGTGAACCGTAATTGTTCCGAGGGTCACTGTCTTCGAACTTCCTCCTTCCGAATACTGGAATGAAATATCGAGATCGATTACTTTTTCGGAATCGGATGTAAGCCCGGTAAGATAGAAGTTTCCTGTACCTGAAGGAATCGTGAGCGAGGTGCTGTGAGTACTTGAACTGGAGTACGTGAATCCCCCCGAGTTTACTCCTTCGGCGGTAGTGTAGATCATCTGGCCGGAGACGGAATTCCCGAGATTATTCAGGTATTCTATCGGAATTTCGGCGGTCTCTCCTGTATTGAAATAGTAGTCCCTCTGTTCTGTCGTGAACGTGATATCGTCCGCGAGAACCGGGGCGACGATCAGCATGGAGGCGATTAGCAAAAAAAGGAGAATTTTTGCTTTCACTGTATGATCCGCCCCCTCCCGTATCTTATGTAGATCTCTGCGAGCAGCAGAACCAGTGTGCCTATGAAGAAGAGGTATGCTATGCTGGTGTCCTCTTTCTCACGCTTTATCTCCGAATTGATATTGGAGTAGATCTCGTTAAGTGTCTGGTCGTCGACCGATTTGAAATATTTGCCGCCTGTTTCGTCCGCGATCTCCTTCAGGGTCGCCTCATCGAGTTCTGCATACTGCGGGTTTCCGAACCAGTCGTATCCCATAACGACGGGCTGTTCCGAACCCATACCAATGGTGAATACCTGTATATCGCTGTCTTTGGCGAACTGGATGGCTTCATCCGGAGATATCACTCCTGCATTGTTCACACCGTCCGAGAGCAGGATTACGACCTTCTTCCTGTTCGGGATCGAATCGGCCATATTTATCCCGAGTGAGAGACCGTCACCGATGGCGGTTGCGCCGTCCTTTTCCATTATATTCTCGAGATTCTCGATTACACTGTCCTTGTCAGGGGACAGGTAGCTTGCAGTCGAGGCTCCC
Organism: Methanolacinia paynteri; assembly: GCF_000784355.1. Classification (NCBI taxonomy): domain Archaea; kingdom Methanobacteriati; phylum Methanobacteriota; class Methanomicrobia; order Methanomicrobiales; family Methanomicrobiaceae; genus Methanolacinia; species Methanolacinia paynteri. Next base: position 236,223 of record NZ_KN360928.1, on the reverse strand, counting down.
GATTCGAAGACGACTATTCCTACATAGTCCTTGGGATCAAGATCGTTTATGAGCTCTTCAGCCGCACTTTTCGTCGCCTCAAGCCTGTTGGGAGAGTAGTCGGTCGCCTGCATACTTCCTGAATCGTCGATAACCAGAACAACATTTACTCCCTCTTTTGTCTGTTCGAGTGGAATATGCGGGTCTGCAAGGCCGATGAAAATGAAACCGACTGCTGCAAGGATCAGTATCACCAGTATCCTCGGCCTTTTGGATTTTGAGACGTCGCCAAGGGCGCTCTTCAGGAAACTGACCCTTGAGAATACCATCGCCTCCTGTTTTCTCTTCTTTGCGGAGTTCCGGATATAATACCAGCAGACCGGAAGAATCAGCAGTCCCAGGAGCCATTCTGGGCTGTAAAATCCTGTCATGATCAGGCCCTCCTCCTGATATCATCCGAGAAGAATTTCTTAAGAACGATATCGTACCTGTCCGAGGTCTTTATGTCTGCGCAGCCGATCCTGCATCTCCTGAAGGAGGACGATATCTTCTCCCCTTCTTCTGCAACACACCGACCGTATTCGGACCTGATCTTTTCATCCGAAGTGTCGACGAGGATCTGTTCGCCTGTTTCGGGGTCTTCAAGCTCAATTAGACCGACATCAGGGAGTTCGGATTCCCTCGGGTCTGTCAGCCTTACTGCGATCACCTCGTGGCGGTTGTTCAGAATCTTCAGGGGTTTCTGGAAACCGTCTGTGTAAAAATCCGAGACGATAATTATCGAGCTTCTTCTTTTGATGGCCTTCGACAGGAATGTGACGGCCGGGGCGATATCCGTTGCCCTGGATTTCGGAGTAAACGAGATCATCGTGTTCAGCAATCTTATCAGGTGCTTTCTCCCGCGTCTTGCAGGTATGAACTTTTCGACTTTGTCGGTGAATATGCAAAGACCGATCCTGTCGTTGTTCTTCAGTGCCGCGAACCCGATTGAGGCGCAGATCTCTATCATCCTCTCGAATTTTGGTATTTCCATCCCGAATTTTCCTGAGCCGGAGTAGTCTGCGGCGATGTAGAAGGTCTGGTCCCTCTCTTCCGTGAACTCCTTTACGTACGGGTGGTTGAGCCTCGCCGTTACATTCCAGTCTATCGCCCTGATGTCGTCTCCCGGGACATACTCCCTTATGTCGGTGAACTCGATGCCCTGCCCTTTGAATACGGACATATGCTGTCCGGCCTGAAGCCCTTCGACGTAGATCTTCGTATAGATCTCGATATCTGAGATCTTCTTTATTAGATCCCTGCTGTCCCCTCTCCGGGCCGGTATTTCTTCAGGGGTCTTTTCGCCACTGTTTAAGAGATTCAGTTTCATCCCTTATTCCTCCATGATGCCCGGACGGCCTCACGGGACAGTAACCGACTGCAGTATCTTCTCTATCAGGTCATCCGAAGTGACTCCTTCGGCTTCCGCTTCGTATGTGAGGAGGATCCTGTGCCTGAGCACTTCTGGTGCTATGAATTTAACATCCTGCGGCGTTACATAGCCCCTTCCCATAAGAAGTGCATGTGCCTTCGCCCCGAGGACGAGATAGATCGAAGCCCTCGGCGATGCCCCGCACGAGATGTAATTCGCAGCATCGATCCCGTACTTCCCGGGGTAGCGGGTGGCGTCGACCAGTGATGCGCAATATTTTTTTATCTCGGATTCTGCGTAGATCTCCTTTACGAATCCCCTGATCTCGATTATTTTATCGGCGGAGATTACTTTTTCAGGTCTGACCGTATATCCACCGGTAAACCTGTCGAGCACGGTAACTTCGTCTTCAAGTCCGGGATAAGTCATCATCACCTTAAGCATGAACCTGTCGACCTGGGCCTCGGGGAGGGGATATGTTCCTTCGGATTCGATCGGGTTTTCGGTTGCCAGTACAAAGAAGGGATTTGTCAGCGGAAACGTGCTGCCCTGTATTGTAACCTGGTACTCCTGCATGGCTTCGAGGAGTGCCGACTGGACCTTCGGGGGTGCACGGTTGATCTCGTCTGCGAGAATAAAATTGGCAAATATCGGCCCTTTAACCGTACTGAACTCTCCGTTCTGGTGGTTGTATATTCTGGTTCCGACGATGTCGGAAGGCAGGAGGTCGGGTGTAAACTGAATACGTGAGAAATCAGTATCTATGCACTCGGAAAGAGTCTTGATAGTCAGGGTTTTCGCAATCCCCGGTACTCCCTCGAGGAGGACATGCCCGCCGGCGGAAAGGGCGATAAGAAGCCTTTCGATGACTTCATCCTGGCCTACAATTGTCTTTTTTACTTCATTCTTGATATTGTTGAGTTGTTCTGAATATTTTGATGCTTTTCTGTTTAGTTCTTCAATTTCTGAATCCATTTTTACCTCCTGAAATCAAAAATAATGCTCTTATGAGGTCCTTTCCCTATTTTTTGGATTCTTATATAAATGATCCTGATGGTTTCGGTTAAATTCCCGGAATTTTATAGGGGTATGTTGGCGATTCGTGGTTCAATCACCGGCAACAGGATTCAGCCGGAAAATGCGATCCAATAAATTAAATATTATTTTCAAGTGTGTGTTTTTTTTACTGAATTGGAAATGGCAGGAGTCTGTAGCGCAGTTCTAAATCAATGAACCCGGCATCACGTCTGCTGAAAAGTTTGGAAATAAAATAGATAATTTTCGGGGATAATCGATTAATCCTCGTGTTCTCTGCTTTCTTTCCTGTAGATATAATAGATCCCCAGGAGAACTGCTGCCATCAGTATTGCAACAACGACAGGATTCGTGATTGCGGATACGATATCGAACCTGTCCTCTGCCGTAATCTCCACCTTCAGCTCGTCGGAAAGGCAAAGATTGTCGAGTTTGTCGTAATATTTTATCTCGGTGTTCAGGCCGTAGGGTTTGATTATTGCAGTCCTGTCGAGAGAGATGGTATATTCGGCCGTCACGGTCTCCCCGGGTGCAATCTCGCCGAGCATTGCAGAGTCGGATACTGCTGTAAAATGATCATTTGCCGTTATTCTGGAACTTGCATCGTATGCGGTTGCATCTCCGGTGTTTTTGTAGGTGACGCTGATTTTCCTGGTCTCTCCCGGTGATATGGTGATATCTTCAGCCACGACCTCGAACTTCGGTCCGGCCCCCGTGCTTATACCCACTGTCACATCGTCAGATTCAGCCTGGTTCCCGTACTCGTCGGTATACGATATTATGAAATCTGCAGGATATTCACCGGAATTAACGCTTTCATTCACCTGTGCCTTGAAGCGTGCGGTCTTTGTCTCCCCGGGGGAGATGTTTCCGATAAAAACACTTCCTTCTTCAAGAGTTACGGGGCTGCCTGTGGGAAACGTGAGTATAGCCTCGGCATTTTTGCCGTATGCATAACCGTCGTTTTTGAATGTCAAACCGATATATCCCTGCTTGCCCGAGTCAAGATTCTCGTAGTCGACCGAAACGATCCCGGGAATTATCTTTCCTTTGATCTTTACGGGGATGTCTATCACCTGTACAGATTCTCCGTAGTCGTATTTTATCTCTGATTCCGTTATGAGATAACCGTACGAGAGATAGTCCGAATCGGTCACAAGCGAGAGATTGCAGTTTCCTGCATTCGCATCCTCCGGGATATATATGATATAACTGACTGTCGCGGACTCACCTTTGAGTATATCCCCGACCATGTAGCTTCCGCTTTTGATCACTGCTGTTGAGTCTCCCGGGAGAAGTGTCACCTCGGTTCCGAGAGCAGCCGAGGGAGGTACAGGCACTAAATTCGGGTAAAGGGTCAGGATCTCGTTCGTGTCCTCGGCCATGTTCTCTATGACGATCTCGATCTCGTAGTTATTTCCCGGGTAGAACTCGTTTGATCCTGTAATCGTCGCGGAGAGGAAGGGTTCGCTCCACACGAATTTCTCGCCTGCAGTAGCAGGCCCTGTTGCGACGAGCATCAGGAGTATTACGGAGATTAAAAAGACGGCCGGCTTTCCCATTGCCGCAGTCTTCGGGTTTTTATTTTCTGAAGCCATGCAATTCATTGGAAAACCCTTATCCGGTTACTCACTGTTCTTTTTCCTGCGGCTTATCATGAACCAGGCAGCGGCAATGATTACTATGGCGATGATAATCCCGGCAATAATTATTGTCGTATTGCTGTTATTCCGGACATCCACAATAACCTTAACGGTGTCTGAAACGTAGTTGTTGTTTTCCGCATCATTATACCTGATCTCGGAATCGAGTGCATACTGCTTGATCGTGGCGTCGGACGAGACCTTCACCTTATAGATTCCCTGTGCCGATTCTCCGGGCGCAAGATCCCCGAGATATACATTGTCGTCATCGCTTGAGAACGGGTCAACTACGCTGATTCTTCCTTCCGCCTGGTATGCGGTTGCATCCCCTGTGTTCTTGTATGTAACATAGATCAGGGAGTTTTCTCCTGCATATGCGACTGAAGGCTCACCAACGGATTCGAAGCTGATCTTTCCGGTGAACCCCACACCTATGGATGTCGTTGCAGTCTGGGAGCTTATGCCTTCGTAATTCTTATAGCCCGCATAGACTTCGATAGGATATGTCTGAGACGGATCCGCATCACTGGAGACAGAAACCTTGAAACGGGCATTAATCTCTTCGCCCGGTTCGAATTCGCCGACATATATGCTGTTTTCAATGGGAGTCACGGGATTCTTTCCTACAGGATCGATATATATTGCAGTCTCTTTTCCGGTGTCTGAGCCGCTGTTTGTGATATTCATCGAGATGTAGCCTTCGCCGCCTGCATAAAGGCCTGATGTATCGACGTCTGAGATCTCAAGCTGAACCGACGGCTTGATCTTTATCAGGACGGGAATATTTTGTGAGACCTGTTTGAACCTGTATGAGATTGCATCGGTTCCAGTCTGCTCGGTTTTGTACATGTATTCATAATCTACCCGGAGTATCAGTTCGTAATCACCTTCTTCGGCATCTTGGGGAATATTGATCGAGAACTGCGCCGGTTTGTAATAGCCCTCGGGGATGTCGCCCACAATCTGCGGATCTGATTTTACAGTTACCGGAGAACTGCCGCTTTTAAGAGTTGCCGTCAACCCCTTTGCCGTCGTCGGGAGATAGTCTGGTGTTATATCCGTAGTCTCTACCAGTTTCAGGTCGATCAGGCCGCGATTTTCGACGTAAATTACTATTGTAGTATCCGTACCCGGTGATATTTCGTTTGTCCCTTCAATCGCGGCGGAGATGTCCGGACCGTTCGTATAATATTTATCGCCTGCAGCAGCCGGTGCTGCAATGCATGTTGCAAGAATAAGCAATAAAAAAATCAGACCTTTTCCCGTTTTCATGATATCTATTCCGATTGGAAATTATGTCGGTATGGCATATAAACAATTTTAAAGAACCATGGTTTACGGCCGTAAAGTGCCGGGTATTTAAAAGCACATTCATTTATAGTACTAACAAGAATCATTATTCAGCGATGCCCCGAATGAAGGGAATTCTGCATAAGGCAGAATCAAAACCAATATCCGGGGCATTATACATGGAGGTTTTTTTACGGGCAGGCTGAACTCGGCTTACGGGAAGATCGGAGGGGGCATCTACCGTCACCCGAGAACGATTGTCGCCGTAATGCTGGTGATCTTTGTTTTCGCCATGTATTTCATGACGGGTCTCCAGTCCCAGTCGATGTCGGACCAGTACCTTGACAAGTCCACCCCCAAGGGAATAATCTATGATCAATATAACAACAATTTTGTTTCCGATACCTATATTCTGCTTATCCAGACATCAAACCCGACTGATTACGAGTTGATGCAGGATCTCCTCGTAATGGAGGAGCAGATCGAAAGACTCAATTATATCTCGTCCGCCACATCGGTTGCCGACGTTTTGAAGGAGATGAACGGGGGCGTTCTGCCGGGAGACCAGGAGCTGATAGACGAATACCTCGCGATGCTCCCGGGAGATACCGTCAAAGAACTGGTCCCGGATAGTGAAACCGCTCTTGCATATGTGATGCTTGAGGAAGGTGTCTCGACAGACGTATCGTCTACCGTTCTTCCGGGCGTTACCTCGATTGTCGACAGTGCCGTCCTTCCTCCGGGTGTGAGCATAGAGATTACCGGCAACACCCCGTATAATGTGGAGATGCAGACCGAGATGGTTATGTCGGGCGTGGTGCTCGTTGCCGGTGCATTTATCCTGATGTTTATCGTTCTTGCAATTCTCTTCTCCAATATGCGGTACTGGTACCTCCCGATTGTTCTCCTTATGTTCAGTCTTGTCTATACCTTCGGAATGATGGGGTTATTCGGCATTCCCATGAACAACGGTGCGATCGCCGCTCTTCCGATCCTTCTGGGTCTCGGAATAGATTATGCGGTCCAGTTCCATGCCCGTTTCGACGAGGAGCGGCGCAAAGACCTGTCCGTTCAGGCTGCACTTTCGGAGACCGTATCGAATACAGGACCGGCTGTTCTTCTTGCCATGCTCGCAACGACCATGGGATTCATTGCAATGCTTCTGACACCAATCCCGATGATAAGGACCTTCGGGCTGGTTGCAATTATCGGGGTCTCCTGCAGCTACCTGACATCGCTCTTCGGTTTTCCTGCCATTGCCACGCTTACGGGTTATACCCCTAAGACTGAAGAAAAGGGAGCCGGGCAGAACCTCATGCGCAGCTACGATCTTGCTCTCGGAAAGGCGGCGAGAAGAATAATCCGTGTGTTCATTCCGATCCTGATCATATCGATCTCCATTGCCTATGCAGGCATAGCGCTCGATCCGACGATCCCTATCGATACAAGCACAAAGGATATGGCTCCTGCGGATCTCCCCGCACAGCTCTCGCTCGACAAGGTTGAAGCGGTCGCAGGTTCGGTCACGCCTATGCCGTTCTATATCAAGGGGGATGATTTGTCTTCCGTTGAAGTGGTGCAGTGGATAGGCTGGTTCGGGGATTTCGTTGTCTCAGCTCACCAGGAGGTAACATCCGTCGACAGCATAGCTACGGTTATCAGTGAACATAACAACGGGGAGATCCCGGACAACCAGGAGGATCTCGATGAAATACTGGCATCGATCCCGGATGACAAGATCTCTCCGTATCTCCAGGAGCCCGATGAGGGGATTGTCTCTTTCTCGACGATAAGCCTTACGATGAATGAACAGGGTGAGCTGAAGGATTCCGTAGAGACCGATGTATTATGGCTCGATCCTCCGCCTTCCATCGCCCTTTTCCCGACCGGGGACTTCGATCTCTACACCAATCTTGTAACGATGATCGCGGACAGCAAGGACAGGATGACATTTACAGGTTTTATCCTTATCCTGCTGTTTCTCCTGGTCGCATACAGGCGTGTGGTTGCTGCAACGCCAATTGTACCGATCATCTGCATAGTCGGCTGGAATACCGTTGCGATGCTGATTCTCGGTATGGAATACAATCCGATAAGCGCCTGTCTCGGTTCGATGACGATTGGTGTCGCATCCGAATATACCATCCTGATCATGGAGCGTTACACAGAAGAGTATGACAAATCCGGGGACAGGACAGGGGCTATCGAGATGGCTGTAAAGAAGATAGGCTCTGCCGTGACAGTATCCGGCCTTGTGACTGCAAGCGGATTTTCAGCACTTATGCTATCCTCGTTCCCGATTGTATCTTCATTCGGGCTTTCAACTGTAATCGCCGTAGGTTTTTCGCTGATAGGTGCAATAGTGATAATGCCTGCTATTCTCATGTTGCTTGCAAAGGCGGAAGGCCGTTTTGAGAGAAAGAAAATAGTTGTCTGATCTCTTACACTGATTTCTGTTAAAATGTGGAAAAAAGGGATTGTTCCTGTAGAAGGATCAGTCCTGATTATTACGCCGGAACTGCCGTACCGAGAATGTCGGACAGGATCTTGGCAATATCGATCCAGATGACGAGGTCCTTCTTTTCGCTCTCATTGTTTCCAAGTTTGATAATGCCTTTGACATAGGTTTCTTTTGACATCGAGGCATCCATCTGGTCTATATTGTCATCGGATATCTGGAGAACACTCCTGACATCGTCTACGATCATGCCGACATTCGAACCTCCGGCAGCTTCCGGAACAAGGACGATAATCTTCTGGTTTTCCTTGTTGTCCTTCATTTGAAGGCCCATGAGGTAATTAAGGTTCAGGATATTTGTGATCTCGCCTCTCAGGTTGATGATCCCGGCAATGTGAGGCGGCGCCCGTGGAATGGGAGTTATCGGGATCATCTCCACGATCTCCCTTGCAAGCTGTATGTCGAGGGCGTACATTGTTCCGCCGATCTCGAACTGGACTACATCGATTATTGTCATATTTACCACACTTCCTGCTTGGTTATGTCCTGAAATGGCTCATCTCTTCTTTGAGCTGATTGGAGAGCGCATTTACCTCGTGAATGGCGCTTCCGATCTCTTCTGTCGACGCACTTGCCTCCTCTGCGAGAGCTGCGAGTTCTTCAGCCTCTTTCTGCACTTTATTCGTCATGACCGTGCCCTGATCTGCCATCCGGACAACGTTGTTTGCGATGTTCGCCTGGTCTTCGATAGCCTTGGTGATCTCACCTATGTCATGTGAAACTTGGCTTGCATTCCTGATGATCGTGTTCAGTGCTTCGATCGCATTGTTAACGCTCCCCACACCTTCGATTATCTCCTCGTTCGCAGATTTGATTGCAATTGCGGTCTTTTCGCTGCTGGTCAAGACCGTCGAAACGACGTTTCCTATGGAATCTGCCGCAGTCCTCGCTTCTCCTGCAAGATTCTTGACCTCGCCTGCAACAACCGCGAATCCACGTCCGTGTTCGCCAGCACGGGCCGCTTCGATTGCTGCGTTCAATGCAAGAAGGTTGATCTGGCTGGTGATATCGTTTATGACCTTTACTACGTTTGATACTTCTTTGATCTTATCCTTAAGGTCCTCGATCTCGACGACGCTCTCTTTGGCTATGACTTCGACATTCGTCATCTTCTTGTTGGCGTCGTTTCCGAGATTCTGTGCTTCCTTTCCTGTCTCGACGACATCGTTCGCTGCATTGAAGACCTCCTGCGAAGTGCTGGCGATCTCCTCGTTAGATGCCGAAAGGTCTGCAATCTGGTGATTGATCTCCTCGATCTTTCCAAGCAGCTCTTTTGTAAGGTTGGCTGTGATCTGGCTGGTGTTTGCTACTCCTTCAGAGGCCTTTGCGACTTCGTCGGCACCTTTCGAGACCTCGTTTGAGCTTATTACGACCTGGTTGGAGATGTCGTTCGCAGAATCGATGGCCCTGGAGACTGAGATCCCGACATTGTTGATTGCATCCCTGAATCTCTGGAGGTCGCCTCTTGTATTGATCCTGTTGTCGAATCTCTCTGAAAAGTCCCCGGTTGCAAGGCTGTCTGAAACCCGGATGGCCTCGTTAAGGGGAGTCACAATAGCGTTCAAAACCTCGTTGACGCCCGTCACCACATCCTTGTATGCACCCTTATGGTCATTTGCATCGATCCGTTCGGCAAGGCTGCCGTTGACAACATGTTCACTGAGCAGGGCGATGTCGTCGATAATCTTCTGGACCGACTTCATCATGAGTATGAGTGCGGGGAGAAGCTCGTCATGTTCGCTTCTCCTGCCGATCGGTTCAAGCTCGCCCAGTTTTGAAAGATCTCCGTTGCTTGTCCTTACACAGACGTCTATGACATTCTTCAGTCTTGTCTGGACGATGTTGATCTCTTTTCCGATATCCCCGTAGACCCCCTTGTATTCACCGTGGAATGAATCGGTGTAATCGTTGACCGACATCATCTTCAGGATCTTTTCAGCCTCTTTAAGTCCGTTAAGGCCGTTGATACAGTCGTTGAAGTTATCCCTGAGAACACTGAATCCTCCGTTTAGGCCCTTTTCTATCTTTTCCGGGACCTTTCCTTCTGCAATCATCCCAAGGTAATCCAGTGTAAGCCCGAACGATTCACTGAAATTCTCCGGTATCATGTTAAAGGCGTCTGCAAATTCAGCAAATTCCCCTTTGAACTCCGAAGATTCCATTCTGGCAGAAAAATCTGCATCTGAGAGTATTTCACTCTTTTTTATTCCGGCCGAACAGAAAGATTTCAGGGTTATTGCGAGATTGTCCGCATTTTCAGTCACAGGAGAAGGGCACTTTGATCTGACCTCTTCACTGACGGTAAATTTTCCTGAAGCAAAATCTGCCATCTGGTCTCCGGCTGCTGACAGAGCATCCCCCGACTCTTCCAGCTTTTCGAGAAGACCGTTTACCATCCCGCCCAATTGCCTGAATTCGGGTTTGAGACCCGACAGATCCATTTTTTCATAGATGCCTTTATCTACGGCATTCTCAATTGTTTTTTCAAATGCTTCGATTGACATTATTTTTTCCTCCATGTCTGGCTGCGTCGATGCCCTATTCTGCCTTATTATAATTTTACCAAAGATTCGGCAGATATACATCCCCCCCCAGGCATATGGAGGCAACCTTTCAGTCCTGTTTTCTTTGGCAACCCTTTCGTGGGTTTTTCTCTATCCTCAGTTTCAGAATAAAATAGTAACGTATATAGCAAACCGTAATACACGCAAAATAATTCTTATGAAAAAACCGGACTCCCGGGACTTAAAAGATTTATTTTTGGAATCTTTTCAGCTCTTCATCCTGGATATATTGCTTCTTCAGGAATTCATGGACCTTCTTCGAACTCAGCCATCCGCGGTCTAAAAGATTGATTATCTGGTCGATCTTTTCCACCTGTCTGATGATCTCCTCAGAGGCTGCTCCGCACTTAATCTCTGCAAGTCCCACGATTATGGCGAGCGGATTTCTGATCTCATCATTGAGAATTGCCATCTTTTCGAGATTGTCTTCGATACGAGAGACGGCATTGCTCCTGATCTCTTCGATTGCCCTCTTTTCACTGATATCCCTGACCAGCCACCACAGGCCCTTTATGATTTCGTTTTTGTCACTCAGCGGCCAGGATGTTATTTCTACAGGCAGAATGCCTGTTTTAAGGTTCAGAATCCCGGTCTCAAATTTAAAGGGCTTATTTTCCTTCTCCCATAGATCCAGCATTCTTTCGACGGCATCCGGATTGCATTCTTTTTCAATTACACCGAATAAGCAGACGGATCGATTAGAATTCTCTTTGAAGACCTCGGCGATTCCGCTCATATTCAAAAAAGCCGGATTTGCATCCAGGATTATCCCTTCGAGATCAGTTAATACTATACCGTCAAGGCTCGAATCGAAGAGGTCCACATATTTCATCTCGCTCTCCATCTTCCCGCATGTTGCATCCTCCAGCGAACACAGCATTTTATTGATGGATTCGGCGAGCCGCATGAATTCGGGGTCGCCTTCAAAATCGATTCTCCTTCCGGGATCTTTGTTCTCCGCAATTTCACTGGCATCTCTGCCAAGTCTTTCAACCTGCATGAAAACGGATTTTCGGATGATTGTCAGGTAAGCTGCAGCAAAGACGATCCCGGTAACGATTATTGCAAGTATTGTATAGATGAGGGCAGTGAATCCCCGTACATACGTGATCCTTTCCATCTCAATTTCAAGTAATACAGGGTCACCATAAAGATCATATGTTGTTGCGGCGGCGTGAATTCTGCCAGGGTCCCCGGGAGAACTCCCTTCGTCGATGCGGAATATAATTCCATCATCTTCAGGAGAATAAGTACTGCCCGCCGCATAACTGTGTGTTCCTCCGATGGTAAACGAAACGGCTTTTGATCCTGTTTCCTCTGCAAGTTCTTCCGAATCAATGTATGTACCCCGTATAAGGACGCCCTTTGCCGGGCCTTCACCGGTGCCGGTTATTGGATATTCTGAGACGAGCATGACGGATTCGTTCAGAACAATAATGCCTGCCGATGATTCGAAGTCTGATGTGTGGTTGTAGAGAATGCCGTGGTCGATCAGGCTCTTTTTGAAATCTTCGGGAATCCCGGTCATGGTGTCGTCGTCTGGATCAAAGGCATGCCCGTAGACAACATCTCCGCGTTCATCCAGGAAAAGCATTATATTTACTTTTCCCTTAAGAAACGTTTGATTTCCAAGCGCCGAGCGGATAAAATCTTCATTTCCGTCCCGGACGAATTCATAAGTGTCGTCGCGGGTCGACCAGCCGGCTGCGGCAATCTCCTCACTTCTGATCCGTTCGTTGATAATTCCTGCAAGCCCCTGAAGTTCCTGCCCGGCGCTTTCTTCTTCGAAGTCCCTGACCTGATCGAGGAATATGAACTGTGTAAAGATTGAAACAGACAGAATTGTGAAAAATGTAATTATTATGGCTGCAGTTAGCAGTTTTCTCCTGAGTGTCATCCTGAAGCGCCCCCTTAGCCTTTGAAGGATCGTTTATTTTTCAGCGTTCTATAATAAGTTTCCGTAAAATAATGTTTCGGCAAAACAGCCGGGCAGTGTTCTCAAAAAAGTATCGTTATTATGGATTTTTTGGGATTTGGATGACAGATTTAATTGGAGTATCAGGCCTCTTTAGGCCTGAATCTTTCTAATATGGAAATTACAGCGGGCATTACCACTATTGCTCCAACGAGTGAGAAGCCTACGGTGATAACTGTAACTGTTCCGAAATTCTGGATAATCGGGGATGTCGCCAGCAGAAGGGCAGAAAACCCGAATACCGTTGTAAGGCCTGAGACCGAGATTGCAGTTCCAATCTTCTGGATTGCAGTCTGAATTGCTACATAAGTTCCCACACCCTTCTCTCTCTCCTCCTCAAACCTCTCCATGATCAGGATTGTGTATTCGGAGGCCACACCAATTGTCATTGCCCCCAGTGTCGCCGTAAGCAGGGAATATGTGAGGCCGAGAGAATACATTATCAGGCCGTTCCATCCGACGATCATCACAATGGGCACAAGAGGAGATATTGCCGTATATTTCCTGTAAACAAGCAGCAGGAATATGAATATCAGGACAAAACCGAGATAAGTCATCGGGTTTTTGGTATCTTTGATGCCGTTGATCAGGTCGCTGAACATATACATCTGGCCCGTAAATGTCACATCCATCCCCGGGTGCATCGTATACCAGTTGAGATCAGCCTCCATATCGGCAATGAGCTCCTGGGTTGCGGGAATTGAGATATCCTCCATCGAGAATTCTATGACGGCTTCGGTTTTTCCGCTGACATAGCTCTCTTTAGTGCTCTCTGGGATGCTCTCCCAGACATCTTCCAGTGTCTTTTTATCGGAGGGGATTACTCCGTTGTTGTAGGATTTTATGTAGGTTGCAATGCTTGTCGCGCCGGTCAGATCATCATGCTTCGAAACGGCATATTCCCCGAAATCATCCATCCATTTGAGCGTGTTATAGTCAAGTATGGAATCCGCCTTCACATATGCCGTAATTGTACTCGTTGAGCCCATAACGCTTGTAACCTTGTTCATCGTTATAAGTGCGGGCATATTCTGGTCCACCATCGAATCTTCGTCAGTATCGATGATGACCTTGGAATCGAGCTGGAACCCGACGATTGCGACCATCAGGAAGATGATCAGTATAGGTCCCGGGTGTCTGGCAATCTTTTCCGCAAGCCTGCTCAGCAGTTCGTCGTACCTCTCCATGAATGAAACATTTTTACTGCTTTTATGAGCCTTGCCGGCTTCATTGCAGCCTTTCCATTCAAGGACACAGGATTCGGGATCATCGGAGGAGCTACCCGTATTCTTTGGTGTGTAATTTACCAGTTTTGCAAAAGTTGGTACTATGATCATTGCGCAGAGGTAACAGCAGGCAATTCCTACGATACAGATTGTTCCGAAATCGGAGACCATCGGAGATGGTGCAAGAAGAGACAGAGCTGCGAATCCGAGGGCTGTTGCAATCATCGCGAGGAGGATTGCAGGCCCCGAACTTGTAATAGTCGTCTTTACCGCATCGGTAATAGAAGAGCGCCTCCGCTCTTCGTCAAACCTGGACTGGAACTGAATCGCGTAATCTATTCCAATTCCGATAAGTACCGGGAACGCGGCAATCACTATTGAAGTCAGGGCTATCCCTGCCAGCCCCATAACGCCGAATGTCAGTATTATCCCGCAGAATACAATCAGTACGGGGAGCATCCTGTACCTTACATGGCCGAAAAGCAGTGCCATTGCAACAATCATGAGGAGCATCGCAAGACCGATGAGTGTGCCCATGTTCTTCTGCATGTCCTCTTTCATCTCTACACTGAATGCCGGAGAGCCCGATGCCGATACGGAAATTCCGGGTGGAGGATTTGACGAATCGATAATCGAATTTATAGTATTAACGATGCTCTCTTCGGCATCCTCCGGGTAGCCTGTTTCAAGAGGGACGGACATGAGTGTCATAGTCCCTGAAGGCAGAACCATTTCAGAATATTCCTCGGGCAGTAAGCTGATGCAGGCGTCTATTTCTGCCTGGGACTGGGGGATCACCCCGTTGTTTACGCTTTTTATTAGATCAGGCAGACCGGTTACACTTGCGATATACCGTTCATCGGCAATGTCTGCTTCAAGTTCTTCCAGGTAATTCACTACTGCCGGAGATGTGACGTCGCTTCCTTCAATTATCAATATGACCGAGTCTGATCCGAACTCTTCCTCGTAGTGAATCAGGAGCGAGCCGACCGGCTCGTCGGTATAAAGGTAAGTGTCGGTACCGGTCTTCATTGTCGTCATCGAGGCACCGTATAGTGCAAAAAGCATCACTCCCACGACGAGACCGGCAACAATTAAAGTATGCCTGTTAATGACATTGGCAATTATCTCAAAAGGCGATTTCAAGACTTCTACACTCCGTTTGACAGGTATTTTTCAGAATTTTACGCCATGCATGTGGAAATTTTATAAAGGACTTCCATAATCCCTGATCTGTCTGTAAAGGCAAATTTATCCCCGGTGTATTCATCTATAAGCCTGCAAATAATTTCATCTGCAATCTCAGTGTCATTCATCTCTCCGGCAGGTATTTTCATCTCATCTGCAAAATGATACATTCTTTCCCTGTCGGTAAAAATATATTCCGAGCAGCTTGAGATGGTTTTTTCACCAGTATCACAGATCTGATCTCTGGCGATATCGATGTCATAGATATTTTCGATATCATCATTATAAAGTCTGTGGAGGAATTCGATTACTGTCCGGCAGAAGGCCGGGGGGATGAATCCGGCCTCCTCCCAGACAGCCGAAGTTTCAAGATTTGGGCAATTGGATTTGTTAATACTTGTTTCCGGCATTTTTGCCACCTTAACGCTGCTCAGTACTAATATGGGTTAAAATTATTAATAATCAAGTGCAACTTTTGGAGTTGCATTATGGAGATCAAGAAGGAGATTGTCGAAACCCTTGCCGGCATAGGATTTACCGAATACGAGGCAAGAGCCTATATTGCCCTTATCGGACTCGGCAATGCAACGGCAAGAGAAGTCAGCAGCATATCGGGAGTACCGCACGGGAGGATATATTCAATATTGAGATCTCTTGCGGATAAGGGGTATATCTTCGTCGGGGAAGGGACGCCTGCAAGTTATTGTGCGGAAAAACCATTTGATGTATTAGGTCCTTTGAAAACGGAGATGGATCGCAGAATATCCGAAGCCGGGGATTACCTGTCCGAGATCCAGTATGAGTCGCTGCCGCCGGCAAAGATGTGGACTATTAGGAGCGAGATCGGGGTCCAGAACAGGTTAAAGACGCTGATCCAGAATGCGGAAAAAGAAATCGTGATATTGTCCGATGACCCTAAATCAGTAAAACGGGTTCTTGAAGACCTCCAAAAAGTCAGAAAAAGGATCAATATCGAAGTTCACACCTTTAATACTGAGGCCTTTTCCGGGATGAAGCTTGATGTGCATAGAAACAGTCAGAGGATCATTGAGTTCCTGAAGAATATGGACGATTACATCAAGGATGATTACATGAAAGACAGGGGATTCAGAAATCATAAGGGGGCAAGTTGCTTTTACATATTCGACAGGAGAATAAGCATGGTTGTTGAAGAAGAGAACGGGAATATTATCGGACACATTATTGAAATTCCTGAATTGTGCTATATGATACGCTCGTTCCTTTATATTCTTGAAAACAACACCGATCTCGTTCTGCCCTGACCGATCGTCCGCACTTAAGGTATTTATTCCTGTAAAGTTCAGGATAATATACACAGCTTACAGAGGAGTATGAGAGTTATGGCCGAAAAGAAAGGGCACTTTGAAAAAGGAAAATGGCTGGAGGACGAGGAGATCTCAGAGGATGCGGCTCCGGGGCAGGGCACTGATGAGGACAACGGAAATATCGAGGATTTCGATGAAAAAGTTGCAGAACTCAAATCGTCCATATCCAAAAATCTCACTGATCTCTTCGGTGTCGGAAAGGCACTGATCACTACGGAGAAAGGAAGAGAGCATCTTGCAAAAAAAGTGAAAAAAGCTGAAGAGAAGATCGATAAAACCATAGAGGATATTGCCGAGGGTTTTGAGAAGGCGTTGAAGAAGTAATCCTTTATCCGGGTGGAAATTCTGGTTTTACAGGATAAATTGCATAACATCCGGAAAAAACCGCTGCCAGGTCTTATCTTTAAATACTTGCCGGGATATTAGATATCATGGCACTGGATTTTGTAGAAAGAGTAAAAGGATTCATTTTAAGCCCTGTTGAGAGTTTTAACAAATATAAGTCCGAGGAATTCGGCGAAGCATTCAAGTATTATCTTGTTCTTCTCCTGATCTTCTCGGTGCTTTACGGTCTCATCGCCGGTCTGGGTATGGGATCTAACATGGCCGGCATTCCAGGATTTGGTGGTGCAGGGATGGGCCTGGGGATGATAATCGGTATCATAATCTTCTTTTTTATCATCGGCATAGTCGCACTGTTCATACAGAGTATAATCGTCCATATCTTCGTCGCAATTCTTGGCGGAAAGCAGGGATTCACAAAGACCACTGCAGCAATGATCTATGCCTCAACTCCGAGCATGCTTCTCGGATGGATTCCTATTATAGGCATAATTGCGGGCATATGGGCATTTATACTCGAAATTCTTGCTATAAGAGAGATCCAGGAGATGTCGACTGCAAGAGCGGTACTAGCGATTATACTGCCGATAATCATCATAATGGTTCTTGTCATACTGCTCATCGGTTTCTTCCTTGTGGCGGCTGTTACGACGGCAGGCTATTATTAATCAATTCTTTTTTTCTGAAAAAACCTTATATCTGACCGATTTCTTTAGCTTCGGATGAATATTCAACTTAAAAGAAATGTTATCACAATAAAATGGGTTTTTATGGACCCCGGAATTACTCCAGGTCCATCTCTACTCCGCCAAACCAGCCTGCAGCAAGATTGTAAATGAATGCTGCTACTGCACCGTATATGAAACCGCCGATGGCACCGGCAATCGCCAGGATAATGATTGCCACAACACCAAGCCCTACACCAACTGCCGCCTGGGGCGCATACGGCCCCATAAAGAGTGTTATAAGTCCTCCGGACAGAAGCAGTAATATTCCTGCAATCAGGCCGATGACAAGGCTTATGGCTGCAAAGATCTTTGCTACGGATAAGACACCAAATCGTTTAATTACGCTCATAATTCCTCCAAAATTAAATTTACAAATTCCTATAATCAGTCGGACAATATATGGATTTGTCTTCTATGGCAAAAATATCGGCTTTAGATCCATAACCGAACGAATTAAGAAATATTTACAGGATGTCCTGTTATAATTTTACGGTTTTTTTTATTACTTCTTCTGCATAATATGCCCGTATGGTTGTGCGAATTTCGGATTCGCGGGAAACTATTTATATAACGTGTGTTATTTTCTCTTTATGTCATCCTTTAGTGAAAAACTAAAAGGTTTCCTTGTAAAACCTGTTGAAACCTTTCAGGCTCACAAAGGTGAAAGCCTTGGTGTAGCTTACCAGTACTACATTGTCCTGTTTGTGATCTTCACAATACTGTACGGAATTGTTGCTGTTGTAACGGATATGAACTTCATGAGCTCAACGATCGATGCCCTCAGCCAGGTTCCCGGAATGCAGTGGGTGTCTGACTTCTCCTTGTTCAGTTCGTTCCTGATCTCTTTCGATGTGTTTGTGATCTATACCGCTTTCGTCATCGGGCTCTTCTCGATATTTCTCTGCGGTCTGATACTTCACTGCTTTGTCCTAATGTTTGACGGAGGCAATGGCTATGTTCAGACGATTAAAACCGTAATGTATGCACATACGCCATACTTTATCCTGGGCTGGATCCCCTATGTCAACATCATCGCCGGGATCTGGACGCTTGTTCTTTTAGTTCTCGGAATTCGTGAATTACAGGAATTCTCAACCGGGAAAGCGGTTTTTGTTGTTTTAATTCCGATAGTTCTGGTTTTGATCGGAATGATCCTCTTTGCGGTTGTTATTGCATCATTCATCGGCGGAATCCTGGGGCTCACAGGCCTTATCTGATTCCTCTTTTTTTTCCTTTATTTACCACAGGTTTTTTTATCAGTTACCCCATAGTAATTGACATGGTTTTTGTCCGGATTGTTTCGGACTTTCACGACCAAAGGAGGATTTGATAAAATGAAGAATATAAGAATGACCCTGATAGCAGCCCTTATCATCGTATTTGCGGTTGTTTTCTGTTCACCAGCTTCCGCAGTACTTCTTGAGGAAAAGTATATGGGCGCGATCTCGAAACTCGAACCCTCATATGACAGGATTATAGTTAATGTAGCCTCCGTTTATGAGGGTGGCGAATGGGTAACTTATGGTAAAAGCAGCCTTAAGAATAATTTAGTAACCGGAACTACCTCAAACCCTTCGGTTTTCAAAGACTTAAGCCAGGGTGACTCGGTTGAAGTCACTATAATGGGCGGACCCGGAGGAGAATGGATCACCATCGGAAAGATAGGCTCTACAGGTCTGGCGATCAAACCGATTATTGCCTGTTACGGTGACCCGACAAGGCTGGTATCTCCGTTCTATAAGAATTATGAGATTTCTTATATATCCGAATCCGATTGCGAACTGTGTGAAGGAACCATCTGTGAGGCATCGGGTGCATCGGTAACAGTTAAAAGGGACGGACTGGAAGTCGAATCGGCCGATATGTACCCCGGTAGCACCCACGTATTCGGGTGGGACAACGCGACTCTGCAGTACATCCCGCTGATTACCTTTGTTTCAGGTGAAGGTGAATCCTCGCAATGCAGTTCATCTGATGTGATTATGGCCGGACCGCAGGCTGTCTCAGACTTTACTATCTATATCACCCAGAGAAGCACGATTATTCTGAATGAAGTGGAAACCCTCGAAACCGAAGGCCTGACGGAAGGACCGACCAGCATGATGACCGCAGTGACAACGCCTGCAACCGTCGTCCAGACCGATTACCAGACACCTGCCCCGACGACGGCGGCAACTCCGGCAACACCCGGATTTACAGCTATTTGTGCGTTTTCTGCAATTTTCGGAGCATTCTGTCTGGTTGCAGGAAGACTGCGCAGATAAAAAATCCTAATTTTTATTTCCAGCTTATATTCCACGCTGTCCCGGAAGATCCTGATATAAGACTGACGTCTCCTTTAAGCTGAAGCCTGACGATATTGTTTATTACCTTGATTCCGAGAGTATGCGATTTTGATTGATCGAAGCCTTCCGGAAGACCGATACCATTGTCCGAAATCACCATACTGAATCGGCCGTTTTCATCTTTGTGCAGTTTAAGTGATATATTCCCTGATTTAAGGTCCCTGAATGCATATTTTACAGAGTTGGTGATTATCTCATTTACTATGAGGCTTGCAGGAATTGCCTGTCTGATATCCAGTTTGCAGCCGCCTGTATCGATTGAATATCTGATTGTCGAATCCTCGGCGCACGTTGTAAGAATACTTCCTATCAGGTTTTTAAAATGATCTCCGGCATCGATCTCTGATATATTTTCCGAGAGGTATATCGATTCATGCACGGCAGCGAGCGAATAAATCCTGTTTCCCGCATCTGCAATCGCCTCTATACACTCCTCATCGTCCATAAGCGTCTTTTGCATCGAAAGGAATCCTATTATAATTGCAAGGTTGTTCTTGACCCTGTGGTGAACCTCCTGCAGCAGGACGGTTTTCTCTTCAAGTGATCGCCTGAGGTCCTCTTTTACCTTCTTCAGGTTCGAGATGTCCTGCGAGATTGTAATTATTCCTGAAAATTCTTCTTCTTCGGAGAAGACTGCCATTGTGTTGACGAGAGTCACATATTCTCCCCCGTTCTTCAACGGAATAGAGAGTGTCTTTGAAACAGGCTGGTGGGATGTGATTGTTTCGAGGTCCATTTTGTTGATCTCATCTGCGCATTCAGCCGGCAGGACATCATAGACCGTTTTACCGATAAAATCCTCCTTCTTAAGATACAGGCTGTTCAGGAGGGGGGTATTGCACATAGTATGCCTGAGATCGTGATCTTTGTACATGAACGGTATCGGAATGGTTTCGATAAGTGATTCGAGAAATTTCGCCTGCGCCGTCAGCTTGTCCTCTGTCTCCTTTCTCCGGGATATATCCCTGGCGGTTATTATGAAAACGGGTTTTTTGTCAAATAATGAACTTCTTATTTTCATCTCTACTGGGCATAAAGGCCTGTCTTTTCTTTTGTGTCCTGTTTCAAAGACATAGATCCCCTCGCCATTGATCTTTTCTGTATCGTCAGTTTCATTCCCAGTATTCCTTAGGGAAGGAACGGTGCCGCCGATCAGGGTAGAGACAGGTTTTCCGATAAGCTCTTCTTTTTTATATCCGGTGTTCTTAAGTGTGGTTTCATTGCATTCAACTATCTCTCCAATTTCACCGTCCGCTGTACAGCTGGTGATATAGGTGGTATCCGAGAGATTGTTGAAAAGATCCGAATATCTCTTTTTTTCGTTGTTCAGTCCTTCGGAGATGAATGAAACCACTGTGCCTATCATTATGAAAATAACCGCTCTTCCCACGGCATATATTATCTCGATCCCGGAGAACCCTGTCAGCAGTGCAGCCATCAGGACGTATCCTGCCGAAAGAATAACGGCGGCTGCAACTCCCCGCTTCGGATAAAAAAAGGCGCAGAGAATTATCGGGACGTCCATAAGGTGAGGGGTTACGGTTGTATAACCGAAAGAATAGAAGACCGCAATTAAGATGAATGCCGTTAAAACCGATGCTGCAATCAGGAAGTCTTTCTTGTCATTAAGGCCCGAAACGAATGATGAAGAGTTCCATGAATCCCCTTTTCCTGCCATAGGTATAAAACACCCCGATCCCCCCGCCCGGTTATAAATAAACAGGAGGTTATTGCTAAAAACTAATATTTATTTGTTGTTCCCCCGGAAGTCATCCGGGAAAATCATCCGTTGTTATGGATACCCCTTATGGATCAAAACCCTCTTTTTGAATTAGATTAATGAATGTCGGGATACAATTATAAATTTATAATATGTACAGACCTAATCTCAGGCCGGGAGAAGAACTCGTCAAAATATCTCCCGGAGTAAATGTTAAAAATGTCCCTTTTGACGCGTTTTTAACCAGCAAAAGAATAATTTTCGTAAAAAAAACTGATTCAATACAGGAGAGAAAGGAGCTTGTTTTTCCCCTGAATCTTGTCAAAGATTACCAGCCCTCCTCCGATGAATCGGGAACACCTGCCATAAAATTTTCAATAGAAAAACCCTCGGGCGAGGTAGGCGACCTCATCCTCAAATTTATTCAGGCAGGTGACTACAGGTATGCAGAAAGGGACGACTGGGTTGAAGATTTGAAATCCCTGTCCCGCGGTATGGTTCCCCGGAATTCGGCAGGCGGGCAAAACCAGTTTTCGGGTGGTATGCCCCCTAAAGCAGAGCCTTCTGCGCCGTCGGCGAATAACCGGGACGCCGACCTGTTCAATACGGGTTCAGAAAATCCGTATGCCCCTCCGTCCCCTGAATTTCGCCAGCCTCCTGCTGCTCCTGCCGAAGACAGCTATTATGGACAGCAGGATTTCCGTAGCCAGGCGCGTCAGGGAATTCCGCCAGAAGAAAGGCACCAGATGCAGCAGGGTTTTTCCCAGCTTCCGGCCTCTCCGCAGTATTCTTATCGCCAGGGGCCGTCTTCAGATGATGAAAAACCTATCTTCTGCCGTTTTTGCGGTGCAAAAGTTCCTTCCGGGTCAGCATTCTGCCCCTCCTGCGGGGGAAAAGTTGAGCAGCAGGCAATGCACCAGCAGTCTTTCTCTGGGGCTCCTCCCCAGAGACAACAGGCAGATCGCCAGCAGTTTTCACCTCCGCCTGCACCGCGGCAGCAGAATTTTGGAGACAGGGGATTTGTAAGTCCTCCTCCGCCATCTTCCGGTCACACCGGATACGGGCAGCAGCCCGGATATCCTCCCCGCGACGGTGGAATATCCCTTGCAGATGATCGTGGATACGGGTACGGACAGGGAGGCGCGATGTCCCCGAAGGGACAGAAATCCATGATGAAGGAGCAGGCGAAGGCGGATAAAGCTCGTATGAAAGAGCAGGCCCGTGCCGAGAAAGAACGGCAGAAGGCAATGAAAAGGGCACAGAAAGGCAGGGGATATAATGATCCCTACGGCTATAAGGAGAGCAGGATGCCCGAGCCGAAGATCATCATAATTGCTGTTGCAGTTATCGCTGTAATAGCGGTTGCCGGTTTTGCATTCTCCAGCGGAATGTTCGGAGGCAACGGCGGCAGCAGCGGTGTGTCAAGCGGAGGAAACTCCCAGTCTCCCTCGTCTTCAGGTACAAGTCCGCTGGCAGGCGTCAGCACCGGCACTACAAATACATCTGAGACATACGGGAACTGGTACTTCAGCGTATTTTATCCAGGAGAATGGTCCGGCACCTATACCGTTAACGGCGGAACTACCACAATAACGGATGAATCGGGGGAGAGCGTGATTTACGGAACTCTGCCGGATAAAGGACTCGGATCATTCAGCGGAACTGTATCGATATCGGCCAGCATACTCGACAGTGGAGCCGGCGGTACGCTTTCAATTTATTTATACAATGATAAAGGCGTGGAAGTTGATAGTGCGCAGACATCGGGCAGCGGTACTGCAGTGCTGACTTATCCGTAGTCAGAGGTGGTTGGAAAAGATGTATAAACTAGTACTGCTCCGTCACGGCGAGAGCACATGGAACAGGGAAAACCGTTTCACCGGATGGACTGATGTCGATCTGTCGGAAAAAGGGCTTGATGAGGCTCATAATGCCGGAAAACTGCTTAAAGCCGGAGGTTATACGTTCGATGTTGCGTATACCTCGGTTCTTAAAAGGGCGATCCGTACATTATGGATAACCCTTGATGAGATGGACCTGATGTGGATTCCCGTTTCGCGATCATGGAGGCTCAACGAGCGTCATTACGGGGCCCTGCAGGGACTTAACAAATCGGAGACCGCGGCAAGATACGGGGACGAACAGGTTTTTGTATGGCGGAGAAGTTATGATATCCCTCCACCTGCTCTCGACGAGGAGGATGAGAGAAACCCAAAAAAAGATCCCAGATACGGAGATCTCAGGCCGGAGGAATATCCCCTTACAGAATGCCTGAAGGATACTGTTGCGAGATTTCTTCCTTACTGGAACGACGAGATTGCTCCTGCGATTAAATCCGGGAAAAGAGTTCTTATAGCGGCACACGGAAACAGCCTTCGTGCCCTTGTCAAGCATCTCGATAATATCGCGGACGATGATATTCCCAAGCTGAACATACCCACGGCAGTTCCCCTTGTCTATGAACTTGATGAAAACCTAAGACCTATACGCCATTACTATCTTGGCAATCAGGCAGAGATTGAAGCTGCAATAAAATCTGTAGAAAAACAGGGCAAATCAAAATAATTATTTTTGAAAATTCTATCTTCCTCCTAAGAGGGGATTTTAATTTTTATTCAGACCTAAAATTTCCATAATCAGGCGAAGCCATTCTCCGAAGAAATTTTGGAATCGCACTGATTCATTCCTTATGAATTCGGTTCCCGGATTATCCAGCATTTTCGTTACATTTCCTGAATCTGCCAGGATATTTAATCCGGCCGTTCCGTTCATTCTGTTATTCGTGTTTTCAGTTGTATTTACCCAAACCTCATTCCCTGCTGCTTTTCTTTCAACTGTGATATAGTCTTCTTTTGTCACCGTAAAGGACTCCCCGTCGATGTCAGTTACAGTAAGGGAGACGTTGTAGATTCCCGGCTTCCTGAATGTGTGTACCGGATTTGCGACAGTCGATGTTCCGTCTTCAAAGTCCCAGTGATATGATTTTACTTCTATATTTGCAGGAATTCTGCTAGTGAATTTTGCGATAAACGGGATCTCGCCGCTTGTATCCTCTGCTTTAAAAGATGCCGTAATGCCGCTTGTAGCTATAATAAAGTCTGTCCTCGTGGAGGTATTTGTCCTGGAATAATCGGATGTCACCTTTAGAGTGACCGTATAATTGCCCGCCTGCGAATATTCATGCAACGGGTTTTGTTCTTCAGATGACGTCCCGTCTCCGAAGTTCCAGTTCCAGTTTGTGATCTTCCCGTAGGATATAGTCGAACTATCGGCGAACTGAACACTTAACGGGGGTTTTCCTGATTTTTGATCGGCTGTAAAAAGCGCAACAGGGGAGGGATAATTCACAACAATTTCTTTTGTGTAATCGTCGGTGTTACCGTTGATGCCCGTTACCGTGAGTAGGACCCAGTAAGTGCCCGGTTCTGTGAAGGTGTGAGTCGGATTCTGCAATGCGATCTTCGGCGATTTATCGCCGAAATCCCAGCGTGAGTCATGTACCCCGAGAGTAAGGTCGGTAAAGTTCACCTGCAGTGGAACCTCTCCACTGGATACGGATGTAGCAAAACTTGCCTCAAGTTCGGGTTCCTTCATAATGATATTCAGTGTCCTTGATTCGGTTACCCCGTTATCGAAAGTAGTGGTTAGCTTTACCGTATATGTATCTGCTATCGGGAAAGAATAAACCGGATTTTGCGAAGTATTGTCTGTGATCCCGTCGGAATTAAAGTCCCACTCCCATGAGGTGACAGTTCCGGAACCGACCTCTCCGTAGAAATAGACCTTGAGGTAATCACCCTTGTCTCCCTGTTTATACGTAAATGTCGTTGTCAAAGCCGATGCATGTGTAATCAGGGTTAAAAAGATCGCAATTATCAGGATTATTCCCAAATAAACAGACCTTTCGGAGATCTACGCACCCCCGAAGAAAGTAAATCCTGTCTCTCCCTGCCCTGTAAAAAATAAGAACAGCATTATAATGACCAGGACCGGAACAATCGCTGCTATTGCAGCACTCCTCCCGTCAAGATTGTATGTCTCCCTCGCTCCTATGAACTGGAGGAAGAATGCCCATAAAGGAGCTATCAAAAGCCCGAACAGAGGGATTATGCCTGCAATTGCAAACGGGCACATCGAATAGGCCGAAATTCTCAGGTCATCCCGGATATCCTCCGCATTGCCGGTTATGAGGAGCCCGAGATGAAGCAGGAATCCGTTTAAAACTGCATATGTTATTCCGACGATTATAATCTCGATGACAAAGAAGATCATGGCCCCGGCGTCTTGAAGAGCAGTTATTTCCGGATATGTCGTGCTGTCGAGTGATCCCGCGTATAGCTGGAATATTATGCCTGTCAGGAACCCGAATACCGCCAGCGCCAGGACAAGAACCGGGAGGGCTTCGAGTGGGTCCTGGTCCTTTGTCATTCTGAACGTTTCAGTCGGAGCCCTGATAAATCCTATAAGCCTCCCGAGAATCGAATCGTCCGGTGAATATGAACTTCTTTCCCCGAGTCCCAGGGGATCGCCGTGTGAGGCTTTTTTGCTGCTCTTTTTTCTGGAAGGCTTTTTGCGCCTGGGAGGACGCGCCTTTTTTGTCCTCCCCGACTTCCTTGCTGCAGGTTGTGCTGAGAAAAAGTCGTCGTCATCACCGTAGTCTGCATCGATGATCCCTCCTTCAAAGTCCTGTTTGGATCCTGTATCATAACCGGTTTCGCTTTCAGAGCCGCTGCCTACAGGTGAACCGCATGAGAGGCAGAATTTGGCTCCGTGAGGGACCTGCCCGCCGCACCGTGGGCAAAATGTACTGCCACCCGTGGGTTTAGCTGAAAATCCCTGGTTTTCTGGTGAAAATTGAGGGCCTGGTGCCCGGGAACCAAGACCGGGAATATGGGATACACTTCCTCCTGTTGAGATTATATCGTTGATAGCCCCAGCCCACGTGTCTCTTTCCTGCCACCTGTTTCCGTTATGCCAGTGGGAGAATGCGAGTCTCATCGTCCTTATGTCGCCGTTGGGAGACCCGACATTCAGAACGATTACCGGCTCATTCTGGGCATTTTTTGTTATCTCAACGTTCCTGACCGATTTCAGCGATATTGATGACGGTTTGTTGGGGTGGTTGGGATCGGTCAGGGAGATCTCTTTTGATGTGAGTTCTATCGTGAATTCCTGCGATTTGACAATGACGTTGTGAGCCTGGAGGAGAACTCCGCCCGGGACCGTCGCACCATGCGTAGGCGGTCTTTCAGGCGGCATTTGGGAATACGTGCTTCCCCCCTGCTGGTAATCGGGATATTCGGGCTGGGGAGTTTCGGGGAGTGTAGCCGGTACATATTCGGAGATCATCCCTTCAAGTTCTTTTTTCAGGTAATCTCTCTCCATATTCCGCATTCCGGAGAAGTCCTGTGAAAATGTAATGGTCATCTTTTTTTGCGAACCATCCGGTGTTTTTACTGAGAGAATCAGGGTTGGTTCATCGGATACGGTCTGACCTGTTCTTATAGAACTGATTACGGGAAGCGGGATCTCTATCGGTGTCGATTTATTTGTATTATCCTCTGAAAGAAAGAGCCTCCTGTTTGTGAGGTAGAGCCTGAACTCTATATTTCTTATCTCTATATTTGGAATTTCGAAGAGCAGTTTCTCATTATTTCCTAATACCGGAGCAGGCGTTGCAATCACCTATATTCTTGTTTTGAAATATATGTTCTGTAATATAGAAATGATTTGCCCATAATCTCACATCATGCCTGGTTCAAAACCTGAAAAGAATTAAACAAATTAAAGGCAACCATTCTCTATGAATGGTCGTGTGAAAGTCTGTATAAAGGCGATGTTTGTCCTAATCATCGCTTTTTCCTTTTGCCAGTCCGTATCTGCCGTGGGGGGAGATGTCGGATGGTACGATATCCACTGCAATGTGGACGGTGCAAGCGTCTATTTTGACGGGGAATATAAAGGCCAGATTCATTCCGGGGTTCTGTCGGTAGGTGTCTATACCACGGCAACTCCTTATGAAACTGTCTCGGTCCGGATGGACGGATATTATACCGCCTCCACTTCGCTTCCTGCAACACCTTCTGCGGGTGAAACGACTAACGTATATGTGACACTTAATCCGAAGCCGACAGATACTGAGTCCGAATACGGTTCTCTATATGTATCAACAAGCCCTTCCGGAGCAAGAATTCACCTAAACGATCAGTACCAGGGATTATCTCCTATAACCCTGAGCGGTCTTAGGGCCGGATCGTACTCGATCGATGCGGAGATGGACGGCTACGAGACATCAGAGACAACGGTTTATGTAACTGCAGGATCTACAAAGAACGTTTACCTGACGCTTGTTTCACCGGGTTCCGTCTCCGTCGAGTCGAGCCCTGGCGATGCATATGTTTATGTCAACGGCAATCTTGTCGGGAAGACTCCTTATGTGGTTACCGGCCTTTCGAGCGGAGACCATGAGTTCATGGTTACTATGAACGGATATTACAACTGGAAGAAAACCGTTAATGTAGTTGAAGGCGAGCAGATCTCGCTATATGCGGTTTTACAGTCGATAGACCAGACCCAAGAGATTCTTGTGACCTCAAACCCGTCAGGAGCAAAGATCTATCTCGACGGCGTGTACCAGGGAGAGACTATGGAGAATCAGGCATTTCCGATTACGGGTGTTTCGGTCGGGATACATTCGTTGGTGCTTCAGCTCGACGGATATCCTGATTACAGCACGAGCGTCTCGATTGTCTCAGGCGGAGACCCTGTTGAGATCGATGCAGAAATGAGCAGAACTCCATCGAGATCGACAGGATCGATATATATCACATCGACTCCGTCGGGCGCCACGATCTACCTTGACGATATCTATATGAGTGCGCAGACACCGTATACGCTGACAGGAGTCACTGCGGGGGAGCATACCGTCACCCTCAGGCTTAGCGGCTATAATGACGGGATGTCCAAAATCACGGTGACTGCAGGGGAGACGGCTCAGCTTACCGTCGGTCTGTCATCTTCATCGGGGGGAACGACTGAACCGACGCCGACCACTTCGACTCCCGGTTTTACACTTCTGACGGTAGTGACTGCACTTGGAGCAGCTTTTGTCGTCTTTGTCTCCAAAAAGAGATAATATAACCTTTTTTAATATTCGATCTCGTTCACTTTGCTGTTGTAGATATATCTCCTTACACCGGCGACGTCATAGGGATGTTCTATGATGTAATTGTAAACCTCAATATTTCTGCTGATTAAATCTTCGTATTCATAGTAATCATCTATCAGGTTTATGTACCTTGTATGGTCATTCTGCCAGTCCGAGTCTGAGTCGTAGCTCTTTGCCCCGTTGAGATCAGATTCGAGACTTTTTATCTCGTCATACATTCTGTTTAACTCGGACTGGAAGAAGAGTATCCTGTTGGCAATCTTTGTAAGGCTCTCGGTGATGTACGAGACATAGTTGTATCTTTCAAAGGTCTTGTTCCCGTCGCCGATCGGTATTACGACGGCGTATGCATCCTCGTAATACCCCGGATACTGCCCGATGTAGCTTAAATCGGTCGATTCTATGAAAACGTATTTCCTGCCGTCCTCAGATTTGAACTGTCTGAAGGAGGTATCGCCGCTTGTTATGATCCTGATTCCTGCGGTTGCATGGTGATATTCCGGGAATATAATGAGGGCCGTATCATATCCTTCGCGGGCCAGCAGCCCGATAAGAAGCATGCTCTTTTCATCGCAGTCCCCTTTCATGTCGTAGACCACTTCCACAGGAAATCTCGGCGATTCCGCTTCCGAATCATAGGGGATCTGCTGGACGAAAGTCATCAGGAATTCAAGGTATTCCTCGTCGGAAAATCCTTCGGCTATCTTTATGTGCCTGATCTTTTTGAGGATGTCCGTGTAGAATCCTTCAATGGCATCGCCCTCGAAAAAAGACCTGTAATATTTCGATACCTTCTCCGTCTCTTTCCAGAGCGTTCCCTCGGTTATCGATTTATCTGCATTTTTTGCACCGTAATATACCGAGAGGTTGACAGGAAGAACCAGTTCGTATTCCGATTTTTCAAATTTTACATTGAAGGTCCGGTCTTCATACGGGTCTCCTGAGATCTCTGCCGGGACGATCTCAGGAAGATGGTTTGCAGGGGTTGCAGATTCCGTTATTTTAACACTTGAAGCGTTAACGCTTTCGTTTGAAACAGGTGTTTCGCCGGCGGGGGTTTCATTAACCGGCTCCCCGGTGCTCAGGCATCCGGAAGAAGCAATAACTGCTACGCATATCAGGATCTGCAGCATGGCGAACAGGGTACACCCGCTGACTGAGATCCTTAAATACATGGATAAAGATCTATCTGTCTGAAATTATCTCTTTTGGATGAAGGGATTTCCGGGTCTCTGGCAGACACGATCCCAAGCCGGTCCGAGTCTCTGCGGTATTTTTGCTATCCGATTAAGTAAAGGAGGGTTTTTGGATTTTTATGAAAATCCGAACAATCCTAATATTTTTGTAATCAAAGAGCAAATCTTCTTTGGATTTATGGAAGAGTCTGACCGTGAGGATTACCTTGAAGCGATAATTATGCATTCTGCAGAAGGGCATGGAGCCGGGGCTCTCCATTTATTATCAGGAGTACTGGACAGATCCGAAGATCAAATCGCGGCCGACCTCGCTGCTCTTGAAGAGAGCGGCGACCTGAAGATCGGCAGCGACGGTTCGGTCACCCTTACCGAAAAAGGCAGGGTGACAGGCGAATCCGTCCTGAAAAAACACAGGGTTCTCGAATGCTTCTTTACTGAAATGCTGGGAATGGATGCGGAAACCGCTTCGAAGGAGGCATGCGAGATGGAGCATTCAGCCTCCGAATATACCATAGATAAGATCGGAAACCTTCTCTCCGGCAGCGGGATAAGATGCAGGGGGAGAAGACATGGTATGGGATTTATAGAACGGCACTCCCAGGGGAAATTGTGCAATTTGAATGTCCTTGATGATTTTGACGAGGGGGATTATCTGAAGGTTTTAGGTATGAGGCACGGGCCCGGGGGAGGGCGGCGTCTCATCGATCTCGGGATGATCCCAGGTGAGGAGATTAAGATCATCAGGAGGCTTCCGGGCAGATCCGTCCTTGTGTTGGTCAAGGACAGCGAGGTTGCAATAAGCCAGGAGATTGCAGGCCGAGTAATTGTCGAAAAAATTTCCGGCAAAGAGAGTTTATGAAGTTTGCACTGATTGGAAACCCGAACGTGGGCAAATCTCTTATATTCAACCAGCTGACGGGAATAGGCGTTGAAATATCAAATTTTCCTGGAACAACCATCGATATGCTCTCGGGGAATGTCTGTTACCAGAGGGAGAGGTTCGAACTCATCGACTTTCCCGGAATATATTCGCTTGAAGGAAAAACCGAGGAAGAGGAGCAGGTCAGATCCTATCTCCGGACGAACAACATCGACGCACTCATAGTCGTTCTTGACGCGACCAAACTTGAGAGAAACCTGTATCTTCTCATTCAGGCTTCAGAATACAAAATTCCACTGATAGTGGTCGTAAATATTGCAGACGAAGCCGAAAAAAAGGGTACAATCATAGACTATGAAAAACTTTCATCAGTTATCGGCTGCAGGGTTATTCCTACAGTTGCACTTGAGGGAAAAAACATAGACCTCATAATTCCTGCAGCGATGCAGGATGCTGCTGTTATCGATCTCTACGTGCCCTATGGAAAGCATATAGAAGCCGGGGTCCGCAGTCTTGTAAAGCTTACCGGCTGCAGCAGAATGGATGCATTCCTGGCTCTTCAGGGAATCGGTGAGGATAAGGAGCTCCTGGAGGCTGCCGGGACCATCGCCTCCGAGATTGAGGAGGATCACCAGATGTCCCCTCACCAGATAATTGCGACGAACCGCCACAACGAGGCTGCACGGATTGCATCCGAGGTTACCGAAAACAGGGGAGACGGATCAAAAAGGCCGTCTTTCGATATCGACAGCCTTCTGACAAGAGTTATCCCCGGTGTACCCATACTTATCACAATTCTTTTCGTCACGCTTCTTGCAGTGTTTATTATCGGTTCGTTTCTGGAAGAGCTGATTGTCGAATTCTTTGATACGTGGATTATCGCTCCGATGTATACGCTGGGTCTGTCTCCGTTCTGGGAGAAGATGGTGTTCTCCCTCCTTATTGCAATAGAAGCAGGTCTCGGCATTGCATTTCCGTTTGTCTTTACCTTCTATATTCTTGTATCAATACTCGAGGATTCTGGTTATATGACACGCGGCGCCTTCCTTGCCGACAGGGCGATGCACAGGATCGGGATGCACGGTCAGGCCCTGATCCCGCTTATCCTTGGCTTCGGGTGCAATGTCCCTGCTATAATGAGTATCCGCCAGCTTTCAAAAAGAGAGAGGGTAATCGCCTCATTCCTGATAACGATGGTCCCGTGCTCAGCGAGGACCGTGATAATTGCCGGTATCGTTGCGGTTTTCGTGGGAATAGCCGCTGCATTTTCGATATACTTGCTTGTCTTCCTGCTGATAATACTGACGGGCTTCGTCCTGACACGGTTCACTCCGGGGGAGCAGTACGGGATGATACTTGAGATGGCTCCTCTGAGAAAACCCCGTGCAGACCAGACGGTCAATAGAGCGTGGCTTCACATGAAGGAGTTTTTATTCATTGCAATGCCGCTCCTGCTTGTAAGCAGCGTATTCCTCGGGATGCTCGACTTCTTTGGCATCCTGGCGGAATTCCAGAAAATCTTCGCACCTTTCATGGAGCAGGTGCTCGGTCTTCCCGATTATGCATCCACCTCGCTCATATTCGGGATTTTCAGGAAGGAGATGGCCTTCGAGACCCTTGCGGTTCTTGCCGGCACTGCCGATCTCGGGGCTGTTATGGCTGCATCCCAGCTCTATATATTTGCTGTTGTAAGCGTTCTCTTTGTCCCGTGCGTATCCACGATTGCAGTCCTGTACAGGGAGATGGGGCTTAAGATTGCGGCAATGGTTTCATTCTACACTCTCTGTCTCGGAATGGTCTGCGGTGCAATTTTGAATTTTGTATTCAATATATTGTAAGGTAACGGGAGGAGGATCTGTCTTTGACTGAAAAGAGGTGTCTTAATACAGGGAAGAGGTGCATCCGCGTAATCGGCTGCGGGAACCTGCTGATGGGTAACGATTCAGCAGGCCTTCGCGTACTGGATATCCTTGAAAAGTCCTGCTCCGGGCTGGAATTAATAGAAGGGGGAACCGGCGGCATCGGTCTTCTTCCCCTTATCGAAGGTGCAGACCTTGTGATTATTGCCGATGCAATGACCGGAATCTGCAAAAATCCAGGAGATATTCGTATATTTGCCGAAACCCCTCCCTACAAACCTTCCCGGATGTCTTTTCAGGATATCGGTGTGGCCGAGGTTATCGATATTGCCCGCGAACTTAATCCCGGGACAGAGATCGTTGCGGTCGGTATTGAGGCGGGAGCAATTGCGGAGTATTCAGATAAGATCGATCCCGGGGTCATGGAGGGCGTCAGAAATGCTGCGGAATTGATCATGGATATAATAGAAGAGAAAGATAATTGAATAAAATTTCTTATTAGTATCTTAACAACCGGATTTATTTCATTCATGTTGATGATTTTCGAAGAAAGTTCGCGTAAGATAAAATTTAAGATTCCTTTTTAAAACAAACTTCGAAGATTAATTTATGCAACTGCCAAGAGGCAGGTTCGACCGTTTTGTTCAGGATGGGACAATATCGGGGATTGTTAAGGAATTGGGGGAAACCGGGTATTCCGGGAGATGTTCGGGGACTGTAGAAGAATCGGTTGTTGAGATTGTTTTTGATAACGGAGCCATCATCCTTGCGGAATATTCCTCCACCAACGGAGCGGATGCTGTAAATAAGTTCAATTCCGACCCTGGCAGTATATTTTCCGCTGAATTGTCGTTTTACACCCCTTCCGAGCTGAAACTGGCGAGTGAGTTCAATCCTAAGTGCATTGTAACGAAAGAGGTGCCTGTGACTGTTTTTCCCGGAACACAGGAGAAGAGGAGATCTGTTGAGAGGGTTGCTGAAAAAAAAGTCAAAGAGCCCGAACCTGAAATGAAAGATACAGCCGGACCGGGAGACAGCTGTGAAATATTCATAGACGAATCGGAAATTGAGTCAATAGTCACCAATTTTCGTTCCGGTGCCAGAGATCTCCTGAAGAGAATAAATCTCGATCACCTCATTATAAATGACAAATCCGGGGAGGATGAAGATGATAAACATTGACATTGATCCGGCAGCGTATATTCTGGTGTTCGCTGCTGTTGTGATAGTAATCCTGCTTTTAATCCTGATATTCATCATCAGGCAGCAGATTTACATCAAAAAACTTTATGAGAAGATGGGCTCCACAATGGCCGAATCACTTTCTGCCCGACATGAGCAGGAGGATCTCTTACTGCAGCCGGCGGAAGAGGAGCTCCTTTCATATGACGAGTATTCAGCCGGAGATACTGCCGCAGAACCTGACGAGGAGGTTGTCCGGAGACAGAGAGAGGAGGAGAGACGGCATCTTGAAGAGGAGAGGGGGAAAGACCCTGCCGAATATTATACGGCCGATGCAATCCGCGACAACCTTCTTGCACTTTTTGACCGCTATAAACTCAAATCGTTTACAATGTCGACATCGGACGGGCTTGTGATCAGTTCGACCGATCCCGACCCGGAGGAGGATGCTGCCAGGTACAGCTACCTGCACCAGCAGGGAAAGCAGCCGGACTTGCCGAATGTCAAACTAATTGGAGTTCCCTACAAGGGTGGGACAGTTGTCGGCATAGTAAAAGCCGAGGATGAGCTTACAGAAAAGGAGCTTGAATTCATAGAGCGTGATATCAGGTTCATTTTAAGAAAATCAGTCTGATTCTCCAGGAATCAGTTGTGGATTGTTTAGATGGGGTAAGAAGATATGACAATAGTATTTACTATTGCATCGGGCAAGGGAGGAACCGGGAAGACCACTGTTACGTCAAATCTCGGTTCGATGCTTGCGTATTATAAAAAAAGGACATACATCCTCGATGCTGATGTGGGTATGGCCAACCTGGGCCTCGTCCTGGGTCTTGAGAAGATGCCGGTATCGCTTCATGAGGTTCTGGCAGGAAAGGCGGATGTCCACGATGCGATTTATGAGGGGCCTTTCGGAGTAAACGTCATACCCAGCGGTCTGTCGCTCGAGGGATTTAAGGATGCAAATCCCGACAGGCTCAGGGATGTCATGAACGAGATCGTCGATGAGTGCGATGTACTGATTATCGATGCTCCGGCGGGGATAAACCATGACGGGATAGTGCCCCTCGCTGTAGCCGACGAGGTTATTCTTGTGGTAATTCCCGATATATCCTCGATTCTGGATGCCCTTAAGACCAAGATGCTTACCGAGATGATCGGGGGAAAGATCAGGGGTGCGATCCTGAACCGTGTAAATTCCGAGGATGACGATATGACAAAGGAGCAGATCGAAAAGATGCTCGGTGTGAATGTCATCGCGATGATCCCCGAGGACGCCAATGTCAGGCGTGCATCGGCATCTAGGGCTCCGGTTGTTCTTAAATATCCTTCTTCAGGTGCTTCAAAGGCCTTCCGGAAGCTGGCGAGGGATATTGCAGGTGTTAAAGAGAGTGAAGCCGATAAGGCGGTGGAATCCAAGAAGAAAGAAAAATTCGTGGAGCGCCTTGCACGCGCCCTTTTCCCGGGGGTCAGATGAAGATGGAGCTATATGAAATGATGATAATCGGACAGCTTGTGGTGAACGTGATTTTTATCCTCGTAATCATCCTGATGAAGGTTCGCATCAACATGCTGTCCCGTGAAGTGAAGGAATTGAAATGGAACGTGGAATTCTCCAACAGCGATGTTGATCTGCTTGCGGATGCGATTCGCGGCCTTGGGGGTATTAAGTTTTAATTGAAATTTCCGGGTTTTTGGTGTTGGTGAAATTATGATCGAAATTAAGGTTGACGAGGCATCCTGCGTCGGGTGCGGTCTTTGCGTTAAGGACTGTCCGATGAAGGTCTTCGAACTGAAAGAGGAGCATAGCGTTCCGGTGAGGCCACAGGACTGCATGGGCTGTCTTTCATGCCATGAGATATGTCCGGCACAGGCACTTGAGCACAGCGGGATATATCCTGCAAAGAGGCATTATATCGATATCCGCGTATGCGAGATGTTGAACCGGGTGATCTGATGGCCGCAAGTTATGTAGACGAACTGCATGAAAGGTTCAGTACTGACATAAGCTACAAGTCGGAGGATGTCCCGCTTAACTGCGTTCCTCCCGTAAAAGAGGTGGAGGCCACCCTTCACGGGGTTATGAAGCTCAACGGGCTTGTTATACGCTCTCTTGAAGAGATTGCAGGAAGGGGGGCGAACGCGGTGACCTTCAGGGCCGGGAAGAAGTTCGGCCACGAGGTTGCGAAGTATTTCCAGAAGAGGGAAGATATCGAGGATGCACTCCATGAACTCTCCGACCTGCTCCAGGGCCAGTACTCTTTTGAGGTATGGAAACCGGCGGACAGCGATACGTTCCTCATAGAAGAGGGCGGGGAGAGGTTCATCTATCTCGTGTTTCATGACTGTATCGTCCGCCAGACATTACGGAGAAACGGGCAGGAGCAGGCCGGCCCGCTCTGCCAGACCCTCTGTGGGTATGTCGTGGGGGCGATCGAGGAGATCACCGGAAAGCGTGCGAAGCTGGAGATCAAACACACAGGCCCAAATGCCTGCCTGAAAAAACTGATTCTGAAGTGAGGTTTCGGGAATGAAGATAGCAATAGAGGAACTTGCCGGGTGCTCCGGCTGCACGATTGCCGTTTTAGACCTGCACGAGATGCTTCTCGATGTTGTGGAAAAGGCCGAGATCGTCTATTCGCCCGTAATCATGGATGTTAAGGAGCCTCCCGAGGGAATAGATATTGCGTTTGTAACTGGTGCGGTAAGGAACGAGGAGAACCGTGAGCGCCTGAAGATGATCCGGAAGAGATCGAAGGTCCTTGTGGCTCTCGGGACATGTGCATGCTATGGCGGCGTATCGGGCCTCTCAATGCTGAGCAGCAACGCTGAGATCTTCAACAAGGTTTACCGTAATGGTGCGACGGTGGGTGAAGACGGGAAGATCCCCTCGGGTGTTCCCCCGTTTACATACAGGGCATTTGCAGTGGGGGATCTTGCAATGATGGACTATTACATCACCGGCTGCCCGCCGAAAGAGAATTTTTTGAGGGAGATTATTCCTGCCCTGATTGCAGGTGACAGCCTTGATCTTTCAAGAAAGTCGGTGTGCTCGGAATGCGACAGGAAGATGGGATCTGTTGAAGGCTGGAAGCTTAAGCGCCGTTATGAAGGTGTACCCGACAGGGAGCACTGCCTTCTCGGCCAGGGCTATCTTTGCCTCGGGCCGGTGACGTTCGGGAGATGCGGTGCCTCGTGCCCGAAGAACAACGTGCCATGCCATGGGTGCAACGGGCCTTCGCTGGATATACTGAGGGAGCCGTGCCGCGATCTCTACAATATGATGGTCAGGAGGATCTCCGATCTCACCGACCACAAAGAGAAGGAGATCGAGGAAGAGCTGTACGATGTTGCCCATACGATGTACCCGTTCACCATCGGGAGCCTGATCATGGAGGACAAGGAGAATTCCAAGATCCGCGACCTTGTAAAGGAGAGAAGCCTATGAAGGAGATCACGATAAACCCCGTTACGAGGATCGAGGGCCATGCGAGGGTTAAGATAAATCTCGACGATTCCGGGAACGTTGATAACGCCCATTTCGAGGTAGTCGAACTCAGGGGATTTGAAAAGTTCATGATCGGTGCCGCAGTAGAGGAAGCGCCGAGGATAACACCGCGAATATGCGGCATCTGCCCGACGGCACACCACATTGCGGCAGCCAAAGCCTGCGACGAGATCTTCGGTGCCGCTCCACCGGCAACGGGGAAAAAGCTGCGTGAACTTCTCATGGTCGGGCAGTTCATTCATTCCCACTCGCTTCACTTCTTCATGCTTGCGGCCCCCGACTTCCTGATCGGCCATGATGCACCTGCAGCCGAGAGAAGCGTCCTGGGTCTTGTCAAAAAAGCTCCTGATATCGCGAAAAAGGCAATCGAAGTCCGGAAGTTCGGGCAGAGGATGACGGAGGCGATCGGCGGCAAGCCGATTCATCCCTCGACATGCATACCCGGCGGAGTATCGTATCCCCTTGCGGAGTCAAAGAGGCTGGAGCTTCTTGAGATGAGCAAAAAATCTCTTGAAACGGCGAGGGAGGGATGGAATATTGCCAGGACGATCCTCGACCAGACCGATCTCTCGTTCGGTGCCGTTGATACCGCTTTTATGGGTATGTCCGATAACGGCAGGTTTTCTGCATACAACGGCGAAGTGAATGTCATAGGAAAGGACGGGAACCCGGTCTCGGCTTTTTCAGGTGCCGATTATCTCAACCTGATCGAGGAATACTCTGAGGACTGGTCGTATCTCAAGTTTTCAAGGCTTAAGGGCGGTGATTACTATCGTGTCGGGCCGCTTGCGAGGCTGAATATTGTAAAAGAGATGGGCACGCCCGAGGCGGATGCGGCGCTTGCGGAGTACAGGAGCACCTTTGGCGAGTTTACGCAGACGACGCTTGCCTACAATATGGCAAGGTACATAGAATTTCTGTCATGCTGCGAGAAGGCAGTTGAATATCTCTCGGATCCGTCGATATGCGGCGGGGATGTAAGAACCCCGGTCTCCGGCGTTTCCAAATCTCGGGGCGTGGGAATTGTCGAGGCGCCACGCGGGACATTAATCCACGATTATTCGGTTGACGAGGAGGGTTTCATCACCGACTGCAACCTGATTGTCGCGACCTGCCAGAACAACTTCGGTATGGACAGGGGTGTGGAGGATGTCGCGAGAAAGGTGGTGTCCGGCGGCTCTCTCTCCGAGAGCGCCGCGAACCGCATCGAGATGGTGATAAGGGCGTATGATCCGTGCATCTCCTGCGCCACGCATGCAATTGGCCAGATGCCCGTGGATATTGAGCTTGTAAGGAGAAAACCCGAAAGATAATGAGTTGAAAAGGAGACAGATGATATATGCTTAAACAGATACTCAGCGAATTTCTGAAACTTGACGGTGTGTCCGCTGCCGTTGTTGCGGGAAGGGACGGTTTTGTAATTGAGAGCGCCGTCTCGGGAGACGTCGATATAGATGCTCTCGGGGCTATGGCCTCGACCGGTCTTGGTACATCGGAGGCGATGGGCAGGGAACTTGGAAAAAATGAGATGAACCAGATCATTATCGAGCTCGATGAAGGGCCGATCCTGATCTCTCCTCTCTCCGAGGACGAACTGATCGCAATTGTCGCCCAGAAGGATGTGAACGTGGGCAGGATCAGGTACGAGCTCAAGAAAAATCGCGAAAGGATCATTGCAGCCTTATGAATGCATCTCTGCCGGCCGGGGAACATGTGGGCTGCATGGAGGTTTCACTGGACAAACTCTTTGAGCTCAGCCGGGATTTTACAGGCTGCATTGTAATCGAATATAATAATTCCAGGGGGTTCGTTCTCGCCGATGCAGGTACTCCTGTTGCTGCCGGTTATGCCGCCGGGGATCTTAAACTTTCAGGCATGGAGGCATACAAAAATCTCCTGAAAAAGGAATCTCTGGACTGCGTACTGAAAAAATATACTGATGACGAACTCGACGAGGCGAATATTCTCGTCAGGGGATCTTTCAGCTTTGATATATCTGAGTTAGAGGGAAGAGAGGCTTCTTCAGGAGATTCTTCCGACGAGATTCTCTCTGAAAAGACTCTTCAAAACGTCCTTAGACAGCCGGGAGTGAAGGCGGTCTCCCTTTTCTTTGAAGGATTTGCCCTTCATTCGGCAGGAGATGCGGATTTCGAGCAGGTCGCGGCACTGTCCGAGGATCTTGTCAGGTCCGCCAACCAGATCACCGCAGATCTCGGTATGGACTCTTCAACCCAGCTCATTCTCGAAACCCCGCAGGGAAAGCTGATCATATCACCGGTGGGCGATCTCTTCATCTGCATCCTTGCAGAGACCGATTGCCAGCTCGGCCTGATAAGGCTTGTGATTCAGTCGATAAAGCACGATCTCGGGGAAATCTGAAGATTTTCATTTTCCTTTATATTTCATATCTTCTTTTAAAGGGCATAAGCCCCTGCCGGGGCAGCCCGGGCGCAAATTTCTGCGAAATTTGCTTAATGATGATAACCCGGCCTGGACGCTCCCCATCCGGGGAGCCTCGGCCGGGAAATATTTCTTATTGCTCTCCGAAAGTCTATCACTATCTTCCTAAACCGGGTTCTCTCCCGGCCGAAAGGCCGGGCTATCGCCATAGCGCAAAGCCCTGAGGTCAGGGCGTGTACGCGAAGCGGACTTGCGCAAGGGTTGCCTGTTGAACATATTTTTTTAATTCAGCTCTTGTGAATCTCTCAAAGAAAATTCACTAACCTTATATCCCTCAAATATTAACATAGCATCCGGGCAGGATTTCATTATTCCTGCATTATGGTGAGTGGTTTGATGGTGAAATATTCGTTTATGATTATAATGCTCGTTCTGGGGGTTCTGGCTGCTTTTTCCGGGTGCACAGGCACGGACGGCGATAATGTTTCGTCCGGAAACGATACGAAAACACAGAATGAAATAGACGCAGTCGCAGAAGAACTTGTTATATCGATCAACGGGGGACTTGAGGAGATAGATTCGGGACTTTCAAACAATTCGGAAGTCCTTTCAAAGACAGGCCTGACCGGGGAGGAAGCCAAGGCAGCCCTGTCTGAGAACCTCCTGAATTTTCCGTGGGCGATATCTTCGCTCGTGATAACGAATGACGGCATTGTCGTGACCGCAGTGCCCGGAAATTACGAGGAGATCGTAGGAACGGATCTGAGCTGGCAGGCGCAGGTGCAGAAGGCCAACAGCGAAAAGGTTCCGGTTGTCAGCGATGTCTTCACTATGGCCGAAGGCTTTACGGGAATTTCGCAGAGCTACCCGGTATTTTCCGCTTCCGGCGAATATCTCGGCTACACCGATATGACATACAAGCCGGAGACATTCCTCGGCAGGCAGATTGAGCCGGTCATCGAAGGAACGCCTTATGATGTGTGGGTCGCACAGACGGACGGGACTTTGATCTATGATACGAAGAGCGAAGAGATCGGCAACAATCTCTTCTCTGATTCCATATACAGCGATGCCTCCCTCCAGGAGGTGCTGACCCGTATCGCAGGGGAGGAATCCGGTTCGGCTGAATACATCTTCTCGGACAGGACATGGAACCGCAATGTAACAAAGACTGCCTTCTGGAGAACAGCAGGTATAAACGGAGTCGAATGGAGGGTCGTCGTCACTTATTCGGGCGATAACGCAGGAGAAGAAGACGCTTCTTCCCCGGCAGCGGCAGGTTCAACCGACTCCCGCTATGAGAATCTTACGGCCTTCGTCGATAATGCCGCAGCTTATGCAAAAGAAAACGGGAAAGAGGCCGCATTGAAGGAGTTCAATGATGTAGACGGTTCTTTCATAGACGGCGAACTATACATCTTTGCATACGAGATGAACGGAACGGTAATTGCACTGCCGTACCAGCAGGAACTGCTCGGCACGGCCCGCACCGGAATTTCCGATTCAAACGGCGTTGAATTCATCGACGGTCTGATCGACGCCGCTCCGGACGGCGGCGGTTCGATCTATTACATCTACCCGAATCCTGAAGACAACTTCCAGAAGGAGTTCAAGCTCTCGTATGTGGTGCCAGTAGATGACGAGTGGTTTGTTGGATCGGGGATATATCTGCCTGAAATTCCGGCAGAGTTCAATATTTCGGAGAAGGACGAGCTTGTAAAAAGGGTGAAGAACGCACGTGACTATGCACAGGCGAACGGGAAGGAAAAGGCCGTTTCCGACTTCAACGACCTGAACGGGACCTTCGCAGACGGCGGGAAATACATATTTGCATATGATTACGAGGGAAATACTCTTGCACTTCCGCACCAGCCTGAATATATCGGGACAAACAGGCTCGATCTGCTGGATACATACGGGGTGAAGATTCTCGGGTGGGAGTCGTCCGTTGCAAAACGTGGCGGAGGGTTCGTATATGTCCAGTATTTCGATCCGGATACCGGTGACGCCCGGCTGAAACTCTGTTATGTTTCACCGGTTGATGATGAGTGGTTTGTCGGCTCCGGCATTTATACCGAAAGCCTCTGATCCACCGGAATTTATTTTTTTCAGTTCCTGTTCTTTTGGATTGTAACACATGTATGTGAAGTAAACTTCATATGAAATAAACTTCACATGATATGTTATGATTAAAGACTATACCTCTGCAGCATGGGTTGTGACGATTCTTGGCATTGTGCTCATGTTCATCTCCAAATCATCTGTATTCGACAGCAGCCAGATTAACGGCCTGTGTATCGGGATCGGTGCGGCACTTGCTGTGCTGGGTGTCGGGCATCTGGCCGGAAAGTACGTGACAAAGGCTGTTGCAACACCTGAAATTGAGAAGCTCTCTCTCCGTGAGGAGAAAGACGAGAGGAACATCCGCATCAGGGAGAGAGCCGGGTGGAATGCGTCCCGCATAATGGTCTATTTACTTTGTTTCATCGCACTCGCATCGGCACTTATGAACCTGGAGCTGTATATCACAATTTTATTAGCATCACTGATTATTATCCAGTCCTCGCTCGTGGCAGGTTCATTGATCTATTATGAAAAGAGGATGTGAATGGACAATCGCATTAAAGAGCTCAGGAACGAGAGAGGGGTGACACAGCAGGAGCTTGCAGAAAAAGTGGATGTCTCCTCCCGCACTATAATCTCTCTTGAAAAAGGACAATATAACCCGTCCGTCCTCCTGGCTCATAAACTGGCGGAATTTTTTAACTGCGCCATTGAAG
Organism: Methanolacinia paynteri; assembly: GCF_000784355.1. Lineage (NCBI taxonomy): Archaea > Methanobacteriati > Methanobacteriota > Methanomicrobia > Methanomicrobiales > Methanomicrobiaceae > Methanolacinia > Methanolacinia paynteri. The sequence continues at coordinate 193,940 of NZ_KN360928.1, read as the reverse complement.
AGGTTTTTATATTCGATAAAGAGGACGGAATCCGGGATGATGCAGATAATCCTGAACAATAACAGTCAGATTTTTACCGTGAAGTTCCTAACGCCCGGTTTCATATCCAGGGAGACATCGAAGTTTTTGACCGAATGCGTAAGCGCACCCATGCTTATTACATCGATATCGAGACTTGCATAGGTCTCGAAATTCTTTCCGTCGATCCCGCCTGAAATCTCTATGCAGACCCTACCGCGGAGTCCTGCGTCGGTTATGAGCCCTAATGCCTCCGATACTTTTTCCGGCTTCATATTATCCAGCATAATAATATCTGCACCTGCCTTTGCATCGGCAAGTGCGTCTGCCGGGGATTCGGCCTCGATCTCGATCTTCTTGTATGCCGAATATTCCTTTGCTTTTCTTATTGCCTCTGCTGCAGGGCATACTGCAAGGTGATTGTCCTTTATCAGAAATGCGTCGGAGAGATCGTACCTGTGCGGGTCTCCCCCGCCGGTAACAATGGCCTTTTTGTCTATCGCCCTTGCACCCGGAGATGTCTTTCTGGTTCCGGCTATTCTGATCTTCGGGTTGACCGATCTCGCCTTCCGGACTATAATATCGGTCTTTGTGGCAATTCCGCTCATCCTTCCTATTATATTCAGGGCGGTCCTCTCGACAAGAAGAATGGCCTTCGCCTTTCCCCTGATCTCCATCAGTTTCCTTCCTGCAGAGACCCTCTCGCCATCGGATGCGGTAAGAACGGCTTTGGCGCCCGCATAGCCGAACAGGAATGCCGCCTCTTCAAGTCCGCATATGATGCCGTCGTCCTTTGAGATGATCTCGGCGTAGGACTCAATATCCGGGACAACAACATCCGATGTCAGATCTCCTCTTTCCGTATCTTCCGAAAGATAGCCCGTGAGGATCTCCCTGTTTATATGCATAACTAACTCCTTATTGCTATCATCCTCTCGATCGCACCTCTTGCACGGTTCATTACCTCTTCGTCAAGTACGATCTCGTACTCTTCTGTCTCAAGGGAATTCCTGAGAATTCCGGGCGTGATCTTTTTCATATCTTTGCAGACTGACTTTTCGTAAGCGAGAAATTCCTTTTCGGGGTACTCCTTCGAAAGCCTGTATGTCATATCTTTCTCGGTAAGGACGGCCCATCTCCGGGCTTCGGAAGCGATCTTCATCATACCGCCTGTGGATGCTACGAAATCGGATGTGTCCCGGATGCTCTTTTCGCATTCGGGATGGCAGACAATACAGTAGCCCAGCTTTTTTGCCTCCTCCGTATCCCCGATCTCAAATACAGCATGGACCGGGCAGTGGCCGTCGGGAGGAACAGGAATTATCTTTTTCCCGGGAACCTGCTCCTGAACCCACGAGGCGAGGTTCGAATCAGGCCCGAATATGACCTCCGTCTCTTCCAGGGACCTGACAACACCGGCTGCGTTTGCAGAGGTGCATGCTACGTCCGCTTCGGCCTTGCATTCGGCAGACGAGTTTACATAGACGACCACTGCTGCCCCGGGATGTTTTTTCCTCGCCTCTTTTATCATATCAGGAGTAAGCTGGTCGGCAAGCGGGCATCCCGCATCCTTTACGGGCAATATCACTTTCTTGCCGGGATTGAGAATCTTTGCCGTCTCTGCCATGAACTGAACTCCGCAAAGGACGATTAGATCTTCTGTTGCCTCTTTTGCCTTTATTGCAAGCTCAAGGCTGTCTCCTATGATATCTGCAAGATCCTGAATTGCGGGAGGCTGGTAGTTGTGAGCCAGAATGACAGCTTTCTTCTCCTTTTTGAGTCTCTCAATATCTTCTTTTACGCCCATTGGAATCCTGTCTTTTATTTATGTCCCGATCTTTATAGGCTCTTCCAGGTTTCTCAGCAGTGTTATGATCGATAATGCGGCAAGGTAACTTGTAGCAGGATTGTCCGGACAGGGTTTGTTCTCGATCTTCAGGTAAAAATTCCCGAAATCCCCTTCGACGATAATTTCGTGCGTATTTCTCTGAAGGTCCGGGTCAGCCCACAGTTCTACCTCGACATCATGCCCTGTTGCAAGTTCGAGTGCTATAGCCACGTTGATATTTTTCGGAAACTGCCTGATGCATTCGTCCGCTCTTCCGGAAAACACCATCGTCTTCTTGTCCGTTTCGATCCCGAGCGAACGGGGATTCTTGGTCGTCCTGAGCAGGAGCTTTGAAATATTGGAGATCCTTCCGATCTTGAGGTTGTCGAGGCCCATTATTGCGCCGCTGGGGATATATATTCTCCTTCCTGTCCTCTTTGCGGTCTCTTTGAGCTCATTCTTCAGCCCGGGATCAGCGAGCGCCCCGACGGAGAGGATTACAATATCTTTTCCGTTTTCGAGCACCTCTCTGGCAAATTCGTGGACTGCTGTCACGGAAGCCGCCTCAACCACTATGTCGAGGTCTTCTTTTATAAATTCTTCAAAAGATGAAAACGATCCGGCACCTGTTAGCTTTGATATTTCTTCAGCCCGCCGGGGCATCAGATCAAAGCAGGCTTTTATTAAAAAGCCTTCAGTCTCCTTTGCTATGACATGTGCCACATTTCCACATCCCAGGAGGCCAACCTTTATCATTGTTACTTATTGCTGCTTATTTACGGTTAATTGTTGTGATGAGTGATTAAAGGTGGTAATATTCTGAATTTTACCGGTATGGAAATACTAAAGTAAGATGGTGGTGATAGTCCTATGTGCTTGGCATAGTTGCTAATCGGAGACGGTACCAGAATGATGCTGATATAGATGGCACTGTTGACTGATGATAGGTGCAGGTGTTTTGAGATATATAGTCCTCATTATAAATATTCTTTTTTAAATATTAATTAATATATTCATGCTTCGATCTCTTAATAATAATAATATTATCTATATATTATTTTATTTGATCATATTAATATAATATAAAAAATAACCTCCCAATCGTGGTGTTTCACGTGAGGATTGTGGTCGTTGGCGATAAATCATATTGACCGGTCAACATTATTTTCCCCTGATCGATGACCGTTGAAAACCACACAGAATAGTACATCTAAGGAGGGCATTTTATGTCAGAACTAAAAACCATTGAATCCTTTCTGTCGGCGTTAAATAATGGTGACAGGACAAAAGGTCTAAACCCCGCGGAATTCGGGCAGGAATTCCACGGGATAGTCAATGAATTGAACACTCTTCAGGACGGCTTTACAGCGCTGTATGACATTGATGACATTCTCAGCGAGATGTCAAACAATGATTACACCCGAAAAGTAGACAATAATTCTTTAGGAATTTATAAAAAATTATCCACGTCTGTCAACCTTGTTCAGCTACGCCTGCTGACTCTTCAACAGGCGGCAGAAGACATCTCTGCAGGGAATTTTTCCGATCTTGATAAATTCAGAGGTATAGGCGGAGGGGCGGGAAAGAGATGTGAAAATGACAAAATCGTTCCTGCATTTATATCCATGATGGAAGCGATTAGCAACGTCACCCTGGAAGTCGAAGTGATCGGGGAAAAAATCTCGGATGGAGATGTTTATTATCGCGGGAAGGCGTCGGATCATAAAGGCGAGTTCAGCGAGATCATAAAATCCGTAAACAATGTTGCAGAGGCCTTTTTAATTCCGATAAAGGAATCGATAAGGGTTTGCAGCAGTTATGCCGACGCTGATTTCTCAGAGCGTTTTTCCCCATCAGTTGAAATGAAGGGCGCCTTTGAGAATTTTAAAAACGCGATTAACAACATCGGAGAATCGGTATCAGAGAGTCTTGCCTTAACAAGCAACGTAACAATGCAGGTGGTTTCCAACTCGAGTGAGGTTACAAAGGGAACCGACGAGGTTGCAAAGGCAACCGAAGGCGTTGCAAATTCGAGCCAGAAAACTGCTGATCTGACAAACGATCTTTTAAAGAGCATCGATGATATTACCCGGCAGATTGCCGATCTGTCCGCTTCAAACGAGGAGATTGCGAGCACTTCCCAGGAAGTATATACCGCGGCCAACCACGTCGTAGAGATCGGCAAGCAGACGCAGGATCTTGCAAACGGCACCAACGATAAGATGAGCAGTGTCGAGAAGATTGCGAGCAAGAGCGTTGAAGAGATAAGAGCATTGAACGATCAGATAAAGGAAGTCGGAAACGTTGTCAAACTCATAAACGATATAACAAGCCAGATCAATCTTCTCGCACTCAATGCTGCAATAGAGGCGGCCCGTGCAGGCGAACACGGGAGGGGTTTTGCTGTTGTCGCCGGCGAGGTCAAGAACCTTGCAGCAGAGGCAAGATCTGCAACTGATTCTATCGGAAATGTCGTATCTGCAGTTCAGGCGGGCAGTGAGAATACTGCAAAGGCCATTATGACTGCTAATGACGAAATTATTGAAGGTGTGGACAGTGTTAACAAAACATTGCAGGCACTGAATACGATCATCCAGAACGCCGGCCAGGTGACCCACGATGTCGGAGAGATCACGAAGGCGATCGAGGATCAGGCAAATATTGCTAACAATGTCGTAATCTCTGCCGAAAAAGGCAATAAGATGACTAAAGACGTCCAGAAAAATGCCCAGGAGCTTGCTGCACTTGCAGAGGAATCAAGTGCTTCCGTTGAGGAGATCGGAAGTGCAATCCATGAGGTGAATGAACTAATTAAGAAACTGGATGAAGCGAATTCGCATTTCAAATACTGAATGGAGTGATTTTGATGGAGATCATTGACGTCGTTCAGTTTCAGCTTTCGGGTACAAGTTATGCCATTGATATCAAAACCGCGAGGGAGATCGTGGAGATGATGCCGATAACGCCGGTACCGAGGGCACCGCCTCATATTGCGGGGATTATCAATCTAAGAGGGGAGATCACAAACATAATGAATCTAAGCCATCTTATGGGCTTAAGTTCCGAAAATAAACAAGAGGGCCAGAAAATAATCGTGCTCGTTCCTGAGGCTGCCGGAGGTTCAATCATCGGTCTTATAGTTGATGATGTACACAGCGTCCTCCAGGTAAACCAGGATGATATCGATAAGATGGATGCATCAATATCAAAAGAGGCCTATGTGAAGGGGATTATCAAGACCGGGGAATCGGGGGACGGGAAAAAAGACCTTGTAATCTGGATAGACATTGAAAAGCTTCTGTCGGAGACTCTTTGTAGCGGGGAGGCAGTAGTCTGAAATTAAAAGGGTGAAGCGAATCTGGAGGCTTCCGGGAAATAACCGTTATATAATATACCGGAATTCCGGGGATATCCGGAGGACATACAGAAAATAAATCCTCCACCTTTACTTCACCATTTACAGGACTGCAAGAGATAAAATGACAACCAAAAGGCATCTTCTTACTGTATTGCTATTTATGGCCATATTTGCCGGCTGTGTTTTGCCGGGCGAATGCATGGCATCGCTGTATTCAGATCAGTCTTCATCCGGAATTTCGCCACTCAATGACTACACTGCTGTAGGGACGATCCTCGTTCTGTCATTTACCGCGGTTCTTTTTATAACATTTTTTTACTCCGGCAGGCTTAAGACGAGCCAGACTCTGCTGAAAAAGCTTTGTGAAGAAAGAGAAGCCTTCAGCACCGAGGTTGGCGAACGTTTGAACAACACCTTTGCCGTTATCAGCAGTCTTGTCTCTATGCAGATTTTAAATTCGAATGAAGAGGAGACAAAGCAGAAACTGAACGAGATCAACAACAGGATAATGGCCATTTCGCTGGTGCATCAAAATCTTCTGCATTCAAAAGGTGTTTCCAAAGTGAATGTCCGTGACGCATTTACAGGTCTGGGAGAACAGCTGGTTCAGACTTATTTCCTTGCCGGAGATATCGATTATAACGTAAAGGGGGATGAATGCTATATCAGTATGACCCAGGCCGTACCTCTGGGTATCGTGATGAATGAAATTATCAGCAATTCTTTGAAATTTGCGTTTTCAGGCAGGGCTTCAGGGGAGATATGCGTTGAATACAAATGCAGAAACGGCATGTTCGAGTTGTGCGTCTGCGATGACGGTGTGGGCATCCCCAAACATCTGCTTCACGGTAGCCGTGAATCCCTGGGTTTTAACCTTATACATGACATAGTGTCCATGCAGCTTAAGGGAAATGCCGAATTACAGAGTGAATCCGGAACGAAGTGGATTATTCATTTCCCGGCGGAATGCGGTTTAGATATTTAATTCATTGAATTCAGGATTCACAAACCGGTTTTTTCATAGTCCGTTTCGCCTGCATCACAATGTATTTAAATCATAGAATGGGAAATTATATTCAATGTGTGGTGAATGTTTTTTCGCCGGTGAATGCTTTTATCTCTGATAGCAACGGCACTGAAATCCGCACATGTGAAAGATCCGCTTCTCCTGTGCAACTAAACGGCGCAGCCGGGGCTCTTTTTATATCGTCACTTCGTTTTGAATTTTTTGGCTTATTTAACATCTTCTTTAGCTATTTTGCTGATTTTAGCTATTTCTTCGGCTATTATTTCAGCTGGTTGACCCGCACCTGAAAGCCATCTGCTTTGTAAAACCTCCGCAGGCTTTTTGGGTGCTGAAATCCGTTATGATAAATTAGAGAGTGATAATTATGCGTGGAAAAGAGATTAGACTTGAAAGGATAATGAGACGGGACACCGGAACGACGGTCATAGTCCCGATGGATCACGGCGTCACGTCAGGCCCTATTCCGGGTCTGATAGACCTTGACAGGAGTGTCGAACTTGTCGCCCGTGGCGGTGCCAATGCCGTAATCGGGCATATGGGACTTGCATTGCACGGCCATCGCAAAGGAGGCCCCGATATTGGCCTTATACTGCACCTGTCTGCAAGTACAGACCTCGGGCCCGATCCCAACGATAAGGTTCTCGTGAATACGGTACAAAACGCACTGAAAATGGGTGCGGACGGGGTATCGGTTCACATCAATGTCGGTGCAGAATCCGAGGCAAGAATGCTTCAGGACCTCGGTTCGATCGCGATCGAGTGCATCGAATGGGGCATGCCGCTTCTTGCGATGATGTACCCCCGCGGAAAAAAGATTAACGACGATAATATGGTAGATTCCATTAAGATCGCGGCAAGGGTGGCATCCGAACTCGGTGCAGATATTGTGAAGACCGTATACACCGGAGACCCCGATACGTTCCGCGAGGTCACCGAAGGCTGCCATGTGCCTGTTGTGATTGCAGGCGGTTCGAAGTCCGACGACCTGACAACCCTGAAGCTTATCGAGGGTTCGATGGAGGGTGGCGGTGCAGGTGTTTCAATCGGCAGGAATGCGTTCCAGCACAAATACCCGGACAAATTTGTAAGGGCTGCAACGATGATAGTGCACGAGAGGCGCTCTGCAGAAGAGGCGATGGAGATCCTCAAACAGGATTGAGGCGAAAAAGGAGAAAAAAATGATTGGAAAACAGATTCGTCTTGAGAGGATAATGAACAGGAATACTGGACGTGCGGTTATAATCCCGATGGATCACGGGTTCACGCTAGGTCAGATCGAGGGCCTGGGCGACATGCCGGAGATAATTTCCGCTGTAGCAGAAGGCGGTGCGAATGCTATCGTCCTGCACAAGGGAATGGTCAAGGCCGGCCACAGGAAGCACGGGAAGGATATCGGTCTCATTGTCCACCTTTCGGCGAGCACTTCGATGAACCCCGATCCGAATGACAAGGTAATGGTGTGCACAGTCGAGGAGGCAATCGCACTCGGAGCGGATGCGGTCTCAATCCACATAAACCTCGGAGCTCCGAACGAGTCGAAGATGATCGAGGATGCCGGGATGGTATCGAAGCAGTGCACGAAATGGGGTATGCCGCTCCTGATAATGATCTACCCACGCGGGCAGGGCATTGATCCCAACTCCCCGCAGGCGGTGGGGCACTGTGTCAGGGTTGCGGAAGAGCTCGGTGCAGACCTGATCAAGACCAGCTATACGGGCGATCCAGAGAGCTTCAGGAAGATAACCGCAGCCTGTTCAGTCCCGGTTCTTATCGCTGGCGGTGAAAAGGCGGGCGACCTCCAAACCCTAGAGACCGTTCTCGATTCCGTCGAAGCCGGTGGTGCCGGAGTATGTCTCGGCAGAAACTCGTTCCAGCGTGAAAACCCGTCCGCTTTCATCAGTGCCCTGTCCAGAGTGGTGAACGGGAAGGCGACGCCCGGGGAAGCGATCAGGGACCTGGAGAAACCTGCATGAAATTATTCTGGATCGACCTCAGGGAATGGGATAAGGATGCCGCGACAACGGCTATCGAGAGCGGTGCGGACGCAATTGTTGCAGAGAAGGCAGCAAAGGTCAGAGAGCTCGGGCTCATCAAGATAATCTCTCCCGACGGAGACCTCGTCCCCGGCAGAGATGTATTCGAGATTGAGATCACGGATAAAAAATCCGAAGAAAAGGCCGCAGAGCTTGGAAAGAAAGGTTATGTCATAGTTTCGACTACGGACTGGACTGTAATCCCTCTTGAAAATCTCGTTGCGCAGTCAGACAGAATAATCGCGGCTGTATTGGATGAAAAAGAGACGGAAACCGCTCTCGGGGTACTTGAAGGCGGTGTTGCAGGAATAATGCTCAAAAATACCGATCCCAATGTGATAAAGTCGGTTTCATCCCTCGTGAAGAAGTCGGGCGGGAAACTGGAGCTCTCGGTATTCACCGTAAAATCGGTGACATCCGCAGGAATGGGCGACCGGGTCTGCGTAGATACATGCACCATGATGCATGACGGCGAGGGAATGGCTGTCGGAAATACGTCATCAGCATTCCTCCTGGTTCACGCGGAGACGCTTGAGAACCCATATGTCTCCCCGAGGCCCTTCAGGGTGAATGCCGGTGCAGTGCACTCATATGCACTTGTTGCGGGAGGAAAAACCTCGTATCTCTCGGAGATCTCAGCCGGCGACCGGGTACTGATAGTAAACAGTACTGGCGAAACCGAGGAGGCGACCGTCGGGCGTGTAAAGATAGAGAAGAGGCCGCTTCTTCTCGTCGAGGCCGAGCCTGATGGTGGCGGAGCCCCGATATCCGTGGTTCTCCAGAACGCCGAGACGATCCGCCTGATGAGGGAGGATGGTAGCGCCGTATCCGTAATCGAACTGAAACCTGGGGATCGTATCCTCGGACGGATGGAGAAGGGTGGAAGGCACTTCGGGCACGCCATAGAAGAGACCATACTCGAGAAATGAGGCATGATCCATGAATAGTATAGGCATCATCGGCGGAAACGGAGGGATGGGGCGCCTCTTCTCATCGGTCTTTTCAAGGGCCGGCTATGAGGTTTCTGTATCCGGGAGGAACACCAGGCTCTCGAACAGGGACCTTGCAGAGAGCTGCGAAATCGTTATGGTCTCGGTCCCGATAAGGGCGACGGTGAGCGTAATAGATGAGATCGTCCCTCTCATGAAGCCGGAGCAGGTGCTGTGCGATCTTACGTCTGTAAAAACGATGCCCGTTCAGGCGATGCTCAAATCGAAGGCTTCGGTTATTGGATTCCATCCTATGTTCGGGCCGAATCTCCCCGGAATAAGAGGGCAGAACATCGTTGCGACTCCTGCAAGGTGTCCTGAAGAAATACTCTCCGTCTTTACATCGATCTTCGCTTCGGAAGGGGCACAGGTCACGATTATGACCCCGGAGGAGCATGACCGTGTGGTGGCGGTCGTCCAGGGGCTCGTTCATTTCGCAACCCTAGCGGTCGCCGATGCCGTCAGGACGAGCGGGACCGATTTCGAAAAGATCCTCTCGGTCATGAGCCCTGTCTACAGGATCGAGATGGGCCTTATAGGGAGGATACTCGGCCAGAGTCCCGATCTGTACGGTGACATCCTGAGGATGAATCCCGAGGTCATGCCTGTGCTGAACGGCTTCTCCGATTCGGTCGAAAGACTCAGGGAGTCTGTCGCATCTCCTGACGAGAAAGAGTTTCAGGCCTTTTTCAACGGTAACAGGGAATGCTTTAATGAATATATCCCACTTGCAACGAGGGATACGGATGCCCTGATCGAGGCGCTGGTGAATCTCACATGAAGTGCGCAGTCCTTGGGCCGGAAGGGACATTCTCCCACGAAATGGCCCTGAAAGTCTGCGGCAGGGATATAATACTCTGCCCGACTATCGGGGCCGTCTTTGCAGAAGTCGCCTCCGGAGGATGCACCGGAATAGTTCCTCTTGAAAACAGCGAAGCAGGCGGTGTAGGCGAGACCCTTGACGGGTTCATGAAGACCGACTGCCACATAACTGCCGAATACTATCTCCCTGTCAGGCATCATTATGCAGCCGCTGTCCCCGTGGGAGAAAAACCGTCATGCATCTATGTACACCCGCAGTCTCACGGACAGTGCAGCCGTTTTGTCGATGATCTCGGTGTTCCGGTAATTCATACGGCGAGCAATGCGGCAAGTGCAAAGGCCGCGGCCGAAAAACCAGGAACTGCGGCGATAACCTCCGCCCCTGCGGCGGCTATACACGGCCTGGAGATAATCAGGGAGAACGTCCAAAACTCGGACAATAACGTGACGAGATTTGTCAGAGTAGAGAAGAGCCTTTATCCCGGGGGATACCCGTATGATTCGCCCGATTGTAAAAAGTGCAGCATATTGATCGATCCGGAGGAAGATCGTCCCGGCCTTCTCTACGAGATCATCGGTGTCTTTGCAGCCATGGGGATCAACCTCTCCAGGATCGAGTCCAGGCCCTCTAAAAGAGGTATGGGGAGCTATGTCTTCTTCATCGATTTTGCCATGACTCCCTATTCCGGCGATGCAGTCAGGCGGCTGAAGGAGATTACTTTCGTTAAGGAGCTCGGGTGCTATTCGGGAACGGAGGTCGTTTGATGGACAGGATCGTTATCAACCGGCACCGGGATGTTGATCTGACTTTCTCTGCCCCTCCGTCTAAGAGCTATACCCACAGGGCGTTGTTCTGTGCGGCCCTTGCCGACGGCATATCGATAATAGAGAACCCTCTTTATTCCGGCGATACGGAGGTCACGTGCAGGGCCCTGGGGCAGCTTGGAGTCCGGACCGAACGAACGGCAGACGGGATTATCGTTGACGGGTGCGGCGGCGTAATGCCCCCCGGCGGCGATGTGACAATAGACTGCGAGGGTTCGGGTACGTCGCTCCGGTTCCTCGCAACATTTGCACTTCTTTATCCCGGCAGGGTGACGCTTACCGGAAGTGAGAGGATGAAGGAGAGGCCTGTCGGGGAGCTTGCCGGGGGGTTGAGAGATATAGGGGGAGATATCCGGTTTACTGAAAGACCCGGATTTCCCCCTGTTGAAATATCAGGGAAGCTCTCCGGGGGAAGCGTGTCGATCGACGCATCGAAGAGCAGCCAGTTCATATCCTCGATGCTCATTTCGGCACCGTATGCAGAAGATCCTGTGGATATCATTCCTGAAGGCCACGTAGCATCGGAATCCTATCTCGACATCACTGTAGATGTAATGGAGAAGTTCGGTGCGGCGGTTGAACGAATGCCGGATGGCAGATTCCATGTGCCGTCCGGTGCATACGTTCCGCGGGATTACAGGGTGGAAGGAGACTATTCGTCCGCGTCTTATCTTTTTGCAATCGCCGCAGTATGCGGTGGAACCGTTGCCGTGAACAACCTGAATCCGGATTCCGTCCAGGGCGACACCGCCTTTCTCGGGGCGCTTGTCTCTATGGGTTGCCGGGTAACGAAAGATGCCGGTTCGATAACGGTAACACGAAAGGGCCATCTTTCGGGAGTGGACATCGATATGTCATCATCGCCCGACACGGTACAGACTCTTGCAGCAGTAGCGGTATTTGCAGGCTCACCTACGAGGATAACCGGAGTTTCGCATCTCATATACAAGGAGAGCGATCGCATAGGAGCGATCGGACGGATGGTCGAGGGATGCGGTGCCGGTTTTGAATATAATGATAATGAAGGCGAGATCGTGATAACACCGGGTGAGATTCACGGGTTTGTCCTCGATCCCCAGGACGATCACAGGACCGCAATGTCCGGTGTGGTAATTGGTCTTGGTGCCGGAGGGGTGACGATAAAAGACCCGGAGTGCGTCGGGAAGTCGTATCCCGGTTTCTGGGATGAACTCAGGAGGGCGGGACTTTGAAGAAGAGAATTATTCTCACCGGATTCCGCGGCTCAGGCAAGACTACCGTAGGTGAAATGCTTTCGGAGAGGACGGGCCTTCCGCTTTATGATACCGATGAGATGGTCGAAGCCGAATGCAGGATGCCTATCCCAGAAATATTCTCGAAAGAAGGGGAGGACGCCTTCAGGAGAGCTGAATCAAAGGTAATCCGGGAACTCCCTGCCATGCCATGCATAGTTTCGACAGGCGGCGGTGCGATCCTGAACCCTGAAAACGTCATGAACCTCAGGCGTGACTCTCTTGTTTTCCTGCTGAACGTCTCCCCGGAACTTGCCACGATGAGGATCTCGGGCAGCGAACGCCCGTCTCTTACCGGAAAACCTGTAGGGGACGAGGCCGCAGGCCTGATATCCCGGAGGATGCCGTATTACAGGATGGCTTCGGATTTCTGTATCGATGCCGGTCTTTCTCCTGAAGAAATCTGCGACAGGATAGGCGGGATCATGAACTACGGCCCGTGCACGGTGGAGGAACGTACTGCGGCAGCCGTGTTTTTCAGAAATTCCCCGGTGCCTGAAGATCTGAGAGAGAGAACCCTTTCGAGGATCGGGCTTGCCGGTGCGGTCCCCTTTTGTGCAATCGCAGGGAATCCGTGCCTCCACAGCAAAAGCCCGCAATTATATTCAGCACTCTTTGCCCGCTACGGCATAGATTCGCATTACACATATATGCAGGCTGAAGACATACGGACTATTGTTGAGGTCATGAAAACGGCGGGAATGAAAGGTCTCTCAGTCACAATACCGTTCAAGGAGGATGTCATGGAATGCCTTGACGAAACCGACATCCATTCGCAGAAAATCGGGGCGGTTAATACCGTCCTGAACTCCTGCGGCAGGCTATACGGGACCAATACCGACTGGATAGGAATACGCGAGCCGCTCCGTGATTTGAAAGGGAGGAACGCGGTCGTCTTCGGTGCCGGCGGTGCAGCGAGAGCAGCCGTATACGCCCTGACGGATCTCGGGAAGGATGTAACCGTTATAAACAGAACCGTAGAGAGGGGACTGGCACTTGCGGAGCATTTCAGGTGTTCCTTCTCACCGCCCGGAGATTTCAGGCCTGATGAGACGGAGATCGTCGTAAATGCGACATCCCTCGGGATGGGAGGAAAGGGTTCTCCTCTGGCGGAGGATCAGTTCAGGTCCCATATGACCGTCTTCGATCTCGTCTATACACCGCCTGAGACGCCTCTGCTTAAGATGGCGAAGAAAGCGGGATGCAACTGCATTCCCGGCACAGAGATGTTCATATATCAGGCAGCTGAACAGTTCAGGCAGCTGTTCGGCATAATTCCAGATACAGGAGAGATAAGGGAGGTTTTACAGAGATGAATACGACAGGGAGATTCTTCCGCTGCACGACATTCGGTGAAAGCCACGGCAGGGCGATAGGTGCCGTTGTTGACGGCTGCCCTGCGGGGATAGAATTCTCCGAAGACGACGTAATGCCGCTGATGGAAAGAAGGAGGCCGGGGAAGAATCCGCTCTCCACTCCACGGTCCGAGACGGACCAGGTGGAGATCCTTTCCGGTGTCTTTGAAGGCGTCACCACAGGGACTCCGGTTGCAATGATAATCAGGAATGAAAACTTCAGGTCCGGGGATTACGACGAGTTAAAGGACATGTTCCGCCCCGGCCATGCAGACTACACCTATCAGCAGAAGTACGGTATCCGCGACTACCGCGGCGGCGGGCGCAGTTCAGGACGAGAGACTGCAGGGCGTGTAATGGCGGGTGCCCTTGCTATGAAACTTCTCAGCTGCGAGGGTATAACGGTCGATGGAAGGATACTCGAGATACACGGCGAAACCGACCCTGCCATCTTTGAGGAGGCGATCCTCTCGGCAAAACGATCGGGAGATTCGGTCGGGGGAATTGTCGAGGTCTCGGTTATGGGCTGTCCGGCAGGTCTCGGGGACCCGGTGTTCGGGAAACTCGACGCCTCGCTTGCAGCAGCGATGATGTCGATAGGCGCAGTCAAGGGCGTTGAGATCGGTGACGGTTTTCTCTCCGCAGGAGCACTCGGGAGCGAGAACAACGACTGCATGGACAAATCCGGTTTTCTCTCAAACCACTCCGGCGGAATTCTCGGCGGGATCTCCAACGGCAATGAGATTGTCGTCAGGATCGCTGTGAAACCTACTCCCTCGATAGAAAAAGATCAGAAAACGGTGGATGTCTCCGGGTCGGAGCGCACTATATCTGTCGGAGGAAGGCACGATCCCTGCATTGTCCCGAGGGTTGTTGTGGTTGCGGAATGCATGGCCGCCCTGGTACTTGCAGATGCGTTTCTCTCCCAAAAGATCAGCAGAATCTGAAGTGTAATCCCGTCAGGATACAGGTTCTTTCTTTTTTCTGAATATGACATGCTCCAGCAGTATCACTACGATCACTCCCATAACAAAGCCGTTTGCAATAACCGGCCTGACCAGTGGCGGGAACGCCTCCGCAGTCTCCGAAGGGATGAACGATATCATGGTGCCGATGATTACAGGCAGGCCTACTATAATTCCGGACTCATATTCAAATTCCCTGCCCGCAGTCTCTTTGAAGAAAACATACAACGCGGCCGAAAACTGGGCTGCCAGAACATAGATTAAGACGGCTCCTATGATTACGGGAGGAACCAGAGTCATGAGGGCTACCAGGTCAGGCAGAAAGGCGATCGCGGCCATTATAATGGCTGCCGGTAAAAGTGTCCATTTGGATGCGCAGCGTGTTTCAAGTATCATCCCGGCACTTATCGAATAATTGACCCCGCCTATCACCCCGAAAAGACCGGATGCGATATTGGCGATTCCTGTCGCAATTATGCCGCGTTTGTATCTTCCCCGCATCGATCTTTCTTCGATCACCTCGGCAATCGAACGTATCGAACCTATATCGTTTACAATTACGGCAAGGTAGCAGATCAAAAATGAGATCAGGACACCGGGTTCGACAGTGAATCCTGTTGGAAATCCCCATAAGCCCGAAGTGCGGAATCTCTGCGGGATTATATGCAAAGATCAGGCTGTATATGAGAGTTCCCGGTATCAGCACCCAGAGAAAGAGCGTTGCCCTGATGATCCTTCCGCCGAATCTCTGCGCAAGGTACATCCCGGCCAATACCGCAAGTCCGAATATTAGGGTGTACAAGCTTCCTGAACTTCCTTCTGAAGAGATGAACATCGGAGTAATTACCGGAATCAGCGTGAACGAGATCAATAAGAGGACAACGGTGATCACCCTGTACGTAAAGAGCCTGCTGATGTAAGCCAGCAGCCCTGTTGAGGCGATCAGGACTCCTGCGGCGGCTGCAACAGCCATCGAACCGTAAATAACTCCCTCTGTAAAACCGGTGGATGAAGAAATTCCTATAAGCAGGGCTGCCGACGGTCCGAAGACAAGCGGAAGCCTGTGTCCTGCGAATATCTGGAGTACCAGTGCCGCCGCAGTTATCAGCAGGACTTTTTGGATGAATGCAACCGTAACCGCACCGTTTCCGCCCTGGATATTTTCAATTAGCATCGCAAAGCTGAGGATATATGCAACCGAGATAACCGCCCATTGTATCCCTGCCGGTAAAGAAACGGAGAAAGGGGGTCTTTCGTCAGGGCCGTAAAGGAATTTCATCTTCAGTTACTGATCTGGAAATAATAAAAAAAGGTTAATCGCATTGAAGCGATTTTGTTTTTCTCTTCAATGCATTCAGCTTGCTTCAGCCGCCGCAGCAGCAGAAACACCTTTGCCAGCCATACCTGTAATGATCATGAATATTCCCCAAACCATGGCGAATATTGAAATAACCTGGATCATGATGCCTGTTCCGAGAATCGGGAACATCAACAGGTAGAACCCAATAATGAGTGCGAATATTCCGGCAATTACAAGAAGAATCTTGTATCCGGTTCCGGCACTGCCTGTAAATGCCATCCAGATGTCCGAAAAGGCGATCATTAACATCCAGAATGCAATGAGGTATGTAGTCAGCAGGAATGCTGCAAGAGCACTTGTTACAATCAGAATCCCTATTATGATTCCGATAATTCCGAGAATTATCAGTGCTATTGAAGCTCCGGCTCCTTCCTTGCTTTTAATTCCCTGGATGAGCGTAATAATGCTGTAAATTATTACAAGGAATGCTATAAACAGTCCGAAAAATTCTGCAAACCAGAGAGGCATCGCAAATCCAAGTGCTCCCAGAATCAGGGCACAGATACCCATCAGAACAAAGGTCCACCATTCAGGTGTGAAGTTTATCGGATTTCCAAGAAATCCGGATTCATCTACCATAATTTTATCCTCCTTTTATTCTCAATTCTTTTTGTAGCATAAATTATTTTCGAATTATTGGGAGGAGATTGTTTATTTGTTTCATTAATATATTCATACCAAAAACCTTTTTATTCTATATTGAAATTAGTATATTACAATGGGATTTTGGATTGCTGCTATTTTAGGTTTTATCTCGATGGTTGTAATCACTTGGCTCCTCAAAGACTCTTATCCGTTATATGCATCTTTAATCGGTCCTCTTTGCGGTGGTTTCATCGCGGGAATTGTCCTTGGCGAAGGTGTCGGTGAAGGTGCAAAGGTCGGCTTTATCTCGGGAGTCTTCGGCGCCCTGCTGGTTTCAGTGATAATACTTATTACAGGGGCTGCTCTCTTTGGAATTATCGGAGCTTTCGTAGGTGCTATTATCGATCTTGTGATAATGATCTTTGCAACTCTTCTTTTCGGAATTTTTGGCATGATAGGGGGAGGAATCGGCGGGATTTTCCGTAATAAGTAATAAGAGACGAGCTTGCGGAAAGAACAATTATCCTCAATCCAGATCCACGGATATCAAACATCTTTTCTGATAGTCCGGCATATCTGGTAGTAATCTCATGGGCCGTGATGATTTTTTTGTAAGGGAATACAGGGGGAGCGATTTTAATACCATACTTGAGATGGAATCGTCAAGAGGCGGCGATCCATACTCGCATGCCGTTTTTATACGCCAGATGGCGGTTCTTTTTCCTCAATTGTTTATTATTGCTCTCAATAAAGACGGTGACATTATCGGGTATACGCTCGGAGGCATAAGTGCAGGCGAACCGAAATCCGGTCTGGTGATGAGGATATTTGTCGCTTCTGGTTTCAGGAGATGCGGGGCGGGACGGTTGCTTATGGATGAACTTGGAAAGCGTTTTTCGCAATTCAGGGTAGTCTCAGTGTCACTGACAGTGTCGCCGTCGAACGAAGGAGCTGTCAGGCTTTATGAAAAACTTGGTTTTGCAAGGTCCGATTATATCAAAGATTATTTCGGGAAAGGTGAAGATCGGATCGTCATGACTGCGCCTTATGGCGGAAATCTTCCGGATGAACGAAGTTAAACGGGATTTTATTGCGTATGCAACTGTTGCATAAGCAACATTGATACCATGTTCTGATCAAACCTGTACCTTCATGCAGGACATTCTGAATAAAGATATTCCGCTCGGCGGTCTTTTCTCAATAATATACCGGTCACGGAATATCTATCTCAATAATTCAATGAATACTACAGGGCTTTCCCAGGGGCAGGTCTTTGCCCTGATCACTCTTTCAAAGGAGGATAATATCACACAGGACAGGATCGCGGAGTTGTTCTATCTCGACAAAGGAACAGTTGCCCGTGCAGTCCGCAAACTCGAGGATTCCGGATACATATGCAGAACGCAGGACCCGGATAACCGCAGGGCGCACAAGCTGAGCCTCACTGAAAAAGGGAAAAAAATCCTACCTTATATTAAAGAAATCGCGAATAAATGGGATAAAGATGTCTGCAAGGGCTTTTCACCGGAAGATCTTGATAAATTCAACTCCCTGCTGAGGACAATCTGCGAAAGGAGCCTTCTTTCGGCAATGGAGGTTCCGGGATACGGGGATCGTTCATGATGCAGGACGAAAACACTGTAAACAGTGCCGATCCCAGGGAGGAAGAGATAACGAGGGGTGTCTCACTTTTGGTAGGCGAACCGAAAGCCGCCATAAGATCAATGGCCTGGCCTATCTTTGTAGCGATGTTTCTCCTTACGATGTACAATATCGTAGATGCGATATGGGTTGCAGGCATCAGTTCCGATGCTCTTGCCGCAATCGGTTTCGTCACTCCCGTCTTTATGATTGTCGTAGGGTTTGGAAACGGAATCGGTGCAGGAGTAACATCCTTAATCTCAAGGAGAATTGGTTCTAAGGATAAAAAAGGTGCGGACAGTGCTGCAATACATTCATTGATCCTTGCTCTGGTACTATCGGTTATCTTCACAATACTGTTGGTTCCCCTGGCAGAACAGATCCTGCTCATGCTCGGTGCAGGAGACGTTATAGGGCTTACGCTCGATTACGGGAGCATAATATTTTATGGTACCATATTCTTCATATTCTCGAACATCTCCTACTCAATACTCCGTGCGGAAGGGGATACGAAGAGGACGATGTATGCGATGGCTATCTCGGCAGTCCTGAATATGATCCTTGATCCGATATTCATCTATACCTTGGGGATGGGAATTGCAGGAGCTGCAGTTGCAACGATACTGTCCGTTGCCGTAGTAAGCCTGGTAATTTTGTACTGGTTCTTTGTCAAAAAGGACACATATATCAGTTTTAAATTTAAGGATTTTTCTCCCGATTTTGGAATTATCAAGGGTATCCTTTCCGTAGGGATTCCTGCAAGCCTTGAATTCGTGATAATGTCGGCTTTAATGATAATTATCAACTGGATGCTCGTTATAGTCGGGGGAACCGATGCCGTTGCGGTATATACCACCGGTTGGAGAGTTGTAATGTTTGCAATCATCCCCATGATAGCGATTGCAACCTCACTTGTCGCCGTCGCCGGAGCTGCATACGGCGGCAGACTCTATAGCAAAATGAATGAGTCCTATTATTACTCATTGAAACTGGGCCTGATCATATCCCTGTTTATTGCCGTAATTACGTGGGTGTTTGCACCCCAGATCACGCTGATCTTTACATATTCAGGTGAATCGGCTCATATTGCTCCGACCATCATCGCCTTCCTGCAGACGATGTGCTTCTTCTACATATTCGTCCCGCCGGGAATGATGTCGGGATCATTGTTCCAGGCGGTAGGAAAAGGTGTAAACTCCCTTATAATCAATCTGCTGAGGAGCCTGATCTTCAGTTCGATCTTCGCATGGGTGTTTGCATTTGTTTTCGACCTCGGCCAGGCAGGAATCTGGTGGGGAATTGTCGCCGGAGATATCCTGGGCGGAGTAGTGGGCTACCTGTGGGCCTCGGCGTATCTTAGAAGAATCCTGAAGTACGAGGATAAAGCCGAAGCTAAAGCTACCGGTTCTGTATAAAAAGTTCCTGATGTGAAAAATTAAATATTTTTTTCAAGAATTATCTTTGCTCTTTTGAATATCCTGTCTGATCCTCTCATTATGTCTTCCGCGATCGATTCGTGGAGGTATTCGGGTTCGGATTCCGGATTTTCATACTTCATCGCATATTCAAAATCTTCAAGAATTTCACTTCTTATAAGACCTTTGTCCAGAAGCAGCGACTCCGCAGCAATCACAAGCAGCAAAACCTTCTTTTCCCTGTATCCTTCGGAAAAGACAAGCGCTCTTATAGAATGTATCTGGGAGTTTCTGCCCGAGATCATTGCCCTGATAAAATCGTGCTCTTCAAGGGCTTTGTGCCCGCGCTTCAAATCTTCTTCTGCATCAGTTATCTCCCTGTTTACGAGAGTTGGGTCGATATTCGCCTTTGATATCAGGCCCTTTCTGACGCATTCTTCAAACTTCGTTCTCATTGAACTGTAACTCCATGCGAAGATTAAATGATTATAAGTTGTACTGAGGATTATTAGATTTATTTTTTTCATCCCGGAAGATCCGAAGGATCGGAGGCACCCCTAGATGGCCCCTTCAGGAGCGGGGATAATTTTTTGAACCGGCGAGGTGAATCAAAAATCAATGGATTATCCCGGGAATGATCCTGCGGGTGAAAAGACGGAAAGTCTGCAAAGGTTTGTGGTTCACTGTCACAGGTCAAAGACACCACATTATGATCTTCGCCTGGAGAGGCATGGGGTTCTTAAATGCTGGGCAGTTCCCAAAGGAATCCCTGATCACCCCGGACTCAGGCGTCTTGCAATCGACAGCGGCGATCATGCTCTGTCGGTCCTAGATTTTTCCGGGACTATTACGGAAGGGCAATACGGTGCCGGCGAGATTTCAATTTATGATTCGGGAACTTATGAAACGGAATCATGGAAGGATGAAAAGATTGTATTCGTGCTGAACGGCAGGAAGTTCAAAGGCCGTTATGTTCTTGTCAGGTTTAAGAAGGCTGGTGATAAGGACTGGCTTTTGATGAAGACCAGATGATTCCTTAATTCAGTAAAGGTTGTGATGTTTCATCAGGTATTCCCTGATCTTGTCCGATTCAAGCCATCGCTTATCAAGCTCATTGATCAGTTTATCGATTGTATGGATTTGGCTTAATATCTTCTCAGAATAATTTGATTCGTCCATTAGTGCATATCCGGCGATAACCTGCAGCGGGTTCCTGATCTCGTCGTTCAGGATTGCAAGCTGTTCAAAATTCCTGTTGATCTGGATCATCATCTGATTATGCTCTTTTCTCAGGGCCACAAGATCGGTTACGTCTGAGAATATAGCTGCGAACTGGCCTTTCTTAGGTGAATATGAATAGATGTGGTAATACTTCCCGAATGTCGGATTATAGTCTGAAAATTCTTCCGGCTCCCCTGTAAGGGCCACCCTCCCGTACCTTTCTATCCATTCCCTGCTGTAATCGGGGAAGAGTTCAAGTACTGTCTTTCCAACCATCTCCGAGGAGAAGAGGCCTGTCATCTCTTCGAATGCCGGATTTACGTCCAAAAACCTGAAATCATATGGCTTTCCCGAATCGTCGGTAATAATCTCGTGAAGGACGAATCCGTTGGTCATCGTGGTGAAGAGCTCCCTGTACTTTTTCAGGATCTCGTCGAGAGCCATTTCAGCCTTCTTTCGGCGTGAAATGTCAAGCACCGACTCGACTGCTCCGATTAACCCTCCCTTTTCACTGAATACCGGGTATGCGGCGACCTTCACGTTTCTTCCGTCGGGTTTCACCTTTTCTTCTATCAGGGGCTGGTGCGATTCCATTGCCTTTTTAATTGTACAGTCGGGACAAGGCGAATCGCGGTTGTACCATAGTTCATAGCAGAACCTGCCCTTCATTTCAGCCGGAGTGAGGCCGACAGAGTCTGCAGGCTGCTGGTTAGCCCATATAATCCTGTAATTCTTATCGTAATACACGAGATTTTCGTGAACCGAATTCAGGATTAAGGTCTTGTCCATCTCTGATTTTTTCAGGGCCTTTTCAGAGAGGATTTTGTCTGTCAGATCGACCATATGGAAGCAGTACTGGCTCTCTGAATCTTCAAAGAATACGCTTATTTTTAACTTCAGGGTTCTCTTTTCACCTTTTGTATTCAGGAGTTCGACATCCTCGGTCCAGATGCAGCCTTCATCTTTATTGTAATCGTAAACTGCCAGAATATCTCCATAGTCGCCTGCAAATTTCAGATTGTGGATGTGAGGTTCAGCTGATTGCGGGTTCATGAATATGAACTGCAGTGCAGCAGGATTATTATATATTATCCTTCCCCTTTCATCCGTTATTATCACGGGATTCGAAGCATTATCTATAATTAATCTTAGCGCCCTGTTCAACGGTGCATATCCATTAATCTCCCCCGATTTCTGCGTTGAATCTTTTTGACAACCCATCTCCGCCCACGTTTTAGGTATCATTCTTAGATTAAACTGATTCTTAAGCGGGATTATATTTAATTTTCACAATAGGAATATATATTCTATTTAAAATATGGCCGCATTTAAATTTTATGGCAGTATACCCATACGGTCTTGTTTTTCATTTTGGAACTGCTAATAAATAGAGAGAAGCGATATGCACACCCTGAAGGACAAAAAAATTCATATTGAGACATATGGCTGCACGTTCAATTTTGCCGATACTGAAAAGATTGTCCGCATTGCAGAAAAGCAGGGTTGCAGTATAGTGCCGCCGGGTGAGGCGGAAGCAGTTATTATCAATACCTGTACTGTTGTCGCTCAGACCGAAAGGGCGATGCTGAGAGCGATCGCCGAGTTTCCCGACAAGGAGATCTATGTCACCGGGTGTATGGCGGTAGTCCAGCCGGATCTGATATATGGTGTCCGCCCCGATGCAAGGCTGATCCTTCCCGAGGATCTGAACAGGTGCCCGGAGACGATCGGAGCCCTCGTGGACGGTTCGACAGGAATTGTCCAGACTGCCAGGGGATGCGTAAGCAGGTGTGCCTATTGTATCACAAGAAGCGCCCGGGGCCATCTCCGGAGTTTTCCGGAGGATAAGATAATCGAAGAGATTGAAAGGCTTGTATCCGCCGGTGCCGTCGAGATCCAGCTCACCGGGCAGGACCTGAGTGCTTACGGGATGGATACCGGCTCCTCCCTCCCGGAACTTTTAGACAGGATCAATTCATTGGAAGGAGAGTTTATGGTTCGTGTCGGGATGATGAATCCTTCTACAGCTATCCCGCTGACTGATGAGCTGTCCGATGCTTTTTTGGGAGAAAAGATATTCTCCTTCGCCCATCTTCCGGTGCAGTCGGGATCTGATAAGGTCCTTTCGGATATGAACCGGGAATACCGGGTACAGGATTTCAGGAACCTGGTAGCTGAACTCAGGAAGAAGGATCCCGTGATCAGAATATCGACCGACTTTATCGTAGGTTATCCTACTGAGACCGAAGATGACTTCCTTAAAACGCTTGCATTTTTTGAAGAGATCCGGCCAACCAAGGTGAATATCACCCGCTTTTCGGCAAGAGAAGGGACCGATGCGGCGAAACTGAAGGACATTCCCGACTGGATAAAAAAGGAGCGTTCCAGAACACTTACGATTGCCGCGAACAGGCTCTATGATTCGGTAAACGAGTCGTTTATCGGAAAGGATCTTGATGTTATCGTAACAGAGAGGAAGAGGGCCGGAAGCTGCATTGCAAGGGATAAGTCATACAATAATATCGTTATAGAAGAGGAGCTGGATGCCGGAGCCCGCTACATGGTCCGGATAGTTTCCCACAGGCGGCATTATCTCATCGGAGAGAGGATTGAGTGAATAATTATACCTGATCGTTTTTTTGCTTTATAGATCCAATTTTCTGGCATGGGAAAAATAGAGGAAGGGTTTGACGAACTGCTGAAACAGATCGAGGAGTCCAAAGAGAGGGAGGAGGAGCTGACCTCAGAAGTGCTGGAAAATGAGGCGCTTCTTCTCAGGAGACTGGCGGAGAAGGCAAAACCCCTCGTATCAAAGTTGGGTGTTACACTTCTGATCGGTGCGAAATCCGATGCATCTGGCCAGATGGTCGAGACACGCTTCCATGACAGGAAGATGTTTGTCCTTGGGAAGACCGATCCCATGCCTTACCGCCCGGACGATATGAGCAAACCTGTCAACAGCCAGTTCTGTGCCCTGAGCGAGGACGGGAAGTTCATTGAGATAATGTATTCGACAATAGGCCCCCTGACGGATTCATATGAGAACGAACTTACTGCTGAAGAGGCTCTTGATCTTTACGGCCTTGAGATCCTGTATATGCTCTATAAGGCGTTTGAGCAGTACCTGACGGATGAGAAGGAGTTTGTCACTGCTCTTGAGAAGGTTATTTCGTTTATAATGAAAGAGGAAGAGAAAAAAGGAATTTAATTTCAACACATCGGATCTATGTCAATTCCATGTTTAGGGTAATCAGTTTCGGAAAATGTTACAGGAATTGTAATTTCACTTGATTTTTTGTCCTTTTTATTAGTCAGGATGAGTTTAACATCATATCTTCCGAACTCTGTCCATTGAGGGAAGTGATATTCCCAATCCCACCAATGTCGATAGTGCCCATTTAGATCCTTACTTCCATCATTGAAGGTTCGTTTTTGAAGCTCTTTGTCAGCGATAAGTGGACCAAAGGTTTTTTTAATAGCTCCCTCTACTGAATAGTTACTTACTTCATTGGGGTTTTCACAACTGATTGCACATGCCATCCTGTATTTTAGACGCGGATCCATTCGAATTTTGACTTCTTTTGTACAGGGAACACTCATAACGTTACACGATGTTTTGACTTTGATGAGATTGTCTTCTCTGTATTTTTGGTCTTCCAGTACATCTTCTTTTAGTAGTTTAAACTTTTCAAGGGGGTAGACAGCTATCCCACTGATTTTTGCAGGCATAATTCGCGATGAATGATTATTGTATATATGTCTTTTTGAAAAGTTGAATGGATATATAAAGTGTGTAAGTAGTTATGTAAGGGCGACGCGCAACACTTGTTTTATTCGAGATGATCTTTCAAAGACAAAAATTCCTTTATCACAAAAAGGTGCAATTAATTAATAATTTTCAATACAATTGCCAAAATTATTTGAAGATCGGGATCATCGGCTTCGTGGGATCGTATTCACAGTCGTCTT
Organism: Methanolacinia paynteri; assembly: GCF_000784355.1. Taxonomy (NCBI): domain Archaea; kingdom Methanobacteriati; phylum Methanobacteriota; class Methanomicrobia; order Methanomicrobiales; family Methanomicrobiaceae; genus Methanolacinia; species Methanolacinia paynteri. The sequence continues at coordinate 169,258 of NZ_KN360928.1, read as the reverse complement.
CAAAACGGAGATCTTCCGATTTGCTATATCTTTTTCCGGCCTCATCCGCGTACTCAATAATAACCCTGTTCTTTCCGATCAACTGCCCGCAGTCGGTTTTCTCTTCTCCGTCGGCATCGATCCGCTCGATTATATATTCAAGGTTCGAAGGCACTACAGACACATGGATCCCGGAGGCGGCCGCATTTCCTATGTTACGTATGACAAAACTCCGGCCGTCTTCTCCTAAAAATACAAAAAGAACAGGCCTGTCGATCGCTTCTCCTGCCGATTCCGTTATATGGATCACCATTGCAAGGGTTCCTGTAAGAATCAGTCCCGTGGCTGTCAGCAGTACCGAAACAGGGAAAAGGAGGATCGATATTGCGAGGCAGATTGCAATTGCAATTTTATAAATTTTCTCCATCTGAATAAACCATTTTTTGCAGGGTATAGATTATAATGGATTTGATCTGTAACCGATAAAGTCTTCAGGCTGTAAAAAATGAATTATCCCATCCTGTAACCGGACTTTTCCCACGCTTTTCTCATTACATCGTTTTTCATCAGGTACTCGTCGACGAATCTTTTTTCAACCTTATTGAACGGGCACGAAAAATTTACACATCTCTTACAAAAAAATGTCCTTAATACCTGGTAAAATGCAGCAATTGCATAGAGAATAAGGATAATAACTCCTGTTACAGCCGCGAGAGCGATTGTGCCGTAATGCCCCAAGAGGGTTAACCAGAATACTGTTGCCGATGATGCCGCTGGAAAAATAACCATAAAAACAGCGATCAGGAGTTTCATCATAAATTTTTCACCACCAGTCATAGGGGCCGGGTTATACCTGAAGATCTTCGGCATCCCGTTGTTTGCAAGACATTTCAGGGTCTTACCCTCCCCTGCGTAATAAGGACAGTGGCTGCAGAGAAATTTGATCTCGTACCCGAACATGGCGAAGATGAGAATTATATAGAGAATGAGCGGCCAGTAAAGTGCAGTCATGAGCCAGATCATGGCCAGAAGTATAATAGTCCCGATAAAAAGACCGGAGGCCGCAGTTAAAAAGGAATTCAGAATATTTTTGTCCCACCTGCAGTTCAGGTATCTCCCCATCGTGCACGAACCGCAGCCTGGCTCTTTTCTAACAGTACAGTTCTGTTCCTTTCCGGTCTCTTCCATGTTATGAGTTGAGTTTTATTCTGAATTTATCTTAACGGCGCCGGACTGTTCTGTTGAAAATCCGGGCAGAAAGAAGATCTGCTCGCAAATATAATCCTCTATGATCTACATAAATTAATGGAGATATGCTTGAACTGAAATTTATCCGGGGCAGTCCGGATGTAGTCAGGGCCGATCTTAAGAAGAGGGGCGACGCGGAGAAGCTTGCATGGGTGGACGATCTTCTTGCAAAGGACGAAAGATCACGCGAGATGCAGGTCGAAATAAACTCCATGCGCAACCGGAGAAATGTCATCAGCCGTGAGATAAACCAGACAAGAAAGGCCGGCGGGGATATCTCCGGTCTCCTGGAAGAGGCAAAGTCTCTACCGTCAAAGATAAAGGATGCCGAGACGGAGCTTGCGGAGATCCAGGAAAAGATAAAATTCTACCAGATGAGGATACCGAATATCCTGCACGAGAGCGTTCCCGTGGGTGCCGACGATTCGGAGAATGTCGAGGTCAGAAGATGGGGTGAGCCGGCAATTCCTTCATTCGAGGTTAAGAACCACGGAGAGCTTGCGATGGAGAAAGGTCTCGCGGAGTTCGAAAGGGCTGCGAAGATATCCGGTGCTGGATTCTATATTCTCAAAGGAAAGCTTGCATTGATGGACCTCGCCCTCCAGAGGCTTGCGATCGATCTCCTGGCTGATCGTGGATATACCCCGATAATGCCGCCTTATATGATGAACCGTGCGGCATACGAGGGTGTTACCGATCTTTCGGACTTCGAGAACGTGATGTACAAGATTGACGGCGAGGACGAGTTCCTTATCGCAACGAGCGAGCACCCGATGGCCGCGATGTACATGGACGAGATCTTCGAAGAGAAGGATCTTCCGCTAAGGCTTGCCGGTATAAGCACATGTTTCAGGCGCGAGATCGGCTCCCACGGTCTCGATACAAAGGGACTCTTCAGGGTTCACCAGTTCAACAAGGTGGAACAGTTCATCTACTGCAAACCCGAGGATTCATGGAATCTTCATGAGGAGCTTCTTAAGAATGCAGAGGATTTCTTCCGGATGCTTAAGCTCCCGTATCACGTCGTAAATATCTGTACAGGTGATATCGGAACGGTTGCCGCGAAGAAGTACGATATCGAGGTCTGGATGCCCCGCGAGGAGACCTATCGCGAGGTCGTCTCATGCTCCAACTGCACAGCGTACCAGGCGGTAAGGCTCAACATCAAGGTCCGGGACCCCCACGAGTTCGAGAAGAAGGATTATGTCCACACCCTGAACAGCACGGCGGTCGCGACGACGAGAACTCTCCGTGCAATTCTTGAAAACTGCCAGGAAGAGGACGGAACGGTCGTAATTCCCGAGGCCCTCAGGCCGTACATGAATGGTACCGAGACCCTCTGATTTATTAATTTCAATATATTTTTGATCGATCCTGCTCTTTAGCTGCATTATTCTTATATGGGACCTCACTTAATCAGAGATATGATGATAGAGGAACGGCTTGCGGATTTCGTCTCAGGCATTTCTTATGAATCCATAGACGGGGCGGATCTGCATATACTGAAGAGAAACCTCCTTGATTCGTATGCGGGAATCTGTGCCTCTCTCAGGGATACGGTGATGCTGGAGAAATTCGATAAGCTGGCCTCTTTCGTGCCTGACGGGAATGGAATGGATGTCTGGGGCGTGGGCAGGAAGGCAGCGGTTCCTGATGCGGTATTCATGAACACGATCCTTGCCCGGAGAAGCGATCTGCTCGATACGTATCTTTCCCCCGGGAATATGGGGGGGAATCATCCGTCCGATAACGTTGCTCTCGTCCTGTGCATGGCAGATTGGCTCGGGAAAAGCGGGAAGGACCTGCTGGGATATACCTATGCCTCGTTCATTCTCTCGTGCGCATTTTCGGATTACTATAATCCCGAGCCGTCGGGCTACGATCATGACGCACAGGCTGTTCTTTACGTCCCTGTGATTATCGGGTATATTCTTGGTCTTGATAAGGCGCAGCTCACTGAAGTTCAGCGGATTGCAGGTGTCTTTGGGCTCGATATCAACCAGACTGCAGTGGGTGAGGTGACCGACTGGAAGCACTGCACCTATGCATCCTGTGCCATGAGGGGGACTCATATCGCAGGAATGGCCCTCGCGGGTTTTGAGGGTGCCAAAGAGATCTACGAAGGTGATGCGGGTGTCAACCGGTTCTTTCCTCATAGTAAGGAGATGCTCCCTAAACTTCCGGATCTCGGTTCGATTGTCTTCAAGAGATGGCCGGCGCTTGTATTCTGCCAGACACCGATCGATGTCGCGATAGATCTTTCCGGCGAGATCGGCAGTCCAGGGGATATCGATCGTATCGAGGTGCAGACATACGGGCAGGCGATCAGGAACGCGGCGACCGAAGGGGCGTTCAATCCGGTATCGCGTGCAGGAAGGACCCATTCGATCCCCTACTGCGTGGCGGCCGCACTGGTCATGAAAACGATCGAGTACTCGTGTTTTGACGATGATTTCGCAGAGAAGGAGACTGAAGTCGGCAGTCTCATGAAGAAAGTCCGGGTCGTTGAGAATGCCGGGATGAACGGGAAGTATCCTGACGGAGCACCGTGCAGTATTACGGTCCGTATGAATGACGGAACGACTTTCTCAGGGAACAGGGATTTTCCTAAAGGCGATCCTCACGATCCGCTCAGCGATAAGGAACTCGAAGAGAAGGCACGGTTGAATATTGCCTGTGTCATGGATGATAAAACCGCAGACGGGATCATCGGCCGGATATGGAATATCGAGTCCGAAGAGAGGATCGACTGGCTCGTTGCACCCCTTAAACGCAGAATGACAGGAGGAAAGGGGAAATGAAAACTGAATTCGAAGAGCTTGAGGCTCAGGCCGAAGAATACATGGAGATCTGCGGAAGAGCTGAGAATGTCTTCGCGATAAACCCGGAGAAAGCCGCTCTTGTTATTATCGACATGCAAAACTTCGTCTGCTCTCCTAAAGACGGGAGGAGGCTTGAGGGCCTTGATTCGGTTATTGAAAGCATAAACGCCCTTGCGGAAAACTGCAGGAGCAGTAATGTCCCGGTGATTTGGCTGAGGCATAATTTTGAAAGGGATAATGGAGGAGATAATGCCGGTTTGTATCCTCTCTTCCACAGGCGGCCGATCTCCGCCGGGATGTTCAATGAAGGCCCTGATACGGAAATATATGAGGGAATGAACTTTGACCCGGAAAGAGATATTACTGTCTTCAAGAACAGGTACAGCGCCTTCGCGCCAGGTTCATCCAGTCTGAAGGAAGTACTGAGCGGGCTTGGCACAGAACAGTTATGGATCTGCGGGGTTGCGACTAACGTGTGTGTCGAATGCACAGCCCGCGATGCCATGCAGTCCGGTTTCGAAACGATCCTGATATCGGATGCGACCGCTTCTTCTTTCGAACTGATTCATAAAATCACGCTTCTGAACTTCAGGCTGTTCTTCGGGGACGTGAGAAGCATGAAAGGTTTATTATCCGTCCTGCCCAAGAAAGGAAACTAAAGAGCCGGACGGAGAGTCATCATGATAGAGACGCGAGAGAAATTTGAGGAGTACCTGAAAAATTTTAATTCGGGCAATTTCAGTGAATTTGTAAAAAAATATTATGCCGATGATGCCATATTCGAAAAGACCGGCTATACGATCCACGGGGCGGACAACCTTGCCGACCACTTCGCCAATGCCTTAAGTTCGGTTGTGAAGGAGGAGATTACCCTGATCAATTATATGGAAAAAGACGGCCTCGTATCGGTCGAATTACAGATCCTCCTTACGGCCATAAAGGACGGTTTCTATATCCGGGACAGGAAGAAAGGGGAGAAGGAAACCTTCTACGATGCCGGTTTCTATACCGTGAAAAACGACAAGATTGCTCATGCGAGGGTCTACAGGCGTTTCTGCGACGAAAACACCATGGACCTTTTGAAGATGTATTCGCAATAATTTTCGGAAGGTTGGAGATTTTTGAAAGGAGGATGAGCTTCGAAAATCTTCCTTCTTTGCGAGTTATATTTTCTTAGAATGTTATATTCGAGTGAGGGGGAGGTCTCCCCCTCCCTCTGACCCTCCCCCTCATGGCGATAGGTTGCAAAAGGGATGGACGAGCATCCCTTTTGCTCCTGAATGTCCCTTGAATTTTTAGATCTTAGGAATTCAATCATTAATAAATCTTCAAACCGCGTTCTTTTCCCGGTCACGAGGCCGGGTTTATCACGAAAGCGCAAGCCCTGAGGTCAGGGTGTGCTCGCGAAGAGGATGCGGAGCGGACTGCGCAAGGATTGCCTTTCTCTCTCAAACCGTTTAGGGCATAAATGGATTGAAAAATCGATTTAAATCAAAATGTTATTAATGCACTAAATTTATCATCAATAGTTATAACAAATGTTCAGAAAAATCAGGAAAAAAGTTTATGATAATCTCGAATTAACTGAAGATTCAGGAAGATTTGCGATATTTTTGAATATTTTCATAATTGTATTAATAATTTTGAGTGTTTTATCGCTAATAATTGGAAGTATTCCTGCGTTAGCAAATTATGAAATTTTTATTGTAATTGAATTGCTTTCAATAGTTGTTTTTACAATAGAATATATCCTGAGATTTTGGTCATGCGTAGAAGATAAAAAATATCATAATCCTTTTACAGGAAGGTTAAGATATGCAACCACACCCCTTGCAATAATCGATTTACTGGCGATAATACCTTTTTATCTCCCCTTCATCTTCCCAATCGATTTATTATTTTTAAGAGTACTGAGACTTTTCAGAATTTTCCGAGTATTTAAACTTGCAAGATACACACAATCTTTTGCAATATTGTCCAGAGTTTTGAAAAAAGAGAAAGAATCTTTAGTTATCACTTTTTTCCTTTTGATAGTTACCTTGATTATTTCATCTTCATTGATGTATTATGCCGAGAAGGACGTTCAGCCTGAAGTGTTTGGATCCATTCCTAATTCAATGTGGTGGGCGGTTGCTTCTTTGACAACAGTGGGGTACGGTGATGTATATCCTGTGACCGCAATGGGCAGATTTATGGCTGGATTTATTGTACTTCTTGGAATTGGTTTTGTGGCTCTGCCTACGGCAATAATGTCGTCTGGCTATATCAATGAATTAAAAAGGACAAATTCTGAATCAATGGCCAATACAATAACTGATTTGGAAAGAATTACATCTTTAAAAGAGAAGGGAACTCTAAATCCGGATGAATTTGATGATTTGAAAAATAGGATATTAAATAACTAGCACTTTGAAGAATCATATCATAAGAAAAGCAATGGGCCCGGTGCGACTCGAACGCACGACCTCCCGGTTATCAGCCGGGTGCACCACCGACTATGCTACGGGCCCTTTAGTAGTGCCTAAATAAATTGTTTTCATTGGTTTTTATAGGTTGTGGATTTTGTTTGGCGAAGCGGATATTCATCAACAGCTTAAATGCCATCCGGATACAAAAATATCAAACAATTATGGCTGTCAGATATATGCTTGGAAACGAGGCGATCGCACACGCCTGCGTTGAGGCCGGCATCGATTTTGCATCCGGCTATCCGGGGACGCCATCGTCCGAGGTCGTCGATACCCTGAGACGGCAGAAAGTCCGTGATTTCTATATCGAATGGTCTGTAAACGAGAAGGTTGCGTTCGAGAATGCGCTCGGTGCGGCGTGGACCGGCGTCCGTTCTCTCGTGACGATGAAGCATGTCGGGCTGAACGTCGCCGCAGACCCGCTCATGACCAGTGCATATACAGGGGTGAAGGGGGGATTCATCATCCTCTCCGCCGACGACCCATATGCGCACAGTTCGCAGAACGAGCAGGACTCGAGGGTTTATGCACATTTCGCACGAATTCCGTGTCTCGACCCGGCCGGAGTGCAGGAAGCGCATGATATGATGGCCGCCGCATTCTCACTCTCTGAGGAGTTCTCGCTTCCTGTTCTTTTCAGGCCGACGACGAGAGTATGTCACTCGAAGAGCGATGTCGAGCTTGGTGAACCGGCTGATGACCGCCGCAAGGGGATCTTCGAAAAGGACCCGAAGCAGTATGTCGTAATTCCGGCCCATACCCGTATTCTTCATAAAAAGCTCAACGAGAAGCAGGCCGCCCTCGCGAAAAGACTCGTCGAACTCGGGTTCAACAGGTACGAGATAAAGGGAAAGACCGGGATTATCACGAGCGGAATCGCATCGGAATACGTAAACGAGATCGTGCCCGGGGATGTCTCGGTCGCAAAGATCGGTGCGTACCCGATAGACGAGGAATGGCTCGCCGGATTCGTATCGAAGCATGAGACAATCCTTGTCGTTGAGGAATGCGCCCCGGTGGTCGAGGAGGTCGTCCGCCAGGTTGCATGCGGAACAGTTGTCCACGGCAAGAAGGACGGTTGTGTCCCGTACGAAGGAGAACTCGATCCTGCATCGACAGCCGCAGCGTTCGAAAAGGCCGGAATACCATATAACGGAGAATTCCCTGAAGACATCTCTCCCGCAGAGGGGCTCCCGCCCCGCCCGCCGATTCTCTGTGCTGGATGCGGCCACCGTGCGACATTCTACGCGATGAAGAAGGTCTTCGGAAACAAGGGGATATATCCCTCCGATATCGGGTGCTACACGCTCGGGCTCCAGCTCGGTGCCGTCGACACCACGATATGCATGGGCGCCTCGATTACGATCGGAAGCGGAATCTCGAACGCGGGCGATGAAAACCCGGTAGTATGCACGATCGGAGATTCCACCTTCCTCCATACCGGAATCCAGGGTCTTATCAACGCAGCCTACAACGGCGCCAACATGACAGTGGTAATACTCGACAACAGGATCACCGCGATGACAGGCCACCAGCCAAACCCGAATACGGGTGTAACGGCGATGGGAGATCCTTCGCCGGCGATCTCGCTCGAGGCCCTATGCAGGACCTGCGGTGTCTCGTTCGTCGAGACGATAGATCCATACGACTATGTCACTATGATCGAGACATTCAAAAGAGCGAAGGAGACTGCTGGCGTCAAGGTCATTATCTCCAGGCAGCCGTGCGTCATCGATGCAAGACGCAGGGGAATTAAAAGGAAGCATTACTTCGTCGATACCGAGACCTGCACGGGCTGCGGAGTCTGCGTCAAATATGGCTGCCCTGCGATCGAGTTCATAGACGGGAAGGCGTCGATTAATTCCCTATGCTCCGGATGCGGAGTGTGTGCGGATATCTGTCCCCAGGGAGCGATAAGACCGGAGGTGAAGAGATGACCGGAAGTTACGATCTCCTGATAGTCGGCGTAGGAGGCCAGGGAACGATCCTTGCATCCAATATAATCGGGGAGGCCTGCCTTTCAGAGGGCAGAACGGTCCGTTCGGCTGAGACGCACGGCATGTCGCAGAGAGGTGGATCGGTTGAGACCCATATCAGGATCGACGGAAAATACGGCCCGCTGATCTCTCCCGGAACGGCAGACCTGATAATCTCATTCGATCTGCTTGAGGCGGTGAGGTACAGCCATTTCCTGAAGAAAGGAGGGGTCATAGTCTCGGGTAAAGACATCGTGGTTCCCACATCGACATTCCAGCAGGGCCTTGAAGTTCCTTCCCGTGAATCGCTTGAAGAGATGCTTTCCGGGACAGAATGCTACATAATCGACGCCGTTTCGGCCGCGCTTGAAGCCGGGAATATGCTCTCGCAAAATATAGTCATGCTTGGTGCCGCATCGCACCCTCTCCCTGTAAAACCCGGGTCGCTTCTTGAGGTGGTCAAAAAACTGGTTCCGCCCAAAACAGTTGAAATAAATTCAAAAGCCTTTGAGATCGGGGTCAGGGAAGGAAAAAAACAGCCTTGATTTACCCTCTCCGGCAATTCTTTTTCCTTTTATAACAATCAGCGATTGCTTTATATTATGTATGAAACCTAATGGAAATTGGTAATGAATGAGAGTATTATATATAAAGGCGCCATTCTTTCAGCCGTAAGCTTAGCCGTCGGCGGAATAATAATCGCGGCGATGATTATGGGATACAGCTATGAATATTTCAATATTATTTTGGCAATAATCTCCGTCCTTATCGTTGTCGGGATCGTAATCATAATGTACGGAACTTCAAAGATCAAAGAAGAGCAGGAAGAGTCGGGTGAATAGGACGGCTCTCAGGCTCTGCCTGGCACAGGCCGAATCCGCGTGGGAAAACCCGGAATCAAGCCTGAAAAAGGCATCTGTTTTTGCTGAACGTGCATCCCGCGAGGGTGCGGCGATAATTTGTTTTCCCGAACAGTTTGCGACCGGCTGGGACCCTGCTTCATCGTCATTTGCCGAAGATGAAGGCGGCCCCGTATCAGGTGCATACAGTGATATCGCGGCGGAATCCGGTATAGGTGTTCTCGGGAGTTTCAGGGAGAGGAACAGTGACGGCTTTCGGAATACGGCGGTTTTCTTCGACGAACACGGTAAGGTTCTTTCGAAATATTCAAAGATACATCTCTTCTCCCCGGCAGGCGAGGACAAATGCTATAATTCGGGCTCTTCACCGTCGGTGTTTGAATACAAGGGTATCCGGTTCGGTATCGCGATATGCTATGACCTGAGGTTCCCGGAACTCTTCCTCAGGTACAGGAATCTCGGCGCCGAATGCATACTTGTGCCCGCGGCGTGGCCTTGCATCAGACTCTCACACTGGGACCTCTTCCTCCGGACAAGAGCTGTCGAGAACAGGTACTATCTGGCGGGCATCAATACGACCGGCAGAACCCCGGTGGACGAGTACTGCGGTGGTTCGATGGTTGTATCCCCTTCCGGAGATATTATTGCAGCAGGCCCGGTGAAGGAGGAAGGCCTTCTCTACGCGGATATAGATCCCATAAATTCGGAAAAATTACCCGGCCCCGATACACTTTCGGACCGCAGAGATGATCTTTACAAGTCCTGGATGCAGAACTCTTAGAGATCATAAAGGATGAAGGGGGAAAAACACGTATTCTACACGCTCCTATCGGCAGGAATCCTGCTGTCCCCCGTAGTCTCCATCGAAAATATTCCATTTATAATCGTGTTCCTCGTTGCGGCATTCGTCGGGTCGCTTGCACCGGACGCCGACTCCGCCGACTCTTCGATCATGCACGGGATACCCGGGGGAAACGGCACGGTAAGGGTGGTCCGTCGGCATACCGTTCTCATCCTCCCGTTCTTCGGATATCTTATACGCTACCTGATCTATTTCCCTCTCTCGGCGCTGTTATGGATAATAACTCTCGGGAAGGTGAAGCCGAAGCACAGGGGGCTTCTGCACTCCCTCTTCGGGACATTCTTCATGTCTGCAATACTTACGGCGATGCTCCTGATTATCCTGTACCTGCTGTCGGCACCGGATTATTCGCAATATGCACTTTTGTTCGGTGCAGGGATGTTCTTCGGTGCGTTCATGCACCTCGTCGAAGATTCGTGTTCTAAGAGCGGTGTCTACTGGTTCTTCCCTTTTTCGGATAAAAAAGTCGGCGGGACCCTGCTTTCAAGAGGGAAGAGAAACCTCCTGATAACGGCAGTCCTCGGAATCGGTTTCGCTGCTGTATATGTCAAAGACTTCACAGCCACTTTCCCACCTCAAATGCCTTTTGCAGCCCCTTTGATCGTTCTCATCTTTGCCTGGGCGATCATCCTCAAAATGACCGGGGCGAAGTGGAGCTGATTCGTATTCCTGCCCTTGCCGGGGCTGATGTCCACTACATATAACATCTCAGGGGACAGAAACTTTTAATCATGTTTCGTCTTGTCTGTATAAACTGCGGTGCAGAATACAACCAGAACGAGGTAATTTACCGCTGTGGCAAGTGCGGACACCTTCTTGCGGTCGAATACGATTTCGACACGATAGATGTCTCGCGCCGGGAATGGGACTCGCGCCCGCTGAAGCTCTGGCGCTATAAGGAACTACTGCCTGTTAGCAGGGAGCCTGTCACACTCCAGGAGGGCGGAACTCCGCTCTATCACCTGAAAACAATAGGCGAAGAACTCGGGTTAAAAGAGCTCTATGCCAAGCACGAGGGAATGAACCCGTCCGGTTCGTTCAAGGACCGCGGAATGACTGTCGGGGTCTCGATGGCGCTCCAGCTCGGGATGAAGACCGTCGCCTGCGCAAGCACAGGGAATACATCGGCAAGCCTTGCACAGTATGCGGCAAAGGCCGGCATACCGTCAGTCGTCCTCCTTCCTGCTGGAAAGGTTGCGCTCGGAAAAGTTGCTCAGGCGCTTATGCACGGTGCAAAGGTCATCGCAATACGCGGCAACTTCGACAGGGCACTCGAGATGGTCCATGACCTCTGCATCAAGGAAGGTCTCTATCTTCTCAATTCGGTCAACCCATACCGTCTCGAAGGCCAGAAGACCATCGGTTTCGAGGCCATAGACCAGCTCGGAGGAGTTCCGGACAGGATGGTTCTTCCGGTAGGAAACGCAGGCAACATATCTGCGGTTCACAAGGGTCTTGGGGAGCTCATAAAGCTTGGATTCATCGACTCGATGCCGATGATGACCGGTGTCCAGGCCGAAGGTTCGAGGCCGGTTGCAGATGCGATCTCGAAGAAGCTTCCGGAAGTCATACCTGACAAGAATCCTGAGACCATCGCAACGGCCATAAGGATCGGTGCGCCCGTAAATGCCGAAAAGGCCCTTCGTGCGATAAGGGAGACAGGCGGAACCGCTCTTTCGGTTACTGACGACGAGATTCTTGCGATGCAGAGGGATCTCGCAAGAAAGGAAGGTGTAGGTGTGGAGCCCGCATCTGCCGCTTCCGTTGCCGGTATTAAGAAGATGGCCGAGGAAGGTCTTTTGGATAAGGACGAGAGAATAGTCTGTGTAGTAACGGGTCACCTTTTAAAGGACCCGGAGACGGTGATCAGGCAATGCGAACCCCCGACAGAGATAGACGCGGATCTCGAATCCTTGCTCTCTGTGCTGCGTTAATCCTTCTCGCAGCTTTTTTTTATCCTGCATCTGCTCTTGATGCGGATTATTACGTTGCGGAAAACGGCAGCCTCTTTCATGCCGAAGTCGCCATTCAGGGAGCTGAGGCGTATGAGTTTACGGAACCCGGTTACCTGGGCGAGAAAGTTTCTGTGGATGTCACAAATATCTCGCTTTCCGGGGAGTCGGGTGAAGATGCCGAATTTGAGGAGGGATGGCATTCGATCTCCTTTGAGAAAGGCAACTATACGGTCGGGTACGACCAGGCCTTCAGTAACAATGATTTCAATGTCCTGCTGGATTCATCCTATAACATCACGCTGTATCTTCCGGATAAATACTCGGTATCCAATCCGCTTCTCGGGATGGTGTCCACGGGCGGTTCGGTAAATAAGAGCGGAAATTTCACCGAAATCTCGTGGAAGATGAAAAAATATGCGGAAGCAAGATTCTATGACGATTTCCAGGAGAAGATGCTGTTTGCATTCGGGTCGTTCTGGCTGGCTCTTGTACTCATATTCCTGATACCGTATCTCCAGTCAAGAAGGAAAAAAGATCAATAAAAATACAATTTTTCATAAACCGCATATTGATTTCAGGCTTTAAGAGAATTTTTTCGTGAAATCCTGCTTAAAATGCGGTTGAATCAGGGTGGATTCCGCTTAGAGATCACCAGTCTTTGTTATTATCGACCCTTTCCACATCGTCCGGGATCTTATCCAGATCCCCCGAATCTGCATTATCAGGAGTCTGTGTCGGGGTGCTGCCATAAAGTTCGTCCAGGAAAAGCGTTTCGCCCGGGTCAAGTGCCGTGCACCCTCCTGAAAGAACAGTTGCTGTCATAACAAATGCCACCAGTACCAGGAAGAATACCTTCTTCATACGAATACTGATGGTTCAGATTTGATTTAAGCAATTCGGAAATACCAAACAAGAGATTTGCCCGGAGACTATTTCTTCCTGTAGATGTTCAGGCCGATCTTGATCTCTTCATTGTCCGGTATCGAAACATTCCCTTCTGTCGATGCGATTGTGATTGACTTTCCTGACTTCGACTCTCCGAAATCCTTTGAGATGTCAACCTTAATCGTGAGAATGCTTCCTTCAAGTTTCATATCAACGTTTTTCATAAAAAAGGATCTGTAGTTCCTGTTATTTAGATTATGACAAAAAATGTCAGGGATCGATTAATGGTGATGTTCCTGGTGCCCGCCTGTCTCTTCCCATGTCTCAAGGCCGTTTTTCGCCCGGTAGTCATTGATAGCCTTGTGGATCGCCTCTTCGGCCAGCACGGAGCAGTGAAGTTTCTGGGGCGGGAGGCCTTCGAGAGCCTCTGCAACGGCCTTGTTGGACAGATCCCACGCCTCCTTAACGGTCTTTCCCTTTATCATCTCGGTTGCCATACTGCTGGAGGCAATTGCAGCTCCGCACCCGAACGTCTGGAACTTCACATCCTCGATGGTGTCATTCCTGACCTTTATGTAGATCTTCATAATATCCCCGCACTGGGGATTTCCTACCTCTCCAATTCCGTCGGCATCCTCGATCGTTCCCTGGTTCCTGGGATTTTCAAAGTGGTCCATTACCTTATCGCTGTACATTTTTCATTCTCCCTTTCTCAGCTGTTCCTCAGTTCAGGCGGTGTCAGCGGAGACATGTTCCGCAGTTTCTGCACTACCTCGCGGATATTTTGCACGACATATTCAATATCATCTTCGGTGGTATCGTGCCCGAGCGTAAGCCTCAGCGAGCCGTGGATTGTCTCGTGGGGCAGGCCGCATGCCATAAGGACATGGGAGGGATCAAGTGATTTCGAACTGCACGCACTGCCTGTGGATGCACATATTCCTCTGCGGTTGAGCATAAGCAGAATTGATTCCCCCTCTATATACTCAAAGACGACATTCACATTGTTCGGGAGCCTGATCTCCGGATGGCCATTCAGGTGACTCTTCGGGATTTCAAGGAGTTTTTGAATCAGCACATCGCGAAGAGAAGAGATCCTCCCGGACTCTTCTTCCATCTCTGCTGCTGAAAGTTCGATGGCTTTTCCCAGCCCTACGATTCCGGGGACATTCTCTGTGCCGGCCCTCCTGTGCCTCTCCTGTGCGCCGCCGTGCATAAGCGGATCGATCTTCACCCTTTTGCCGATATAGAGTGCACCTGTTCCTTTCGGCCCCCTGAATTTATGTCCCGACAACGAGAGCATGTCGATATTCATCTCGTTGACATCGAGAGGGATATGACCTGCGGCCTGAACAGCGTCGGTGTGGAAAAGAACGCCCTTTTCACGTGCAATCTTCCCGATCTCCGCAATCGGCATGATAGTCCCGATCTCGTTGTTGGCCGTCATTATCGTGATCAGGATGGTCTTATCGGTAATTGCGTCTCTGACATCGCCGGGGCTGACCATGCCGTAGCTGTCCACCGGGAGGTAAGTTACCTCGAATCCCTGTTTTTCCAGCCATTCGGTTGTATGGAGAACTGCGTGATGCTCCACCTGCGAGGTTATGATATGATTGCCTTTGTCCCTGTTGGCAAATGCAACGCCTTTGATCGCCCAGTTGTCAGCCTCGGTTCCGCCGGATGTGAAATAGATCTCCTTCGGCAATGCACCAATCGCGGATGCAACCTGTGATCTTGCTGTCTCTACTGCTTCAGCAGATAATTCCGCAATGCTGTAAAGGGATGACGGATTTCCGAAATTATCCGACATATAGGGTATCATGGCATCGACCACCTCCTTCCTGGTGGGAGTGGTTGCTGCATTGTCCATGTATATGAATCTCTTTTCCTCGGTCATATCGATCTTTCTGTTAAAGTCCTGCACAGAATCTCGATCTGAGACAAAAAGAAATTATCCGATCGGTCCTCTCCCTCTGCTCTCAATGCCGGAAGTAATATGCGGTGGGAGCGGTCAAGTTATTCCATTGTCCCTGATATCATGGATTCGTTCGATGAAAAGATAAGAAAGCTGAAAGAAGTCATCAATTCGGCCGGGAGTCTCCTTGTATCCTATTCGGGAGGTGTAGACAGCACCGTCCTTGCCGTAGCCGCAAATGAGGTTCTTCCCGCCCGGATGTCATGCGCACTCATAGACTCGCCGCTTGTCTCCCGTTCGGAGATAAGAGAGGCACTGGAGCTTGCCGAGTCGCTTTCATTGCCATGCTCCGTCATAAAATCAGATGTTTTTGAGGATACGGAGTTCCGGGAGAACGGAAGGGATCGCTGTTACATATGCAAAAAGAAGATGTCCGGTCTTCTCCTCCGGGAAGCAGAGATGCTTGGTTTGGAGCATGTAGCCGACGGGAGCAACATCTCGGATCTCGCAAAGTTCAGGCCCGGGTTCCAGGCATCGGAGGAGGCAGGAATCATCCATCCGTTCATTGAAGCCGGGATGGATAAAGAGGATATCCGGAAACTTGCAAGGATCTATGGGCTTCCGGTCAGTGAAAAGCCGTCTTACTCCTGTCTTGCATCGCGGATACCTTACGGAGACCAGCTCGAAGAGGAAATCCTCGGGGAGATCGAAGCCTCGGAGGATTTTATAAGTTCCCTTGGCGTGGGGCAGGTACGGGTGAGGAAACATGGTGGCATAGCCAGGATTGAAACTGATCCTGGTGATTTTGGATTGATAATTTCAAACAGTGATGAAATATCATCTTTCTTAAAACAGAACGGTTTTAAGTTCGTGACCCTCGATCTCGACGGTTTTGTCAGCGGAAGTCTGGACTAAAAAGAAATAGCCCGGTATAAAAAATCAGGTAGTTTTTGAAAGGGTGCGGTATCCTCCGGGAGGAACCTGAATTTCGAAGCATACTCCCGGATTGCTGTCGCCGGTCTCCTGGATGCTGATTCCGGTTATGGAAAGGATCTCTTTTGAGAGGAATAACCCAAGACCTGTATTCCTGCCGTATCCTCTCGTAAACAGGTTATTCCTGAAGGATGAAGATATCCCCTCTCCGTCGTCAGTGTATAATATTTTCAGTCCGCCTTCAGCCGCTTTTGCGGAGATATCGATCTTTGAAACATTGTCTCCGCCATGTCTCAGGGTGTTGTCGATTAAATTGAAGAAGACCTTCTCTACAAGGGGGTCTGCATAAATTTCAACATCGGTGTCGTGCTCTGATACCTTAATCTCTCCAAGAGAAGATCCGGAAGATGCTCTCCTGATCATCTGGTGGAGATTGTTCCATACCGGGGCTGATGCCCCCATATCCTCGTAATCCTTTGTAAAATCAATCTCTTTATTGATCATTCTGGCGATATTCATCTCTTTTTCAATGATCTCTTCCATTTTTTCAGGATTGTTTAGGGAATAATGGCTGAGATCGATATACCCTCCAAGTGCTGCCAGCTGATTTTTTATATCGTGCCTGGTAATTCCGGAAAGCAAAGCCAGTTTTTTGTTCGCACTAAGAAGAGCCTCTTCACTCCTCTTCAGTTCTTCAGTGATCTTCTGAAGTTCGTTTTTTTGGCTGGTCTGGTAGTAACTAACTAAAAATGCGCTATCCGCAATTACAAGTACAAGGAGAAAAGTAGTGGTCGTAAAAGCGAATTGCTGATCCGGCGACATAAGTACGGTTTTTGCCCATTCAACAGCAAGCATCCAGTATGGAAGCATAATAGCCAGGAGAATAATTGTAATTATTATTGCCTTTACCGGGGGAAATGAAAGATAATAAAAAATCTTTTTCTTCCATTGTATGCCGGAAAAATGACTTTTCATCAGTTTAATATTTATGCCCGATCAATTTTAATATTGATTGATGAATATGCCGAACCCCGGTCAGGGTGCTGCAGGACTGCCTCTGATCGGTAATCAGGGAGACATGAACAAAAAGGTTCCAAAATACCTTTACGCGGCTCTTTTTTTCCTGCTGGTCTGTGTTAATGCCCTGATTGCCAAATTTGTTGTATTCTCGTTTAATTTTGCCCCGGGCACGGCCTATCTTTACGTCAGCATAGCCTTTATGATAGTTTTTGCCCTCTGGTTCGGAATGTACGGGGCGGTTGCGGCATATGCCGGGTGTTTTATTGGTGCGGGGTTGTTAAGCGGGCTTCCTTTGGATTTGAACATCGTATGGTCGCTGACGGATTTTTGGGAGGCCCTCATTCCGCTTGTTGCATTCAGGACGTTTGGGTGTGACCCTGCGTTAAGGAACCGGCGGGATGTCATCGTGTTGCTGGTCTTCGGGGTTATTGTCAACAATATTGCGGGAGCTGTATGGGGGCCGGTTGCTCTTGCACTGGGCGGCCAGATCGCATGGGATTCCGTCTTCCTGGTAAGTTCGATATGGTTTCTTGGAAATTTCATATTGTGCCTATGTCTGGTTCCTTTCATCCTCCTGTTCTTCACACCTCTGGTGGAAAACCATGAGTTATACATAAGGAAATACTGGCATTAAAAAAGTCATTATAATAATTTTATCTGATTCTATTATCCGGCGACCAGTGCCCCCTTAAACATTATCACCCGCCATTCGGTCCCGTAGAGCCCTGCTGAATCCCAGTATGCGAGTTTCTTCACAGGACTCCCCCCATCACTGCTGCCGGTCGGATAATATGAATATGATCCGTACCCGCTGCTTTGTGTGGTAAATCTGACTCCAAGATTTCTCAGATTCGGGAAACTGCTGAATATATCATCGGTGAAGAGGTTTGCACCGACCTGCCGTTTATCCATATCATAGAGTATCAGGCCGTCGGTCTGCATCACTGTAAAAGTATTGCCCGATGTATTTTCTTCAGGGTTTATAATCCCGCCGAGAAGGCTGAAGGAGTCTATAACGGCTGCAACACCCCCGATGCTCTCTCCGTCTTTATCATATACAGGATGAACGATCTCAAAAACGTAGTAGCTGTCGTATTCAACGACTTCAGTCATTGCAGGTCCCTTCACCACAGATCCGGATAGATCCGGTAATCCAGGCAGGCTTATATTCAGCGACGAAATATTGTATGAGTCGGGAGTTACCTCTGCAATAGTCCCGCCCGGCGAGAATGAATAGAAAAGGACTGCATCAGGAGTTTCATTGAAAACATCATACAGGATCTTTTCTGCTTCTTCGCCTTTTATCCCGGTAGATAATCCGGCGGAAGCTTTCTCAACTTCACCTGCAATTGTATCAAGTCTCTCCTGGATAGCTGCAGTAACGGATGTCAGCTGGTCAGGCTCAGTACTATCTCCCTGCTGCTCAGGGAATATTGCACCGCTTGAAAAAAGAACGATCGCAACAGCGATCACAGCGACAAGGATTAATATGCGAATAATTCTTCCTTTCTCCATAACAGACACCAATCACCCTGGCTGACCGGATAACATGGAGAATATTTCTCGTCAATCCATTTAAATCATCAGGAAAACATAATACCGGTTAAGTCCGAAGAGTTGTTGTCTAAGGCTTGTGATAATATGAATGCAAAAATACAGTTTGCAATGTTAATCTTTGTAACTGTCTCTTCGCTGGCAATGGTGTCGCCTGTGGCCGCAGTACTTACCAATATCCATGAGGGAGACAGCGTGTTTATCGGGGAACAGGGTCTTGTTCTTGCCAGTGATGTCTTTTACAGTTCGGGAGGAGTGTCTGACGATCAGCTAGCATATTATAGCGGGAGCAATCCGGCAACCGGTTCTCCTGAATATGTGCTCACTCCTTCAAAGAATAGCTTCTATGTTGCCCCGT
Source organism: Methanolacinia paynteri (assembly GCF_000784355.1). Lineage (NCBI taxonomy): Archaea > Methanobacteriati > Methanobacteriota > Methanomicrobia > Methanomicrobiales > Methanomicrobiaceae > Methanolacinia > Methanolacinia paynteri. The sequence goes on along the minus strand of NZ_KN360928.1, from coordinate 150,423 downwards.
CAGTCTTCTCCAGCCGTTTAGGCCAGTGGTACTCATATCCTAACGGCTCGGCCAGCGGCTATGCTTCTATAAACGTCCTGCAGCCTTCACTTGATCTTCGCCTGTGGGCATATCGCTCGGGCGGTGAGAGTTTTGATATAACTAATGGAAAGATTGTCAAAGGCGAAGCCCTTGATTTCAGGATCGATTCAAACCTGTATCCGATATTCCAGAGGGCTGGTGTAACATCCGGTGACGACGGGATATATGTCAAGGTTAGAAATCAGGTCGGTGCAACTCTCACCGCATTAATTAACTGCAATGGGGCGTCGGTAAGCATAGTGAACGTTCATCCGACGGAACAGCAGTATTTCCTTCCATCCGGAACGCTTACATGCGTATGGGATACCGGAAACAGCCAGTATAGTGCAGGAAGCTATACTGTGTGGGCCGAGTGCAATGTCAACGGAATGAAGGACAACCTGGGATCGATTGAAGGGGAGACTATCACCCCGGCTCTAAGTTCGCTGAAATCGACTTCCACGCCCACACCTACGGCAACTACTTCAACAAAATCATCGACTCCGACAACAACAAAGACCCCTACGCCGACCCCTACCGCAACTTCAGTTGTGACGCCGGTTGCAACCACCTCGGCTCCAACGCCCGTGGAGACTGCTGTTACGCCTGTTCAGACGGAAGAGACCAGAACAAGCACAACAACGGCAACCGCGAATCCGGCAGAACTTCCCCAAACTTCGCTCCCGGTTATGTTAATTATGATGTCGGTGGTATTTGCCGCGATTATGATTTTTATGGCCTCAAAAAAGGAATAAAATAAATTAATCTCTTTTTGCAATTAGTATAGCCGCCCCAACTGCGAGAACAGCCAGTGCCGGTGCAAGAGGAGATTCCTGCGGGTTTTGTTCATTTTCTATCATCTTTTCTGCATAACGCTTGTTTGCCCAGACTATGCTGTTATAAGGGTCAATTTCAAGAGCCGCATTGCAGACCTCAAGCTCTTCATCATATCTTCCGAGATATTCAAGAGCATTTCCCTTATTGATGTATCCCTCGATTACTGTCGGACTCAGTTCGATTGCTTTATCCGACGCTTCGATCGACTCTTCGTATCGTCCCAGAAGTATCAGTGCCGTACCCTTGTTGATGTATGCATTAACATAGTCGGCATTATCAGGATCGATCTCTATTGCTGCATTGGCTGCTTCAAGAGCCTCGTCATATCTTTCGAGTGCGAGCAGTGCGTTTGATTTACCTATCCATCCCCACGCCTGTTCGGGCTGGATTTCTGTTGCCGTATCAGCCGCTTCAAGGGCTCCGGTGAAATCGCCCATCACATACAGGATCCCGGATTTAGTTGCGTATCCAAGCGCAAAGTCAGCATTTTCAGCCAGCGATTCGTTGATCGCTTCGAGCGCAGCTTCGTAGTCCCCGGAGTTTGCGAGGTCGACTGCGTTGTTATATTGATCGATGTAACCGGTATCAGTTATCTGAAGCGCTGACGTATTATCTTCAGCGCATGCAGGGGATGTGAAGAATGCCGCGATCAGAAATACAGCGAATATCAATAATATTTTTTTCATGTTTCCCTCAGGATGATTGATTATCCAGTACTATTGTAGGTCAGTAAAAAAAGTTGTTGTGGTGATGTTGGGGGATTTTTTATTTCGGAGTGATGTCTATTCCGTATTTTTCAGCGTTTTTATCGGCTATTGCCTGGATCTTGGCAATTTCTTCGGGATTCGGTTCGGGTTTGAAGAGATGCCTGAACCTCTTTTGCGCCTTTAGATATTCGTCGACCGGGACACGCTTCACCTTTTTGGCCTTCGTGACTGCGCCGTCCTCCATCTCGAAGTTAACCCAGAGCCCCGAGTCGATGGCGGCTTTTCCGATCTCCATCGTCCTCGATCCGTCAAAGCCCCACCCGGTGCAGCACGGTGCATGCACCTGGACATAGCAGGGGCCTTTTGTGTTGATTGCTTTCTCGATCTTCTTCATCAGGTCCCCGGGATATGCAACAGACGCCGTCGCAACATACGGTGCTCCGTGTGCGGCGAGAATTGCAGGCATGTCCTTTTTGGGCCTGCTGTTTCCTGTTGACTGCTTTCCTGCCGGGCTGGTGGTAGTCGAGGCATCGTATGGCGTGGCGCCTGACCTCTGGATGCCTGTGTTCATGTATGCCTCGTTGTCGTAGCAGATGTAGGTGATGTCATGTCCTCTCTCGAACGCTCCGCTGATACAGAGAACTCCGATATCGAAGGTCGCACCGTCTCCTGCAATCACCACGACCTTCTCATCGCGTCCCTGCATCTTGATCGATGACTCTATTCCCGATGCAACGGCGGCGGAGTTCTGGAAGAGGGAATGGATCCACGGGGTCTTCCACGCGGTCTCGGGATAAGGCGTGGAGAATACCTCCATGCATCCTGTCGAGGCGACTACGATGGTGTTTTCGCCTGCCGCTTTCATGATAAGCCGTGCAGCAAGTGCGGGTCCGCACCCTCCGCAGGCCCTGTGCCCGGGTTCGAAGAGTTCGGGTTTATTGTCTGCCATCAGAGCACCTCCTCGCGAAGTCCGAAGAAGCAGTCGTCTTTGCCTTTTTCGGCCCATTCCGTAATCATCTTTATATCTTTCTTCCTGATGTCGCGGCCGCCGAGACCTCCGACATACGAATGAACCGGTATTCCTGACGAGTACACTGCATCCTTTACCTCAAGACCTACCGCACCGAGCATCCTTGATCCGATGTTGAGGTTCTTTTCGAGCACGGCGACATTCGACACACCTGCAAGGGCTTTCTTTACGTCTTCGGCCGGGAACGGGCGGAAAGACCTGAGCTTCAGGAGCCCTACCTTCTTTCCGTCGTCTCTCATCTCGTCGACTGCGTCTTTTATCGTTCCGCAGACTGAACCGAGTGCCACTATGGCTGTATCTGCATCGTCAAGCCTGTAGCTTTCTACAAGGCCGGAGTAGTCGCGCCCGAACATTTCTCCGAATTCGGCACCGGCCTCTCTCAGGACTTTATCTGCCCTTGTCATTGCGGCATTGATCTCGTACCTGAACTCCTGGTAGTAGTCGGGTGTTGCATACATTCCGAACGATATCGGATCCTTTGCATCCAGCCGCTGGTACGGTTTGAATGCAGGAAGATATGCATCGACTTCCTCCTGCGTGGGGATATCTACCGGTTCGAAAGTATGCGTGAGGATAAAGCCGTCGAAGCACACGAACGCCGGAAGGAGAACATCATAGTTTTCCGCAGCCTTGTATGCAATGAAATGGAGATCTGTTGCCTCCTGTGCGTCTTCTGCATATAACTGCATCCAGCCGGAATCCCTGAGGAATATTGAGTCCTGCTGATCGTTCCATATGCTCAGGGGAGCACCGAGAGAACGGTTGGCGATTGTCATTACAATCGGAAGCCTCATTCCCGCGACATTGAATACGACCTCTGTCATAAAGGCGAGGCCCTGCGATGTCGTTGCTGAATAGACCCTTGAACCTGCAGCAGAGGCGCCGAGGCATGACGATAAGGCGGAAAATTCACTCTCAACACAGATATAATCCGCATTCAGGTCTCCGTCGGCCACCATCTCGGCGAGCCTTTCGACTATATGAGTCTGTGGGGTAATCGGGTAGGCTGATACAACCTGGGGCCTGCTCATTTTTACGGCCTCTGCGACTGCGTGTGAGCCTTCCATTATCTGAAGCATTATTTCTCCTCCTTTTTCATCGTGATTGCCTCTTTGGGGCATTCTTCGGCGCACAGGCCGCAGCCCTTGCAGAAATCGTAGTCGACATCCGGGTATCCTTCTTCATCTTCGCCGATACAGACCTCGGGGCAGATCATCATGCAGGTTCCGCATTTGTTGCATTTGTCGTTGTCGAACTCGGGCCTGAATGTTCTCCACGAACCTGTTTTGTTGTCCCTTGCATTTCCGGGCCTAGCGGAACAGCCTACGTTGAGCGGCATACTCAGGTGCCTCCTTTTACGATATCATATGCCTTTCTGGCTGCTGCAATATTCTTGTCTGCAAGCACTCCCGGGAATCTCTCGCGGAGAGATTCTTCAAGGGCGTCGAACTCGATCTCTCCTGTTGCCGCTGCGAATGCGCCCATGAGAGTTGTGTTCTCGATAGGAAGACCAAGTGTCTCCAGCGCGATCGATGTCGCGTTGATCTTTACCACTTTAACTCCTTCCGGTACTCCGCCATCGATCTCCTTTTCCGTATTGATTATTGCTATTCCGCCTTCTTTCATTCCGCTGAAGACGTTCACATCGCCGATTAATGTGCTGTCCTGGACGATGATGTAATCCGGTTCATAGATCTGGCTCCTAAGCCTGATCTTCTTATCATCAAAACGGACAAATGCCTGCACCGGAGCTCCTCTTCTTTCAACTCCAAATGCGGGAAAGGCCTGTGAGTAGATATTACTCTTGAAGGCCGCTGTAGCAATGAGTTCGGCAGCGGTGACCGAACCTTGTCCGCCTCTTCCGTGTATACGAAGTTCTCTCAAAAAAATCCCCAATAAATTTTACATGATTAATAATAAAAATATTCGTATCCTTTTCATTCTCTTTATTTTTTTGAAAAAGAAATAAAAATTGATTCCCTTTTGAATTTTGTACAGGTTGACGGACGGTCTTTTTTTCGGGAATGATCTCAGGATATTATCTGTCGTGATAGTATAAACGCAAATGTGGCCCGGATGGGATTTTTCAGTATTTTTTGTGCCGTAAAGCGCATTGGATCTGTCCCTTTTCTACATTTATTGCATCAGCGCCTCTATGCAGAATTGCCGGCAGATACACATTTTTTTTTACAAAACTTTTTTTAGAATAATGGGGATTTAAGAGTAATGGAACTGCATGCTATGAAATGCGATCCCAATCCCGGCCGCCTTTCACCACTGACAAGAAAGGAGGTCCTTGAATACATCAGGGCGGTTCCGGGCTGGGAGGTCAGGGACGGGAGGATTTTCAGGATTTATGATCTTGGAAACTTCCAGAAATGCGAGGAGTTCTTCATCGAAATTGCAGATCTTTCAAAGAGGGAGGGTCATTATCCTGATGTCCGTATCTATCAGGGGAAATATGTTGAGGTGAGTTTCTATACTTATCCGGTCGGCAGCCTGACTATCAATGATTTCATAATGGCTGCGAAGATGAATTTCAAAGAGAGGTTTAAAAAAGGGAAATAATAATTAATTTATTTTATATGCCCGGGAAAATGGACCGGATCTGTTTTTCAAGCGCTTCCTTCGGGTATGCGCCGGTGATTCTGTTTATCAGTTTTCCTTCGGAGAAAAAAAGCAGGGTAGGTATTGCAGATATGGCGAATGCCGCCGCAATATTCTGATTTTCATCGACATTGCACTTTCCGAATGCGATTTTTCCAGAAAATTCATTTGAAAATTCTTCGATGACGGGTGCAACTCTCAGGCACGGGCCGCACCATTCGGCCCACACATCAAGAACTGAAAACCTGTTTTCTGATATAAATGCGCGAAAATTCAGTTCGTCCACAACATTTACCCCGGGATTTCTTTTTTTTCCGATCTTGTTCATTATTTCTGCCTTCCTTTGTTCCCTGAGCTTTTGGATATCATCGTCCGCATTGTCGCTTCCTGACATAGTACTCAGTTTTGTCGCTTATTCAATATTTATTATATATCCCGGATGCATGGATAAATTCCCTCAATAATGAATAATCTGCCAGATGTAGATATCAAAACATATATCAGCAATAATGCCAGAGGTTTATAGCACAATAGCGAGGTGGGGTAGTCAGGAAATCCCGGCGGGCTCATAACCCGTAGATCAATGGTTCAAATCCATTCCTCGCTACTATTATTCTGTTATTTTTTTTGTTCCGTTTCATTATTTGTTTAATAGTCCTATGAAGTCCTCAACGTCAAACGAAGGCATCTCCGATTCATTACCGCTGGTTCCCGTCGATCCGTGGGTGAAGATATCCGGGAGGCCTAATGCCCCTTCCTCTTTCGTTACATCCTGCTCCTGGATGTCGACTTCAAAACCGGCCCTGATGTATCCGTATTTTGTCTCTGTAACCGATCCGAACCGGTTGGACAGGGTAAGTGCCACGGTATAGAGTCCCGGCTCATCATAGGTGTGTACCGGGTTTTCCAGTAATGATCCCACTCCGTCTCCAAAGTCCCATAGTATCGTGTCATAAGACCCAGTGGAGTTGTCCGTGAATCTTACAGTGAGCGGTGTATATCCTGTAGTGATTTCAGAGTAGAAGTCAGGGTCGGGCAGTTCGCCGGCAATGATATATGAGGGTTTGAATTCGGTTTTTGTACCATATTCGTTGGAGATGGTCAATGAGACATTGTATATGCCGGGCTCTGTGTACGTATGATCCGGCTCGGCCTCTGGCGAGAATGTTCCGTCTCCGAAATTCCATAGCAGATCGGGTTTGATATTTACCGAAGTTGTGATCTCGGGAACAAAATGAATCGTAAACGGCACGAGCGAAGGTTCGGCATCCGATATGAAATCAGCGGAGGGCACCGCATAACTGTCAAGATCGAACATCCTGACCGATTCATTTCCAGGCGTGGAATCGAACCAGACTATGTTGTCACCGCTTATCTTCGGTTCGGACTGAAGATATTCGGAAGAATAGATCCCGGCGCTTATTCCGGTTTCGATGTTCTTTACCCTGATTAAATTCAGGCCGTCTTCTTTTTCCTGCCAGACTATGTTGTTTTCGTCGATATCCGGGTTCAACTGGTCGCCGGGGTTATCCACTTCGGTTTCGGCTGACATCGCGTTCGTGTCGAGGAGGGCAATGTCGGTTTGATCGCCGTTCTCGTACTCCCATACTATATTTTCTCCCGAGATCGAGTAATCGTCCGGTATTTCTGATATTATGGCCTCTGCGTTCCCGGAATCTATGTTCTGCCTGTAGAGCGTTCCTTTCTCCACCCAGTAGACGTACTCTCCGCTAATCTGAGGGGTGTGCTTGTCGCTTGTGTCCGATCCGTGGAACAGATAGCTGCCGTCATCACCTTTCTTCAGATAGATATTCGTATAGCCTCCTGTCCTGCTGTCCAGCCATACAACGGTACTGCCGTCGGTTGCAGGAAAATCCTGGTTTGAGAGGTAGGGATCGACATAAGACAGGCTCCCATTCAGGATATCGTAGCGGATTAGGTTTATGGGTCCCGGAATGTCTGTCTTCTCTCCCCAGAGAAGAAGATCGTCTGCAATCCCCGGATGAAAGGTGGAATATTTTGATGATGCAATCTTTTTGACTTCCTTTTCAGGAATATTATATAGGTACAGGATCTGTTCTCCATATCCTTCTCCGGGTTCGACCCAGATAACATTGTCTCCGCTGATTCCTATCTCCCATCTGTCTTCCGGATAATCCGTTAACGTGGAGATTGTACCTGCCGCCTGGTAATGGACTGCTGAAACAGCCGGAACGAGGCATACAGCCAGAAAGAATAATACGATCAAACCCCTGTATTCACCCATTTTACAAACCCTGAATATGAAATAGTATTTTTCCGGGTTAAATAAATGAGTTGCTAAAAGCTATGGTTAAATTTGGAAATACAGTATTTAATCATATGTTAGGAAAATATGAAAAGAATCTACTTCTTCTGATCATATTACTATTATGAACTGGCTTGTTTATCTTTCCGGAGACGCTCACCTCATGGATATTATATCCCGGTCAGCTCCAGAACTATTGATCCGCACCGCTTCAGACTGCCGGTACGCTTTTTTTTATGATTCTTCCGGGGATTTTTCTACTGCGGAAGATGTCAGCTCTGACGCCGGCAATAAGATCAAACTTATACGGGGGGTGTCGATGCTGGTCTTTAACGGCGATCCTAAAATAAAGGCGGAAGATATTAGCGAGACACAGCAGGAAAAGAAAGATTTTTTGAGTGACACGCATTCAGGAAATGACGGGAATTTCATTATCTCGTGTGAGGACGGGAATGACGAGGAGATTCAGATCAGGAGCCCTTTCGAGTCGGTTTTTCTCGTTGCAACTGCGGATAGCGACCTCGGCGCAGCAATAAGCGAGATCCCCGGTGCATTCGGAACATGGGATGGATTTTTAAAATTGTTCCGGATGATCGAGTCTTCTGCGGGAAATCCCGTGGCGAAAGGATGGTGTTCTGATGATGAGCTGGGCTGGTTCCTGTATTCGGCGGACCGTTTGTCGTCCGGTGAATCCTGTGAAGGTGGCGAATCTGCGGACCTGATGTATCTTTCGGAGGCAGAATCGTTTTTGACGATCCTGCTGCAGGAATGGATAAAGGAAAAAAAGAGGGAACTGGATATCTGATTATTCGTTGAATTCCTTAATATTCGTCTGGTACGAGCCTTTTATAAAATCGGTATATCTCGGGCAGGCCTTTTCGCCCTTGATCCAGAGAGGATATACTCCGGTAAGGCAGCCGAGGCAGAGATCATCTGCGGGCATGCCTATTGCATCAATGAGCGATTCGACAGACACATGATGGAGTGAAGTAGCATCTATCCCCTCCTTCACCTCTTCATTCGACTTGTCGCTTGCGATAAGCTCCTCTCTTGTCGGCATATCAACTCCAAGGTAACAGGGGGCCTTTATCGGGGGGGATCCTACTCTCATGTGGACCTCTTCAGCTCCGGCTTCCTTCAGGATATTTATAATTCTCTTTGAGGTTGTTCCCCTGACTATGCTGTCGTCGACGATAACAATGGATTTATCCTTGATATGGCCTTTTACAGGATTCAGTTTTATCCTGACGGCGTTCTCCCTGTCTTCCTGCGTAGGCATTATGAAGGTCCTGCCCATGTACCTGTTCTTGATCAGGCCCTCCCTGTAAGGGATGCCGGAACTTTCCGAATAGCCTGTTGCATGGGCTATTCCGGAATCGGGAACAGGTGAGACGAGATCGGCCTTTACGGGAGCTTCGAGGTACAATGCCTGGCCGATCTTTCTCCTGACATCATAAACCAGGCGGCCGTCAATAACCGAATCGGCCCTTGCAAAATAGATGTATTCAAAAACACAGTGTGCATGGCCTGAACTCTCTGCAATCTGTACGGACTCCAGCCCTTTTTTACTTATGCAGACAAGCTCTCCCGGCCTGACATCGCGGATCAACGTGCCGTTTAAAGCGTCCACGGCAACGGATTCAGAACATACTATATATCCGTCTTTCGTTTTTCCGATGCAGAGCGGCCTGATCCCGAGGGGATCACGGAATGCATAGACCTTGTCTTCGGAGAGAAAAACCACGGAATATGAGCCTTCGAGCCTTTTCATACAGGCCAATACCGCATCTTCCATGCGCCCGGATTTCCTGAGTTCATCGGCGATTACATTTCCGATAACTTCCGTATCCGTGGTTGTAGAAAATATCTGGCCACGTTTTTCGAACTCTTCGCGCAGCTTTTCCGTATTTGTCAGGTTGCCGTTGTGTGCTATGGCACAAAACCTTCCCATAAACCTGAATGTAAAGGGCTGGATATTTTCCGCGATCTTTTCGCCTGTTGTAGGGTAACGGACATGACCCAGACCTGAAAAACCCTTCAGTTCGTGGAGTATATCCTCGTCAAATACCTCTGCGACAAGGCCGGGACCTTTATGCTTAAAAAGTGTTTTACCGTCAAAAGTGGTAATACCCGCGCTCTCCTGCCCGCGATGCTGCAGGGCGTAAAGAGCGTAGTATATCGGGATTGAAACATCACCGGCACCGATGATGCCAACGATACCGCACATGATATCTGTCTTGTTAGGCTGGAGATTTTAGTGTGTGGGGGTTTTCGATTTTTTCGTAACCCAGTTATATTTGCGCATTCTTGATGTCTTTCCGAATCCACATGCCGAACAGACTTTATCGCGCTTGTGATAGGACACCTTTCCACATCTCCTACATACGATGTGGGTCTGGGTCTGTCTCTTTCCTCTTGATGGAGTTCCTTTTGTCATTTTAAATCACCTAAAATTATAAATTTCTCTTTCAAAAAATACTCTTAGTTTACCGACGGAGATATGTAGATTACATTGTCGCCACGGACAATTAATGTCCCCTGGCTCTTGATAACTCCGTTAATCTCTTCTTCTGCGTTCTCAAGGACGAGATTCATGTGAACATCGTATCCCTGTAATATCCCGCGAATTTCTCTGCCGCCCTTCAGACTGACTATTACCGGCTTCTGATTTAAAGCCTGGTCCAAAATTTCCAGTGGTCTCTTTGTCATGGGGTTCCCTTTATTCTTTGATGAGGATTAGTATAATTGCGAGTGTAAGATAGATAAATATAGCGCAAAAGGTGTATCAGTCCTGGCATCGATATGATGAATAACTAATATCGGAGTTAAAATGGCAAAGCTGAATGTAAAAAAGAGATATTCTATACGGAAATCGCGTCTTGCCGATCTTAAAAAGAAACTGGAAGAGGAGATCGGGGAATCGGCTGACAGTTTTCTTTCCGGAAATGTGGAGATTGCAGAGACGGACAGCGATTTTATGATCTATCTTGTCAACAGGAAACCGGCGATTATGGAGAGGGACGGCTGGGTTTTTCCTACCCTGAGGGCATTTGTTGAGACTCCTTTTGAAGTCCGCAAGGCTGTTGTCGATTCCGGTGCGGTGGCTTTTATGGCCAAGGGTGCAGATCTTATGCGCCCGGGCATTGTCAGTCTTACCGGCGACATCAGGGAGGGCAGGCCGTTTGTCATCGTGGAGGAAAAGCATGGCAAACCACTGGCAATAGCGGTTGCGCTTATGGATTCTGAGGGCATTATGGCTTCTGATAAGGGAAAGGTGGCCAAGAATATCCACTATGTGGGAGACGATCTCTGGAACCTCGAGATCTGATTTATTCGAATAACAAAAGATAAAATTAAATAAAATTCACTCTACAATTCTTCATATGGCTAAAAAGTTTACATCCCTCTTCAAAAAGGGAAGTCCATCGGATGAAGCGGATTACATGGAACTTGATCTGGCCTCTGTCGAATCCTCGGGTTCGGGGGGTCCGGCGACAATGTACGTCAAGATCGCGACTATAAACGAGATACGTGACACACCAAGAATAAAAGACGAGGTCTATAACGGTAATATTGTGATCGTGGACATCGGGCGCCTTAAAATGGACAAGATCACATATGAAAGGGTGGTAAAGGATCTCAGGGATGTTGCAAATGATATCAACGGGGATATAATCGGTCTCGGCGACCAGAAATACATTATCATAACTCCGATGTCTGTCAAGGTCTCCCGCGAAAAAATTGGAGCCTGAGTTTGAGAAGGGTTATTACAGCTCCATGTCCGGTCTGTTCGAAGGATATCCAATATATATATCAGACTGAAAGAATTCCCTATTTTTCAGAGGTTATGCTTGCCCATGCTTCCTGTGACTGTGGTTTTAAATCGGTTGACACTATGGTCATGGGAGACAATAATCCAATCCGGTACACTGTAAAGGTCGATGGAGAGGAGGATCTCGCGATAAGAGTCGTCAGGAGCAGCAGGGGCTCGATCGAGATTCCTGAATTCGGTATACTTGTCGAACCGGGTCCTATGTGCGAGGCATTCATATCGAATGTCGAAGGTGTTCTTTTGAGAATCCTAAATGTCGTCGAAGGAATTATCACCCGTTCAGATGAAGAGCCTGAGAAGGCAAATGCCATCGCGTTAAAAGAAAGGCTTGAGAGGGCACGCGAAGGAAAAGAGCCGTTTACATTAATTATCCAGGATATCAACGGGAACAGTGGAATCGTCAGCAAAAAGGCCAAAAAATCCGAATATATCCCGTATGGCGATGTGCCTGACGAATCCTGATCGCATCTTTTTCGGCCGGTTTTGATCATGCTTGATAAATTTTTGAATCGCGGCGCAGAAGAGGAGAAAGAGCGCCTTCTGAATACAATAAGAGATCTCGAGAAGGATAATAAAAGTCTCCGCAAAAGGCTTTCAAAGAGGGAAACAAAGGCGTCTGAGGACCCTGCAAGGAGGCAGGAGCTCGAAGAGTCGCTGAAAAAGGCACTGACAAAGATTGGTGTTCTCGAGCATGAACTCGAGGTCTGCAGGAGCGATAATAATGACTCCTGTGGTCCGTCTTTTAAAAGTTTTAAGCTCTCACAGAGGGAATCACTTGAGTTTATAGGCCTTCTGTCCTCACTGCGATCGGAAAAGGGAGATCTTCTGTCTGTTTACGGTACTCCCGGGGATGATGAGGTCCTTTCGAAAGTGCCGGTGCAGGAAATTGTTGATGTTATTCGTGATGACCAGAGGGATACGGGATTTGCTCTCTTTCATGGCGGCGGATCTGAATTATTGCCTGTTTTTGCGGTTATCCCCCCATTCCCTGTTGAATCGTCTTTTTCAGTATCCGGTAATTCCTATGAAACCGCCGAATTGTCAGCCATCCTGAATTCCGAGCGGGCGGCAGCCTTTGTACTGGCACATGCGGGAGAGTCTTTCATAGGAATTGCCGATGCAAAGAATATTCTCTCAGGCGAACTTGTAAAAACGGGTGTCAAGGAGAAGCATTCGAAGGGCGGGTGGTCGCAGAAGAGATTCGAGAGGCTCAGGGAGGAGGATATCCGACATCATGCGGAAAAGGCCGCAGCTGCGTTTGATTCTATGATGGAATCCCATGCGGATATTGCAGATTGCCTTGTCCTTATGGGCGATGTCCGGCTTGCAGAGGCGATTGCTGCAGACTGCCCTCTTGAAAGGATCATACGAACTACCGATATCAAACCGGACAGGCACTGTGGTGAGGCTCTTCGAAAAGAGATCTGGTCTTCCGTCTGGTTTAGGTTTTAGGTTTTTGAATGTTTATCTGGAATTTGAATAGAGGGGAGGCATTCATCTTCCCTGACTCATTTTTTTACAGGTGATCAAAGGTCACTGTAGGAATCGATTGGGCCGACAGCCCTTCGGTAGGCAACCCCTGCGCAAGTTCACTACGTGAACACGCCCTGACCTCAGGGCTTTGCGCTATGGCGATAGCCGGCCTGGACGCTACCCTTCCGGGTAAGCCTCGGCCGGGGGATTACAAGTTGAGAATATATTTTAAAATTTCGATAGGAAATATACTGGTCTTAGCAGAATGAAGGGACCTGCTCATCAAATTTTCGCCTTGTAACGTGGAATATGACATTTTCCGGCCGTGAGGCCGGGGTATCATAATTGCACATGTTTGCGAAGCAAACCTGTGATGGGGTTCGATAGGGGCTTATGCCCTTTTATAAATCTCTGTAGGATTATATCCCATAGAAATGACCGGAATCACCGAAACTTAATTAAAAAAATTATTTCTCGAAGACTTCGCCTTCGAGGCGGACGCCTTCTTCGCCGGTGATTTCGCCGACAATCTTTGAATCGGGAACAATCTCCGTGATCTTTCCGGCTTCTTCTTTCGGTGCGATGAAGACGTAGCCCATTCCCATATTGAATGTCCTGTACATCTCGTGTTTATCGATATTTCCGATCTCCTCGATCCATTTGAATATCGGTGAGGGTACAAGGGGACTGGAGATGTCGAACCCGTAGGGTCCGAGTCTTCTGAGGTTGTTTAAGCCTCCGCCTGTAATATGACACATCCCGTGGATCTCGCAATTACGGGTTACTTCGAGGACTTCGCTGTAGATTCTTGTAGGTGTAAGAAGCTCCTCGCCAAGTGTCTTTCCCCACGGCATCTTCTCGCTGTAATCCGCGTAAGAATCGACGACCTTCCTTGCAAGTGTCAGGCCGTTGGAATGAATACCGGTTGAAGGAATCCCGATAATGACATCTCCTTCCTTTATTGCCGCACCGGTGATGATCTCATCCTTTTTCCCTACACCCAGGCAGGTTCCTGCAAGATCAAGGCCGTTTACAAGCCCTTTTAGTGTCGCAGTTTCGCCGCCGATGAGGTTCATATTTGCAAGCCTTGCACCCTCGTTTAGCCCGACACCGATCTGCCTCATCTTATCAGGCTCGACTTTGTCGGTTGCGATATAATCGACGAATGCAACCGGCTCTATGTTCATCACGTAAAGGTCGTTTACATTCATCGCGATGCAGTCAATTCCAAGAGTCGACCAGTTTTTCAGCCTGTCGGCAACAAGCATCTTCGTCCCGACGCCGTCTACGGCAAGTGCAAGCACGTAATCTCCAAAATCGACGAGTCCGGCGAAATGGCCTACATCGCTGCACATTTGATATCCGCCGGTTCTTCTGTACGTGAGTTGTGAGACAAGGGTTTTGACGCCCAGTTCTTCAAGGCTGATGTCCACACCTGCCTCGCTGTATGTGTACCCGCCCGCGACGTTCTTTTTCATATGCTCTCCTCTTTAGAAAGTTCGAATTCATCGTGAAGAACAGCCACCGCCTTCTTTCCGTCCTCGGCTGCTATTACGAAGGATATGTTCACCTCTGAAGATCCCTGCGATATCATCATGAGGTTGACTCCCGCTTTTCCAAGCGCTGTGAATATCCTGCCGGAGATCCCAGGTGTTCCTGCCATTCCGGTCCCGACAACGGCCACTGCGACTACATCCCTGTCATATGTAACCTCACGGACGTATCCTCCCTGCTGGACCTTTGAAAGTGCCGCGATTGCAGAATCGAGATGCTCATCATCCACTATCAGGGAGATGTTCGCCTCTGATGATCCCTGTGAGATCATCATAACATTGACGTTTCTGTCTGCAAGTTCGGTGAATATCGCTTTTGCGACCCCCGGCCTTCCGACCATCATAGCACCTGTGATGTTTATGATGGAGACCTTCTCGATATATGTTATCCCCTTTACTACCCGGTCATCCTTCTTCTCGTATGCAAGGACGCAGCTTCCTCCGGCAGAGGGGTTGAAGGTGTTTTTGACCCTGACAGGGATTCCTTTCTGCATCGCGGGTTCGATAGATCTCGGGTGGAGCACTTCCGCCCCGAAGTATGAAAGCTCCATCGCCTCATGGTATGAGATGTCGGATATTACACGGGCATCGGGAATTATGCGGGGGTTTGCAGTCATTACGCCGTCTACATCAGTCCAGATCCAGATCTCATCGGCATCTATCCCCGAACCGACGACAGCCGCCGAATAATCCGAACCGCTCCTCCCGAGTGTTGTGACGATTCCGTCCTTCGTGCATCCCATATATCCCATGACAACCGGGACCATATCCTGCAAAAGTGCTCCGACCCTGCTTTTGATCCTTGCATCGCTCTCAGGCAGTACATTTGCGCATCCGTGACGCTCGTTTGTGATGATCCCTGCCTCACATCCGTTGAGTGGCATCGAATCGATCCCGTTCTGCCTCAGTGCTGCGCTCACGATCAATGCCGAGAGCCTTTCGCCGAAAGAAATGATGTAGTCTTTGGATCTTGGAGTGAGCTCTCTTAAATTGTGGACGGCGGTGAGGATGTTTTTCAGGTTGTCGAGACGGTTTTCAATATCAGATGAGACCGCCTCATATTCGTCGGGTGCAACACCTTTAAGCACCTTTGTGTGCCTGGTTCTCAGGGACTGTATGGTAGCCTCAATCGGAGGCTTGTCAGTTGATTTTTCGACCTCCTCCGCTATTGCAATAAGCTGATCCGTAACCCCGGACATCGCCGATACTACAACCGCAAGTTCGCACCCTGAACTCCGGTAATGGCTGATGATCGACACAACGCGCCCGATGCAGTTCTCATCGCCGACCGATGTGCCGCCAAATTTCATTAAAAGCCTCAATTTAGCTCACTCTTTTTATTGGTTTTATAGTGTATGGAGTTGCTATGGTATTAAAATAAGCGTGGGGATTATCCGGGTTTAGGGTGCTGTTTATAAATTTTGCAGTCTGCCATTTCTTTATGTCTTATAAATAACTAACCTTTAATCCTAATGGTTGCAGAGAATACGGAAAATATCATAGATTGCCATGTTCTGGTCATCGGAAGCGGTGGTGCCGGAACAAGAGCGGCAATTGAAGCTGCACTTTACGGTGACGTGGTAATGATGAGCCGCTCTGTTGCCGGAAAGGGCGGCTGCACCCCTATGGCCGAGGGCGGTTTCAATGCGGTGCTGAATCCTGCGGACTGCTGTACCCTTCACGAAGAGGATACGATGAAGGGCGGTGCATACCTGAACGATCCTGAACTTGTAAAGACACTTGTGGCTGAAGCGCCTGAGAGGATGAAGGATCTTATTGACTGGGGTGCAGTCTTTGACCTTACGCCCGAAAGACAGCTTGCCCAGCGCCCGTTCGGCGGCCAGAGGTTCAACAGGACATGCTATGCAGGAGACAGGACCGGTCACGAGATGATGATGACTCTCGTCGAGCACCTGAGAACAGAAAATATCAAAATACTTCACGAGATCTCTGCAATAGAACTTTTAAAATCCGAAGGAAGAGTCTGCGGTGCGGCCGGGCTTGACAGAAATGGAAATCTGGTCGTCATAAAAGCCGATGCCGTCGTGCTCGCAACCGGCGGGGCCGGGCAGATTTACGAGGTGAATACAAACTGTGCAACGGGCAACGGCCAGGGTTTTGCACTTGCATTCAGGGCAGGAGCGGAGCTTATAGACATGGAGATGGTGCAGTTCCACCCGACAGGTGCAGTTCAGCCGTATGACGCCCGCGGGAGGCTTATTACTGAGGCTGTCCGCGGTGAAGGCGGTGTTTTGAAGAATACCAAAGACGAGAGGTTCATGAAGAATTATGATCCCGAAAGGATGGAGCTCTCGACAAGAGATGTCGTCGCACGCTCAATTGCAACCGAGATCCTCGAAGGCAGGGGAACTGAAAAAGGAGGCGTGTATCTCGATGTTTCGCACCTTAACGATAAATATATTGAAGTAAAGCTCCCGCTCATGCTTGAGCAGTTCCTCAACTTCGGTGTCGACATAAGGAAAGAGCCGATGGAGGTCGCACCCACCGCCCATCATTTCATGGGAGGCATCAGGATAGATCCTCATGGGGTGACTAATGTCCCCGGGCTCTTTGCATGCGGCGAAGTGACCGGCGGAGTCCACGGTGCAAATCGTCTCGGCGGGAATTCGCTTGCAGATACCCAGGTATTCGGTAAGCGTGCCGGAGAATCTGCGGGAAAGAGTTCTTTGACCAGCAGAAAGATCGATCCGATTCAGATCGATGCAATCCGGACCCGCCTGGAGGGATACCTTAAAGGAGATAAGAACCCTGCCCAAATCCGCAGGAGAATGAAGGCATTGATGTGGGAGAAAGCCGGAATATTCAGGACTGAAGAAGGCCTGAAAACAGCTCTTTCAGAGCTTGAAAAACTCTCCGTAGAGAAACCTAAGGCTGAATCGCGTGAAAATCTTATTGACTGCTGTACAGTTGCAGATATGCTCACTACAGCCGTTCTCGTCGTGAAAGGCTCACTGATCAGGCCCGAATCACGGGGTGCCAACATGAGGACAGATCTAGGACCTTGTAAAAATCCGGAAAAATCACCGTACAGCCACACGTTCCAGTCACTTGAAAAATCGGGAATTGAACGGAAGGAGGAGCAGTAGATGGCTTCGGTTAAGAAAGTCAGCCTGAAAGTAAAGATCCTGAGGCAGGACCCTTCTTCAGGAATCACTCCCTCTTACAAGGATTATAATGTTGAGGTCAACGAGGGAGCTAGGGTGCTCGATGTACTGATCGCTGTAAGGGACAACCTGGACCCGTCTCTCTCTTTCAGGTACTGCTGCGGTGCAGGCCAGTGCGGGAGCTGTGCAATAAAGATAAACGGCGAACCGAAGCTTGCATGCATGACTATCGCAGAAGACAGGATGATTCTGGAACCTCTTGATCTTCCGGTCATAAAGGATCTTGCTGTCGATCTGGTCTCCGAGCTTTCAAAGATGCCCGGCCTTGTCCCCTGCGGATGCGGTGAACTTCCGGAAAAGGAAGAGATCGACAGGATAAGACCGATAAGAGACTGCATCGAGTGCCTGTGCTGTGTATCGGTATGTCCCGCGATGAGGGTTGTGGATTTTGCAGGGCCGACCCTGATGAGGCAGGAGATGAGGCTTGCACTTGATCCGCGGAGTTCAGGGAACCGGGTTCCGCTGGCTGTCGATGAAGGGCTTTTCACATGCACTTCCTGCCAGGCCTGCTACCTTGCCTGCCCTAAGAAGATAGCTATTCCCGGAAGAGCGATAGAGAAACTCAGGGAACTTGCCAACAGGCAGGGCTTAACACTTGACCGGCACAAGGCAGTTGCAGAATTGGTCAGGACCACAGGAAGAAGTGTCGAGAAGGCAGGTGAAACCTTCCTTGAGATGGTTCCTGAGGTAATCGAGCCTTATGGTGAGGTTCGCTGCGAGGTAGGCTTCTTTGTAGGCTGCATGTACAATATGAGAGTTGTTCAGACCTGTCTCGATACTATTGAGGTTCTTAAAAGAAACGGCATTAGGGTCATTGTCCCGAAAGATCAGGTCTGCTGCGGATCGCCTCTTATCAGGACCGGTCAGACGCAGATCCTTGAAAACCTGAAAAAGACGAATATCGTATGCTTTGCCAAAAGGGGCATTGATACCGTTCTTACAATGTGTGCGGGATGTGGATCGACACTTAAAAATGACTATGACACACCGTTTGAAGTGATTGATATCAACCAGCTGCTTGTCAAATACGGGATCGAGCCCCCGGAAAAACTTGATGTAAGGGTAACATATCATGATCCCTGCCACCTTCTCCGCGGTCAGGGCGTACATGACGAGCCGAGAGAACTCATCGGGATGTTCGCGAGAGAATTTGTCGAGATGCCGTCTATCTGCTGCGGTGCGGGGGGTGGTGTGAGATCCGGGCTTCCTGATGAGGCGAAAGCGCTCGGGATGAAAAGGGGAGAGGAGATCGGGAAGACCGGCTGCGACATTGTTGTAACATCCTGTCCGTTCTGTGAATTCCATATCCAGGAATCGACTGATAAACCCGTTAAAAATATCAATTCACTTATTCTTGAGGGTTACAGGAAAAAAGATGAAAAGAAGGCAAATTAATTTGCCTGAATTTTTATCCAGTTCCCGTATAGTTTAACTTTTCCTGCAGGTTTTGTGTTGCTTCTATTGACCGGATAATCGAGATGATCTCTGCCTGATCCGCCTCCGCATTGGTATTGAGTTCCAGATTTAGCAGAGGAAGCGCGTTATCCCCGATCTTAATGAGCGTTATTGCAGCCTGCTCTTTTTCTGTGTCGCTTCCGGTATTTACTATCTCTATAAGATCCGGAACAGCTTTACTGCCCATCAGTGCCAGTGTATTTGAGGCCCAATCACTCTCGTCTTCGTTATCTGAATCAAGCTTTTTGGTGAGAGGTTCGATCGCAGGTTCTCCGATATATACAAGAGCTACGGCTGCGTAACCCGAAGCCTGCCGATTCCCTGAAGAGAATACATTGATCAGGGGATTTACCGCTGCCTCACCGCTGGCTGCAAGTTCTTTTACAGCCGATGTCACCGTATCCTTGTCATCTGAATACAGGTCTTCAATATACCTGGAAATTTCACTATTGTCCTGCCCTGACGAACCGGTACATGCAGCAGTAAAAATGAATGCTGTGAGTATCAGTATTGAAGCGATATGAATTGCCCTGAATTTCATTGCACAAATTTTGTCCTTTCAGCTGAAAAATGTTCATGATGAACCGGGTAGAGAGTGGTTCCTGAATAATTGCCTCGCCGGACTTAGGTTCCGAAATCACATGGAACTCTTATTATGCATAAACTTCGATTAATTTTTAGGAGTTTCTTATGAGTGAAAAAGAGATTGAATGCCCTAAATGTAAAAACAAATCAGTTTACATTGAACATCCCGATGAGTATGAAGTCTGGCTTAAAT
Organism: Methanolacinia paynteri; assembly: GCF_000784355.1. NCBI lineage: Archaea > Methanobacteriati > Methanobacteriota > Methanomicrobia > Methanomicrobiales > Methanomicrobiaceae > Methanolacinia > Methanolacinia paynteri. Next base: position 130,619 of record NZ_KN360928.1, on the reverse strand, counting down.
GTAAGGATTGCGATTTTTTCCTTGGAATGAGCGCTGATGAATGGCACAGGATCCACAACAGCCCCAATCTTGATTCGAAAATAAAGAAAATGTACGAAAAGGAGCACGGAATAACTGCCGGTTCAGATAAAAAATGCAGGCTCTGCGGTGCATCCAAAGGAGAGAAGGGATTCTTATGCCTGTGTGATAAGTGCTGCTATAAGCTCCTGATCTTGGTTATAGTCATAATGGTCATAGGGTCGTATATGGTCTGGATGGCATTATTATAATTCGTATTATATATCTAAAACTGTTTTTTATTGAACCGGATTGTTAGATCTATTAACCTTCCTCACTGTCAATATTAATAAATAAACAGGATAAACTCTCTTCAAGCGGACAGGTAATTGTTTTCGTGTCTTTACAGGAAATTCAGATTCAGTCCAGCATTTCAGGTACCGGATATATTATATGGAATACAGCTGTGTTTCGATTGCAGGAAAAAGGCGGCACAATGAGGACTCCTGTTTAGCTTCACAAATTAAGGACGGCCTTCTTATGGCGGTTGCCGACGGGATAGGAGGTCATGCTGCCGGTGATGTGGCATCACGCATAGCCATAGATACCCTGCGTTCAGAGTTCTCAAAAAATTACAGGGCGGGCATGAGTGCCGCTGAAATTGAAAAGTTATTGAGAAATTCATTTGCGATGGCCGATGAAAATGTCAGCACTCTGGCCGTAGGAGACAGGGCCGGAATGGGTACAACGCTCGTTGCCGCATTTGTCCGTGATTTGGAAGTTTTCATTGCAAATACCGGCGATTCAAGGGTTTATCTCTTTAACGGAATGCTAAAGCAGATAACCGTGGATCATTCTCTTGTTCAGGAACTTGTGGATAAAGGAGCAATAGATCCTGAAAAAAGGAGGACGCACCCGATGAAGAACGTCATAACAAGATCTATCGGCGGAGACTTTTCCGTAGATCTGTATCATATAGGGATCAATTCAGGAGAGGTTCTTCTTTTATCCAGCGACGGTCTTCATGATTATATAGAAGATGATGTTATATCAGATGGGCTGAATTCGGTGGAAACTGCGAACGGAACTGCCAGACTGCTCGTCAAATCCGCCATGCCTGTCTCGGAGGACAATATTTCGGTTGTTGTTTTGAAAAGATAAGTTATGTAATAGTTGAAAGTGAATTGATTTATTAACGAGGGAGTGATAAAATGAGCGGTGGTATTAATGACAAAACAATTGCGATATCCTCGGATCCGGATTTTTATGAGGACCTCTCGGAATACCTGAACGTCCTGTCAAATCCTACAAGGCTCAGGATCCTGAAGCTGATTGAAAACCACCCAAAAGAGGTTCGCGAAATCGCCAGGGAGATCGATACGAGCTATGAAAATACAAAAAAACATCTCGATAAACTGCTTAAGACAGGTGTCATAAAGAAAGAAGCCGGGATGGGCAGGCAGACCTCAAAAGGAGCACTTCCAGTATGGAAATATTCACTTATCCCCGGCGGAATGGAAGGAATTATCCGCAACCTCAGTATCTTTTCAAATATCGATGTAAGGATAGGGCATGAGGAATTAAACGCCAAACTGGACGAGGTCAGGAAACTTCTTTCAGAGGACAACAGCACAGGTGTCCCGCTGATAGTTGTTCTTGGCGGCGAATGCGACGGAGAGGCCTATGCCTTAAAAGAAGACGAAATCCGGATAGGTCGTGAAGACAACAAATCCCCTGAATTCAGTAATTCCGACAATGCCATAGTCCTTCCCAACTCCTATGAGGCAGTAACAAGGGTAAGCAGGCCGCATGCCAAGTTTATCAATCGCAAAGGGGACTGGTTCATAGAAGACTGCGGAAGTACGGGAGGTACATATATCAATAATACAAAGATTCAGGCCTGCCGTGAGACATCCGTTATCGACGGGGATATGATCGATCTTGCAAGAGGATCGAAAGGAGCAAGAATCATCTTCAATCTGACTCATAAAGACACACCTGAATAATAAATCTCAAAATATAACCCGTACGGATAACGAAACAGAGGACAGAATAATCGATGAAAACGGTGAGGGGGGATAATAAAATAACGCGAAGGATTACCTGCCTGAGCTGGTGCTCTCTGCATATGGTTATTTTATTTCTTTTCTTCCTGCTTCTTGTCTCACCGGTTGCAGCAGTAAATAATACCAGCAGCAGTGAAGGAATTATAAATCAGACAGTCACGAACAGCATTGCTGCAGCAGTAGCAGGAGCTGAACCAGGTTCTGTTCTGTTGATCGAGAGCGGTGAATGGGGGGGCAATTTCATAATTGATAAACCGATCTCCCTCCTTGGAATGGATAGCGGGACGGGAAAACCGCATATTATTACCAAAGAGGGGCTTGCCGGGATTACAATAACTTCAGATAACGTAACCATCGAGGGATTTACAATCTCTGGCGATGCCGACTGCGCAGTATGGATTGAGGGAAACGATACGACAATCTCCGACAACACCTTTCTCGGAACTCCGATAGCTATAAGCATCATATCCGGGAGCGGGCTTTCGTTTTCAGGGAATTCCATAAATAACCATAGTGTCGGCATATACGCGGATAAGAATGTTTCCGGTATTATAACCCTGAATAATTTTGACAACAGGGTGAATGCGAAATCCCTGACGACGACCCTGAACTGGTCCTCGGACAATTCTTCGTATCTTTACGAAAATGATATCTATAATTCGTCTCTGGGGAACTACTGGGACGATTACAAGGGGAGTGATGATGACGGAAACGGCATAGGCAGCACTCCTTATATGCCCTATACCTCGGCATCGGATATCCGGGATGCCGTGGGCTCTGACTTTATCGGTTCGCTCTCTGATGAAGGAGTAAAGCAGATCTACGAAGGATACTGGAAAGGTCTTTTCAGGAATGAGAATTATGTGAAGGATAAGTATCCGCTGATATCTGAAAATTCAATGTATGTGGTAGTCCCGAAGACAACGCAGGCCGATATCATTACTGCAGGCGGTGTCAACGGTACGGGACCGACGGGAATTCCGATTATACAGCTGCCGGAGAATATTTCTATAAACCTGAGCGTTCCCGGGGGTAAAGAGAATATTTCGGTTCAGGCTACCCCGGGTGGCACTGGCGGTGATCCGGCCAGAATCGAGCCGATGCTCTACCTCCAGAGTCCGGTTGAGATCGTTTTGGTTATGGTTCTTATTGCCGGGGTATTCGTCGGATTAATTGGGATTATGGGAAAGTTCGGGAGAATGTACGGTTTGAAAGGCGGGAGGAAGTATGAAGTCGTCTTCATGGGTCTTGCCTTTGGCGCCATGTCTATTGCCCTGCTTTACACTGTTGTATCGTATACGTCAAGGCTGATATACGGGTTTATCGATTACGGGATGATTCAGGTTGCTTTCATATTTATTACTACATTCCTGATTACATCATCCGCATTTCTGGCTTTAGGTCTTCTCAGCGGTAGGTTCCCTGTAAACGTCTACCGTCTCCAGTGCCCTGTTGCGATTGTTGCAACAGTTCTCATGGGAATATCTTTGTATACAGTACCTGTGGAACTCGGTCCGGTTACAGGAATGGCATATCCTGCAGCTCTTCTCCTTTCAATAGTTCTTCCGCTTGTCTTCAGGCATCGTTTCAAATCACTGGTCATGAGATGGTACGCAGAGAACGGCGATGTAACGGCCTCTTCGTTCGATCCTGATTCGACTTCGCTCTTCATGAAAGAAGAGGATATTATGAGTTCATCGCTCTCATCTTCCTATTTCCCGGAAAGTCTCCATGATAAATACAGCGATGTCGAATTTATCGGAAAAGGAGGGATCGCCAGGGTTTTTAAAGCAAAAAGGCGAAAAGACGGAGTCGTAGTGGCGGTAAAAGTTCCGATAAACTTTGACGAGACTACCGGAAGGCTGTTTTTGAAGGAGATGAGGATCTGGGAAGGACTGGAGCATCCGAACATTGCCAAACTTAATTCGGTAAATATATTCCCTGTCCCTTATGTAGAGATGGAATATCTTGAAACGCCTCTGGCGGCTCTTGAAAAACCGCTTCCTCCCGTGGAATCGTTAAGGATAATCTATGATGTTGCAGAAGGGCTTTCTTATGCCCATTCGAGAGGCATAATCCACCGTGACATAAAACCCCAGAACATTATGCTTTCTGCAGACAAAACAGCAAAGATTACCGACTGGGGGCTTGGGAAGATAATGTCGGACGGGAATGAAACGACCATTATAGGATTTTCCCTGAATTATGCGGCGCCGGAGCAGGTCGCTCCGAAGACCTTCGGCTATCCTGACGAAAGGACCGATATATACCAGCTTGGAATTGTATTCTATGAGCTGATAACCGGAAAGAAACCATTCTCCGGTTCAGGTGTCGCAGAGGTTACCGACGAGATCCTGCATTTGCAGCCCGTCGTTCCTTCGGAAGCTGGAGCCTTGGATGATCTCTTTGACGATGTAGTCATGAAATGCCTTAATAAGAACCAGGATGAGCGTTTTTCTTCTGTAGATGAGTTTAAAAAATTCCTAACCGGGATTGTCCTTCAAAACGACAACCTGAAGGAATTCTTTAAAGACGTTGAACCGTCCGGTTAAATGAGTTACCCACCGGCATATTATTCATTTATATTAGCCCAAAAGAATCTTACTATCAGGGTTGAGAGGATAAGAATCTTCGATGACACCGGAAAGGATTGATCAAAATGAGGAGGTGGTAACCGGCAAATATGCATGGTAATACTAGGAACCTGATAAGTCAGTAGAAACATATTCCGTATCAAACGGAAAATTAAATCACCAGTCAATGGCTGCCTTCAGGCAACCTAAATCAGCAACCAATAATTGGCAACCAGATACGCCCCATCTGCGAAGCACAACGGGAAAAACCACGTTTCAACTCCAATCCCGCTTGTGCCGGACAGGTACAGATAATAATACAATATATAATATAATCCCACCAATCCCCAGAAAAAAACCAGACAAAACCACTGTGGTGAAAAATTCACCACACCCCTCCTTTTCTGGTTCCAAAGGATCGCCTTTTTGTTTTTTCAATATTTTTGTTTTATCAGTTTCTGACTTGGTTTAACCTGGGAAGGCTGAAAATAATTGGTTTAAATTAAAATTGGAGGATTTTAAAAGAGAAATCGTAGTTTTTCCCCATTTATTTATTCACAAGGAAAGAATAGGCGGAAAGTGCAGCTTTTGCGCCTTCTCCCGAAGCAATAATTACCTGCTTGCTCTCGGTATCGGTAACATCGCCGGCTGCAAAGACGCCTTTATGTGATGTCCTGCCGTTGTTGTCTGTGATGATCTCCCCGTTTCCATTGAGATCGACGAAGCCTTCAAGAAATCCGGTATTTGCATCATGTCCGATAGCGAGGAAGAGACCGTCGGTTTCAAGTTTTATCTCTTCGCCCGTATCCCTTTCTTTTATTGTAACCGCTTTGAGCATATTGTCCCCCCCAAGGGCGCTTACAGTATAGTTTTTATAAGTTGAAACGTTCTCAAGCCCCTCATACTGGTTGGTGTATACCTCGTCCGCCCTGATTTTGCTTCTTACTATAAGGTTTACATGTTTGGCAAGTTTGCTCATCTCAATGGCTGTCGTGACCGCGTAATTTCCTCCTCCGATAATTGTCACGATCTTATTACGGAAGAGCGGACCGTCGCAGGTGGAGCATATGCTGATCCCGTGGCCTATAAATTTTTCTTCATCTTTTATTCCAAGCCACCTGGGTTTGACACCTGTTGCAATAATCACCGATTTACCTTCAAATTTCTGCCCGGACACCGTAGTGATGACGAATTTTTCATCGCTTTCGGCAATCGATTCTGCCTTGTCTATCTCGATCTCAATATCCTCATTCCTGACCTGCTCTTCAAATTTCTGCATGAGATCGCTTCCGGATATTATCCGGAACCCCATATAATTTTCAATGGCCCAGGATTCCAGTGCCTGTCCACCTATATCCTCGGTAATTATCATGCATCTAAGCAGCTTTCTCGCTGCATATGCAGCTGCTGTAAGCCCTGCAGGTCCTCCGCCAAGAATAATAATGTCGGTTTCACCTTTCTCCCCGGTATCCCCGAAAAGTTCGTTCAGTCTCCTGACGTCATAGCCTACGATGACCTCGCCGTCGATTACGGTTACAGGTACCGCATACTGGCCCGAGAGTTCAACCATCTCTTTGGCTGCTTCAATATCTTCTCCTACATCAATATTCTGGTATTTTATTCCTTTTTTGTCAAGAAACGCCTTGAGCAGTCTGCAGTACTGGCATTGTTTTGTCGAGTAAACTTTTACATCCGGCATAGTAACTGCTTTTTCCATCAATTTATTTAAATGTGTCACGAAAAAAAGAATTTGGATTTGTATAATTACCGGGTTATTCGATCTCTTTAAACATTCTTCCGGGAACGCCGCATATGGGGCATGTGTCGGGCACTGAGTCAAACACTATATTCCCGCATACAGGGCATAAGAATACTTTGGAGACCTCGAGGTCGTTACCGCCGGCAACAGCTTCAAGGGCCCTGCCATAGTTTGCTGCATGGACCTCTTCGGCCTTCATTGCATGGGTGAATATCGTTCCTGCTTCCTTGTCATTTTCCTTCTCGGCATCTTTGACAAATGAAGGATACATGGAGGTGTACTCTGATGTCTCTCCTTCAATGGATTTTTTCAGGTTTTCTTCTGTTGAATTTACCTGCTGGAGGAGAAAGAGGAGTCTCTTGGCATGAATTGCCTCTGCTTCAGAAGCAGCCCTGTACAATTTTGCAACATTTGAGTAGCCCTCAGCATCGGCTTTTTCCGAAAATATTTTGTACTTCCTGTTTGCCTGGGATTCGCCTGCAAAGGCTTCTGCCGCATCATCTTTCGTTGTCATAAAATCTTCTCCTTTTGCTTTAATTTCATAATTGAGCTTAATATTATTTATTTCATGCGGAGATGACTAGAAAAAGAAAATAAGATTATTCTTCCATTGTGGAGAGATCACCCGGGTCCTCTCCCATCTCCTGGGCTTTGAGGACACGTCTCATGATCTTTCCGCTCCTTGTTTTCGGAAGAGAATCGACGAATTTAATCTCGGCCGGCATTGCAATCGGACCGAGTGTCATCCTTACATGGTAAGTAAGTTCATTTGCAAGCTTTTCGCTCCCGCTGTAGCCGTCAATAAGGATTACGAAGGCCTTGATGATGTTGCCTTTTACCGGGTCCGGAATGCCGATGACAGCAGCTTCGGCAACAGTCTCGTGCTCGACGAGAGCGGATTCGACCTCGGCGGTGCCGAGGTTGTGGCCTGCGATTATTATAACATCGTCCGATCTTCCTATGATCTGGATGTATCCGTCATCGTCCTTTACCGCAAGATCGCCTACTACGTAATAGTCCTTTATCTGTGTCCAGTACTGCCTGTATCTTTCGTCATTGCCCCACACGCCCCTCATCATCGAAGGCCAGGGCTCTTTTATGACGAGAAGTCCGGTTTCTCCTGCACTCTTTGAATTCCCTTCTTTGTCAACGACATCGGCAACAACACCCGGGATCGGCCTTCCCACGTACCCCGGTTTCATCTCCTCGCCGACGAGTGTCGTAACCATGTGCATTCCGGTCTCAGTCTGCCACCATGTATCGACGATCGGCGTCCTGCTCTTCCCGATAACCCTGTAATACCACTCGAAGGCCTCGGGATTTAACGGTTCTCCGACGGATGCGAGTATTCTCAGGGAATCGAGATTGTATTTCTCAGGCCATTTCTCACCGTGCCTCATGAACATCCTGATTGCAGTCGGTGCCGTATAGAGGATCGTGACGCCGAAATCCTCCACCATGTCCCACCATACTCCCGGGTCCGGATAGTCCGGGGTTGTCTCGCTGATCAGCAGTGTTGTTCCGAAAAGCAGGGGCCCGTATATGATGTAGCTGTGCCCTGTAATCCATCCCGGGTCGGCAGTACACCAGTGGACATCGCTGGGTTTCATATCGAGGACATATTTGCACGTGTAATACGTCCCGACCATGTAACCGCCGCATGTATGAAGGATACCCTTTGCAGTGCCTGTTGTTCCGCTCGTATAGAGTATGAACAGAGGGTCTTCTGAATCCATTACTTCGGGTTCGATGAAGTAATTCCTCTCCTTCATAAGGTCGTAGAAGTCGATCTCTATCTCCGAATAAAGTTCGGTCCGCGGCCTTGTTCTTCTGTGAACGATGACCTTTTCCACAGAGGTATGGACTATCGCCCTGTCAACTATCGATTTGAGATCGATTCTTTTTCCTCTCCTGAAACTGGCATCTGATGTGATGACAAATCTCGATTCCGAATCCCTGATCCTTGAATGCAGCGACTCCATTCCGAACCCGGCAAATACAACGTTGTGAACCGCACCTATTCTTGCGCATGCAAGTATGGCTATGACCTGTTCGGGTGTATTCGGCATATATATACAGATCCTGTCGCCTTTACGGGCGCCAAGGCTTTTCAGTCCGTTTGCAAACCTGCAGACCTCCCTGAACAACTGGCGATAAGTGATGATCCTCTCGCTGCCATCGTCACCTCTCCAGATGAGGGCCACCTTGTTTCTTTTCTCTGTACTCAGGTGCCTGTCAAGGCAGTTGTGCGTGATATTGCATTTTGCTCCTGTGAACCATTTAGCATTCGGGTGGTTCCATTCAAGAACATTATCCCATTCATTGAACCATTCGAGTTCGGATGCTATTTCCGACCAGAATTTTTCCGGGTCTTTTAAAAACCTCTCATAGGCGGCTTTGTAGTCGCCCATATTTGACAATTCCCGGTATTCGTCCTCCGGAATATATCCTCGCCTGAGGTTTGTTTTTTCCTGACTGGTTATGGTATCATACCTCCTGGATATTCTACATAATTAATAGTGTAAAATAATAAAATACTGTCGGTCGAACTGACCATCGTCAATCAACGAAAAAATCAGGAAAAATTTCAAAAAACCATTTCATTAATGACCTTTCGGTAATATATCTGAATTATAACGGTTATGGGGGATCGATGAAATCAATAAAAGAGATCAGGGATACCGACAGGCCGCGGGAAAAAATTGCCCGGCTTGGTGTTGAGAATCTTTCAGACAACGAACTTATTGCTGCAATTATCGGCCGTGGTGTCACCGGCCGCGACGTAAATGCAATATCGGCAGATATCGAGAAACTGCTTAAAGAGAAAAGAGGAAGACCCTCTTATAATGAATTTCTTGCAATAAACGGAATTGGGACGACAAAAGCCTCACAGATGGTCGCCGCATTCGAACTTGCAAGAAGATACTCGGGGAAGAGCAGTTATAAGATTGAAAAGCCCGGGGATGTACTGCCCCTTGTAGACCATCTCAGGTCCAAGAAGCAGGAATATTTCATATGTATGACCCTCAACGGGGCTGGAGAACTTATAGAGCAGAGGATTGTTACGGTAGGACTTCTCAACCACAGCCCTGTCCACCCGAGAGAGGTCTTTGCCGATGCCATTACGGACAGGGCTGCATCCGTTCTTTTCGTTCATAATCATCCTTCAGGAAGCCCCGAACCGTCAGCCCAGGACATAGATATCACGAAAAGGCTGTGCGAAGCGGCTGAAATCCTTGGAATCAGCATTTTAGATCATATCATCACTGCAAAAAGAGGATATGTAAGTTTTAAGGAGCGCGGTCTGATCTAAGAATACTTTTCTTTATTTTCAGATATTTCGCGACACATCCGGAAGCTTTTTTCGTATGCCGCATTCATGATTTCGGTTCTGGTCGTTATGTCTTTTACTTCGTCCATATTATTCTGGAAGACCCCGTCATAGTACGGGCAGTCGATGATGTCGCAGAACGAATCGGTCGTGAGTTTGATCCCGTCGAAATCATTTTTTATGTTCATTCCGCCGATTGAAAGGAGAAGGGTGCGTCTCCATTTTTTCTGCTCTTTCGTTATGATAGGCTGGTTTCTCTTGTATTTGGCCATAAAATAGACCTGAAACCTGTCCATAAATGACTTGAGCTGGCCGGGAACTCCCATGGTCATGACAGGGGTTGCGATGATCAGGCCGTCCATATTTTTGAAACGCTGGAGGAAGGGGGAGAATTCGTCGTTTATGTAGCAGGAATCATTCTTCTCGCAGTAGTAATACTCCATGCACCCTGAAAAACTGAGATCGCATACATTTACCCGTGCGACGCTGCATCCTGCATCTTTTGCGCCTCTTATCGCCTCGTCCAAAAGTTTGCCGGTGTTTCCTTCGGGTAGGGGACTTCCCATCAGGGCAATTATTTTAACAGTCATATCTTCTCATAATACGTTTGTTTATTTAAAATTGGCCTCTGTCAAAACACATAAATAGATTGCATCTAAATCAAAATCTGAGGAAAAGAGTAATGACAGAAGTGAAAAAAGTGAAATCGGGTGAAAAGGTAGGTCCCGGGAAATATGTTTGTGTCGACTGCGGTTTCGAGTTCGAGATAAACGATACCGAACAGGATCTCCGGAAATGCCCAAAGTGTGCGTGTGAAATGTACGACTGTTTTCCGATAACTCATATTCGCCCTGATATTAATACTCCGGAGGACGTAAAGAATCCTCCTGAGAGAAAATAATCAGAATGAGGTGATATTATGGTAAATGTAAAGAGCGAAGGAGAGGTATTTGTCTGCGAAATATGCGGCAATGTAGTGAAAGTTATTGAAGTCGGCGGCGGCGAACTTGTCTGCTGCGGCGAACCTATGACTCTCCAGGAGGAGTGAAAGATGTCAGATATGAATGATTTGGAAAAGAAGATCGGTAAGATCCCCGTAATCTTCAGGGAGCTTGCCGAGAACAATCCCGAGCTTCATGACAAAATACTGGCGCTCGACAACCTGATATGGGACGACGGTGCACTTTCAAGGCAGACCAAGAAGGTTATCGCCATTTCAATTGCCGCAGCGCTTCGTGACGAGCATGCTGTACAGGCACAAATTGCAGGTGCAAAGAAGCTTGGAGTAAAGAAAGAAGAGATTGAAGAAGGCCTTCGTGTTGCATTCCTGCTCTCAGGAATGCCTGCCTATGCTTACGGCAAAGCAAAACTCGAAGAGACCTATAAATAAAATTTTGGAGGCAGAATCATGTGTGAGGATGTTGAAATGGACAGAGGTCCAAGATTACCAGTTCTTGGAGAAAAAGCTCCTGACTTTCAGGCTGTTACAACTCACGGCCCGCTAAAGCTCTCGGACTTCGAGGGTTCGTGGGTCATATTGTTCTCCCATCCCGCCGACTTCACCCCGGTTTGTACTACTGAATTCATGGGCTTTGCAGAGATCTATGACGAGCTGAAATCACTCAATACACAGCTAATCGGTCTTTCGATCGACAGTGTTCATTCACACCTGGCCTGGGTGAGAAACATCAAAGAGAAGATGGGAGTGGAGATCCCGTTCCCTGTAATTGCAGATCTCGACATGAAGGTTGCAAATCTCTATGGCATGGTGCAGCCCGGGCAGAGCACCACCTCAACCGTAAGAACCGTATTTTTCATAGACCCTGTAGGAATACTCCGTGCGATGCTGTATTACCCTCTCTCAAACGGCAGGAACATGCAGGAGATATTAAGAATGCTCCGTGCTTTCCAGGCTTCTGATGAGCATGGCATAGCAACTCCGGCAAACTGGCAGCCGGGCGATAAGGTAATTGTACCTCCGCCTGTGAACCAGAAAGATATGGAAAAGAGGCTCTCCGAAGGGTACGAATGCAAGGATTTCTATCTCTGCTTCAAAAAACTCTGAATCCCTAACCCAAAATCCTTTTTAGTTTTCGTTTCAAATTAAGCTTAATAAATATGGATATATCCGTACTGGCAATAGCCGGCAGTCCAAGGCGCCACGGGAACTCCGAAGACCTCCTCGATTATGTAATCGGGTATTTATCAGGCCAGCCGGGCATAACGGTTGAAGAGATAATACTCTCGAAGATAGAGGTAAATCCGTGCAGGGGCTGCAATGCTTGTGAAAAAGAGGGCATATGTGTTATCAAAGACGATATGAAGATGCTCGAGGATAAGATCACCGGAGCGGATGTGATCATCTTCTCATCACCAATATTCTGCATGGGTCTGTGTGCGCAGGTAAAGGCCCTGATTGACAGGATGCAGGTATTCAGGTCGCGAAGATATGTTCTCAAACAGCCGATAATCCCGCCTGAAAAACGGGGAAAAAAAGCCGGCCTTTTCATCTCCACTGCCGGGCAGAACTGGGACTGGGTATTTGACGGAGCGATCCCTTCCGTAAAATGCTTCTTCCATCTCGCGGGGATCAGGGATAAGGACATGTTTTACCTTATGATAAATAATGTCGATAAAAAAGGGGAGATCAGGGCGCATCCTACCGCAGAACAGCAGGCATTAAAGGCAGGTGAAGATATCACAGGGCATATCCGCCGGCTTAGGGAGGGGTGAAAAGAATTGACTGTAAACGTACTTGGAATATCGGGCAGCCCTAGGATCAGGGGAAATACAGAGAAGCTTCTTGATGCGTTTTTGAAAGGTGCGGAAGAAGCCGGCGGGGATGTAGAGAAGGTTCTGCTGAAAAAACTCAGTTTCAGAAGCTGCATGGGCTGCAATAAATGCCACAAGACAGGTGTCTGTGTCGTAAAGGATGACCTTACTCCCCTGCTTGAGAGGATCGCAGAGACCGATATCCTCGTTCTTTCATCTCCTATATATTCGATGGGAATCACATCAGAACTGAAGGCCTTAATCGACAGGGGTCAGTTCCTCTGGGCCAGGAAGTTCGTATTGAGGAATCTTGAATTCAGTGCGGAGCACATCAAGCTTCATAAAGGCGTCTTCATCTCGACAGCGGGTCAGGATACTGACAATGTTTTTTTGGGAGCCTATCCTGTACTTACGGCTTTTTTTAACGATTTCGGCATAGACTATTATGAAAATATTGCAGTGAAGGGAATGGACAGATGGGGCGGGATAGAGGGCCATCCCGATGCACTGCCAGACGCGGGAAAAAAGGGTGCGGAGATTGTGAGGATGATGGCAGATCTGAAAAAGAGTGCGGCATCAGAAAAAAAGGAATCCCCGTGATCGCGACGTTAATGGAGTTTATATAATGAACAGCATATTCAAGAAAACACTTCCTGATGAAACAATTATGAAAGCCGGGGAGTACAGGAGAAGAAAGGTTAAACTTCTCGAACAAATTGACGAAGAGTCGGTGAAGGTCCGGGAGGAGATAGACAATCTTTCTCTATTCTCCCTGAAACTCAGGTATACGACTCTCATAATTGCACTGGCTGTCATTGCCCTCATTTTGGTCTTAATTCAGTCGCCTGTAAATTTCTTTATATACTGGCTGATTTCCTCTTTCGTGTTTCTTATGTTTAATCCGTTCATATTCCTTCTTCCTACGGGGCGTGAAAGAGGGGTTGAATCGTCCAAAAACAAGGATTTTAGTGCCCGCGGGATTGTCAGTGATCTAAAGGGCAGCATGAAGGTGGTAAAGAAAGAAAAGAAATTTTTTGTCGAATTCGGGTGGAAACTCTTTTTTATAAACTGTCAGCCGCTGGCACCAGGGTTTATAGGAATTTTTCTTCTCAGCATGATCTTTGGAGCCATGCTTTATTTCTGGAACATCTTTGACAGGTTTACCTTTGGAATGCTTCTCGTACAGTGTTTTGCAATCATTGTGTTTTATACGGGAATATGGTTCGTTAAGCCGTATTCGGATGAATTTCTTTCATATCTGCTTGGTCTGAAGGTCCGTGCAAAAAAGAGTTATCATACAGGATTCCTGACTTTTTTCAAATATATCATGATTATTGCGGTACTTGCGGCAGTTGCCGGAGTTGTTATGCTACTTGCACTTCTTCTTCCCGGGTTCACACTCGGCCGGATCCTTGAAGACGGCTCAGAAGAGGAGTTTAAAATAATATTCTTCGTTATAGTCCTTATATCACAGGTAATACTGGTAAGGTATATACAGGGAGGATCGAGCAGGAGAATTGTGGAAAATTTCCTCAGATTAAAACTGCTTTTTCTTGAAAAACTGCGCAGCAAAATGTCTTCCATCGAACCTGAAGGATTAGGTGATTACGACGGGATTAACCCTGAAGACAGTGAACTGCTGATCTCGGCAGAAAGGTCAGCTCTTGAAATGAATCTTCTTAGGACGGATTATCACAATTTTGGAGGGTACTTCCCCGTGTGCCTGATCTCCCCGAATACTAAGATGCTGCTCAAGCTCTACCAGTATTATCCGGGGGAAACAGGTGAACAACCCTTATAAACAATAATTTATATCATTAAGTATGCTATAGATGCCCGTAAAAATTTGACGGGCGGATATCGGAAGAGGTGTGTATAAGTGAGGTTAGGTTATTTCAAAAGAGCACTGGTAGTAGTGCTGATTTTGGTCTTCATGTGTGTATTCTCCGCATCTGCGGTCCTGCTGGAGACAACGGTGTCTGGTGAAGTGACGAAGATAAACGAAGCCGACAATGTGATTAAAGTACATACGAACGAGGTATGGAATGGCAAGTCATGGGTTATGTACTCGGTGACTTCTCTTGATAAGCAGGATCTCACCGGTTCCGTTCCGGACGGAGATATCTTTGACTATCTCCAAACAGGCGATATTATCCAGGGGACGTTTACGGGAGATGAGATCTCTACAGTGATATTTGTAACAGTGGCCCGTGTTGAACGTCCTGATTCAAGCTCAAGATATCTTTCCGATTCCTGGGGCGATCCGTCACTGCTGGTATCCCCGTTTTTCAATAATTTCAAGATAACCTATGAGATGACAGCTGACTGCAATGAATGCACCGGATCGGTCTGCACTGCAGATTCCTCTGATGTCAGCGTGTCCCAGGGATGGGAGGGGCAGAATTATCTCACAGAGACAACCCTGGTTCCCGGTGAGAAATATATATTTACGAGTCCCGAAGGCTGCCAGTCCGAGCTTGCCGTAACTTTTGTGGAAGGGCAGGCTTCAGCCGATGTATGCAGCAGGGCAGCGGTCGAGGGCCCCCAGCCGTTCTCGGACTTTGCAGTCCACGTCGTGCAAAAAGGAACTGAAACCGGAGTGACTGCTACCCCGTCATCCACCATAACCGAGACGGCAACAACTTCAGCTACAACACAGCCGGAGGCGACACAGTCGCCGGGCTTTGCAGTGGCAGTAGCTGTTATCGGGATAATGGCAGCACTTTGTTTAAGAAAATAATCTAATCAAATTTTTACTTGTACTTCTCAACAGCGTTGTCCCAGATTCTCTTTGCCCTTTCAATGTCCTCACTCAGGAACATATTCATATATAAGCCGTAGAAAAGTGTGGTGATGAGATCGGCCATTTCGTAAATATCAATATCCTGTCTGATCTTTCCTTCATTTTGGATACGAATCAGGTATTTGATAAAATATTCCCTGTCATCTTTACCGTCTTCCACCAGAAATGATTTGATCTCTTCGTCATTTACTGCAAGATTCATGAGTTCGAAAGGAAGAATAAATCCGAATTTGAGATATTCCGTAAATAAATAGAAGAGTATTTCAAAGATGTCCTGACCCTCGCTGTTCTTCATTCTGTGGGTCATGTCACTCTCGAACTCCTGCCTGTAATGCTGGGCCGCCTTGGCAAAAAGGTCTTTTTTATCTTTAAAATATGTATATATCGCACCTTTGCTTATTCCTAGTTCAAGTGCGATATCATCCATTTTGGTAGCCCTAAAACCCTTTTTCCAGAATAATCCGAATGCCGCTTCAAGGATCCTTTTTCTTGCTTCTTCTTTGTATCCGGGTAATACTTTGGGCATATTCTTACACAATTATGTTCTGTTTTACTTAAATATGAGTCGTAAAAATGACCATAAATTTTTTTAATGAACAAAAGTCAATATTGTTGTATAAATGCTGTAGCGCTATTTATAATACTATAATGGCTATACTGTCATTTTAGAGGGGTGTACAATAAATGCTCAAATATATTCTGGTTTCCGTTGCAGTGATATTATGTCTGCCGGGATTGTGCAGTGCCGGTTTATACGGACCCACGGTTATACTTTCAAACAGCGAGGTTGTTCCGTCGGTCCTTATGCCAGGCGATATCGGGATGGTCACGGTTACTCTTACCAATACGGCGTCTTCGTCGACAACAACCACAAGCGATTCCATAGTCACGACGATGAAAGAGATAAATCCTACTATCACGGGAGTGTTCCTGGACGGGGGTAAAGATATAAAAGTCCTTGGAGGCAATTCCGAATTTTCCGGTGACCTTGGCCCGCAACAGTCCGTGAAGATCTCATTTGCGATAGAGGCCCCTGAAAAGAGGGGGATCTACTATGCGATACTGAGAGTCAGCGTGAAGGGTTCGGAAAACCTCCAGTACCCTATTCCCATAAATGTCGATATGCCAGTATCTTCGCTCAGGAAACCGGTGCTTATCGTGGGACAGTCCGGAGATACCTCTCTTCAACCCGGAGACGGTGCAAATGTCACAGTCAGTCTCTATAACAGCGGGGAGAGCACTGCAGAGGATATTTTCATAAGAGTGGTCGAAGACGAGCCATCGCTTGCCGTGATAAATTCGCAGTCGTTTCATATCCCGGATCTCTCGTCGGGGGAGTCCGAATCATTTATTATCTCATTTATCTCTGATACCGGAATGGAACCCGGAGTTCATGAGATACCTCTTGAGATCACATACAATGTAGTCGATGGAAGTTCGGCTGATCAGAACGATGCGATTGCCCTTGATGTAAACGGGAAGGCTGAACTGAGCATTGCCTCATTAAAAACCGATCCCGTCCGGATTACGGGAGGTCAGGAAGTCGATCTTACGATAAGGATAGAAAATACCGGAACAGGGGATGCAAAATCGACTGTTGCGAAGATAGACCTGCCTTTTGAAGGAAACAAAGAGGCATATATCGGTAAAATAAAGCCAGGAAACGATGCACCGGCAGTTTTTACCCTTGATGCAGGTTCTCCGGGAGAATATAATTACTCGCTCACGATCTCATACGAGGATGATACCGGCATTCATGAATCCCTCTATCCTCTTACTCTCTCGATAAGGAGAAATAATGACGAAACCGGCCTGATCATCGGCATCATTATACTGATCGCCGCTGCGGCAGGCGGCTATTACTACTTTGTCTACAGAAAAAGAGAAGAAGATAAGGTCTGATCGGCGATGTTTGAGGATCTGAGGGTTTCAGCCTTCCTTGCTGCGAGGGCAACCCAGAGAGGTGGGAGGGGCCGAATTTTTATGAATATAGTTATCATAGCCCTGGTCCTGACGAATATGATCTTCTTGCCGTCGATTATATCGGGGGCGATCGAGGTCTTCAACCAGCAGAACGTGGACTACATTACATCGGATATTATCATCGAACCGAGGGAGGACAATCGCTACATAAATGATCTCGACGATCTTCTTGCAGTTCTAAATCGTGTCCCAGGTGTGGTGCGGGCCTCCCCGAGGTACGAGATGCCTTCGTCGATTGAATTCGAGGAGGAATCGATAACCCTCGGGATAACTGCTCTTGATCCACGGGATGAAGTCGAGGTTACGAAGTTCCAGGATGCTATGCTCGAAGGGGATTTCCTTGGAAGCGGGAGCATGGATGAGATCATTATCGGGCGTCTTGTTTCGGGAAACAAGGATAAAACTAAGGATTATTACCCATCTCTCGGGGGTGCTGAGGTAGGTGATACGATAATGGTCAGGTACAGCAACGGAGTCGTCCGTGATTACCGTGTCAAGGGTATATTCAATACAAAATCATGGACTGCCGACTACATGGCAATTGTAACCTGGGACGAGATGAACTCAGTACTTGGATATGATAATGATGTAGCCGACGAGATCCTAATAAAAACATCCAAAAATGCAGATGTTTCTGATGTCAAGAAGAACATACTCGAGTTTGGTGTCGGCGAAAGCGTCAAGACATGGGAGGAGGCGCTCCCCAGCGCAGTAACCGACTCGGTTGAATCATTCAATATAATAAACCAGATTACTGTCTTTGGCAGCCTGGTAATCGCAATTGTTTTGATCTTTATAATGACCACAATAAAGGCGTTCAACAACCGAAAACAGATAGGCATCCTGAAGGCTATCGGGATAAAGAAGAGTGTTATCATCAACTCATACGTGCTGCAGGTGGTATTCGTATGCCTTATCGGTTCTGTACTCGGATTTATGATACTTGAGGCGATGGTCCTCTATTTTACGGCGTATCCGATGGAATTCCCCGACGGGAACGTTACTCCTGTGGTTGATACCGGGATGCTCATCGAAAATACTCTGCTGCTGTTTGTCTCGTCCGCGATTGCAGGATTCATTCCTGCATGGAGGATTACGCGGGGGAACATTCTTGATGCGATGAGAGGGAACTGAGATGATAACTGCAGCAGGAGTCAGGAAAGTGTATAAGATGGGCCTGGTGGAGGTCCATGCCCTGAGGGGAATCGATGTCGATATCGAAAAAGGGGAGTTCGTGGGGATAATGGGATCCTCGGGTTCGGGAAAGTCAACCCTTCTTCATATGCTCGGGCTTCTGGACAGGCCGACCGAAGGCCGGATATCCATAAGTGGCAGGAATGTTCTGGAGATGAGCGACGAAGAGAAGGGAAGATTCAGGCTGTCCGGATTCGGGTTTATATTCCAGGATTATGCACTCGTTCCGGAGCTGACAGCGCTTGAAAATGTCATACTGCCTGCCATGGCTGCCGGGCGGCTGCATGAAGAGTGCATAGCAACCGGTGAATCATATCTCGGAAGGGTCGGACTTGGGGAGAGAGGGGGGCATCTGCCTTCCGAACTTTCAGGCGGCGAGCAGCAGAGAGTTGCTATTGCAAGGGCGCTCGTTAACAATCCCTCTATTCTCTTTGCCGACGAGCCGTGTGCAAATCTCGACAGCGCCAATTCGAGGACCGTCCTCGATCTCTTCAGGGAGATAAACGAGACCATGGACCAGACCGTTGTGATGGTTTCGCACGAGGAATGGCACAGGGAGTATTTTGACAGGATTATCAGGCTGAAAGACGGTCTGGTGGCGGAAGAGATCAGGTTGAAAGGGTGATGTTTTTGAGGGAGGGGGAAGATTCCCCCTCCCTATACCCCTCCCCCTCGTCGTGATAAGTCGCAAAGGGGATGGACGAGCATCCCCTTTTGCTCCCTGAATTGCATCGCTCCTTTCAGAATCTGAAGAGGCTTTGGCTATTAATTTCTTCCTTCATTTTTGTCCTCTCCACGGCCGAAAGGCCGGGTTATCACCATAGCGCAAAGCCCTGAGGTCAGGGCGTGTTCGCGTAGTGAACTTGCGCAAGGGTTGCCTACCTAAGTGCTGTCGCCCCTTCGAAACCCACGACGACCTTCGATTATATTGAAAAAATTAGAGCAGGAGCATGGCTTAAACAATTTTAAATTTTTATAGGATCAAAAAAAAGAAAAGTCCTGAATTCAGAGTATCGCATTCAGGACTGCGTCAAGAGAACCGCCGAAGTTGGACGAGAGAAGGATAAGTCCAAGTGAAACAACGATTACAACGGCGAAGACTGCTGGATTCCACGAGAAGACTTTTTTTCCGTCGAGAACACTGATCGGGAGCATATTGAAGAATGCAATCATCGAGTTTACCGAAAGGCCGACCATTCCAGTAAGGAAGAGAATCAAAGGCAGGATTCCTTCTGTATTCGGATATCCCATCGCCGCTCCCGCTACTATCATCAGGAAGAACGGGATGCATAATACAAGATTTACCGCTGGTCCGGCGATCGATATGACCCCTGATTCTTCGCGGGTCATCATACGCCCGTCCCTTGAATAGATCATCGTCGCACCCGGTGCTGCAAAGACGACTCCGACAAGTGCGGCAAGCGCAATTGCGACCAGAAGCATCTGAGTATCCTTCCTGAACTCAGCCCAGTACCCGTACTTGATAGCCATGAATTTATGGGCGAGTTCGTGAAGCAGAAATCCGAGTCCTACTGTAAACAGGGAGATTACGAAGAAAAGCACGAAACCGTCAGGGGTGACTCCGCCCCTTATAAAGATAAATGTAAAGGCGAGCGCGATTGCGAGCCAGCCGATCAGGAGATCTTTTCTTTCATGTTCAGTTATTGCTGATATCAGACCTGATTTCATATGATGTTTAAATTTATGTTATTATTGCTGTTTTATTCTTCCTGTGTTGCTATACATGTGCATGCTTATCTTTTAATGAGAAGAAATTCTATGTAATGAATCTTGAAGAGTCGAGATTGGCAATTGAGGGGATTGACAGGGATATTGTCGCTTTGATCGCAAAAAGGCAGGAATATTCAGCCTTTATTGCGGCCGAGAAGAAGAAGTCGGGATCTTCCGTAAGGGACGAAGTCCAGAGAAGAAAGGTCCTGGACAGGGCGGCTGTTCTTGCATCAGAGTCGGAACTCGATGAGGAGAGTGTCGTAAAAATATTTGATATTCTTGTAGAAATGAACGAAAAAGCCCAAAAAAATTGTATTTAATTATTCTTTTTTTATCATAGTACCAATGCCCTCGCGTGTGAAGAGCTCGAGCAGGAGGTTGTGATTTTTGTTTCCGTTTATGATGTGTGCATATGAAACCCCGTTTTCAAGACATTTTATGCATGCGTCAAGTTTGGGGATCATACCTCCTACTATGATTCCCTCGTTGATCAGGCTCTTTGCCTCACTGATCGTAAGCCGGTGATATGTCCTGGTCCGTCCTGCGTTCATGATACCGTCGATATCCGACATATTGATGAACTTATAGGCCTTCAGTGCGATTGCGATCTCGCCTGCGGCGGTGTCGGCATTGACATTCAGGCTGTGCCCCTTCCTGTCCATTCCTATCGGGGCGATTACAGGGATGTAACTTTTATTGATAAGCCCTTCAAGCAGTTCGGGATTGATCTCCTCTATATCGCCGACATGGCCGAGATCGATCTCCTGCTCCTCGTCATCGACGACAACCTTTTTCGGGCTGATCTTCTTTGCGATGATCATATTGCCGTCGTTGCCGGAGAGGCCGACTCCCTGTGCACCGAATTTGGCGATAAGCGAGACTATGCCGTCGTTGATCTTTCCTACAAGAACCATTTGGGCGATCTCGAGTGTTTCCAGATCGGTAATCCTCAGGCCGCCGACAAATTTGGGTTCTTTTCCCATCGCCTTCATCTTGGATGTGATCTCGGGGCCTCCGCCGTGGACTATTACCACCTTCATCCCTACATAGTGCAGGAGGACGAGATCCTGTATCACCGTATCGAGAGTGTCGGAATCGATCATGGCATGGCCCCCGAGCTTTACGACAACAGTCTTCCCGTGGAACTGCTGTATATAGGGCAGGGCCTCCATCAGAACATCAACGCGTTTCATGTCGTGTACTTCCCGTTAATTTCAACATATTTTTCAGTAAGATCGCAGCCCCACGCAGTCGCCTCATAGTTCCCTGTACCGAGATCAAACTCTATTCTCAGTTTATTCCCTTTCATTAACTCTTTTGCTGCGGCGAGAGCGGCGGGGTTGATCTTATCGTCAGCCTTGATTACTCCTTTTTCTTCAAGTATTACAGTCTTTTCGCCGTCTCCGATCGATATTGATGTATTCATCGGGTCGAAAACCGGCCCTGCCCTTCCTGCAGCCGCGATAATCCTTCCCCAGTTGGGGTCTTCGCCATATATTGCGGTCTTTACAAGCGGCGATCCTACGATAGTCTTTGCAACCGCTGCGGCATCTTCTTCGGATTTCGCACCTGTCACCGAGACTTCGACAAACTTCGTTGCACCCTCCCCATCCTCTGCAATCTGTTTTGCGAGGGATATGCAGACCTCTTCGAGTGCCGAGCAGAATTCATCGTAGTCCTGAGTTCCCTTAAGGCCGGTTGCCGTAAGGAAGACGCAGTCGTTTGTCGATGTATCTCCGTCTACGACTACCCTGTTGAAGCTCCTTTCTGTCGCGGTCAGGAGTGCTTTTTTCAGATCGGCTGATGCGATCTCGGCGTCTGTGTATACGAACGCAAGCATGGTTCCCATATTCGGGGCGATCATACCGCTTCCCTTTGTAATGCCTGCAACAGTGAACCCATCCCTTCTCGCGATGGCACGCTTGGGATACAGATCCGTTGTCATGATGGCGGCTGCAGCATCGTCGCCTGATTTTTCATCGGATGCCAGTGTGTCCTTGATCCTCCTGCACTGGTCTTCGATGATGTCTATGTGGAGATAGCGGCCGATAACTCCGGTGCTCGCCACACCAATATATTCCGGTTTTGTCCCGAGTGCCTCTGCCGCTATAGTCGCAATCCTTTCAGCATCCCTGTAGCCCTGCTCACCGGTGAAGACGTTTGCATTTCCTGAATTGACGATTATCCCGTCAAGGCGCCCTGCCTCCATCGTCTTCTGCATCAGCCTCACAGGCTCTGCTATGACAAGATTCTTTGTAAAGACCGCTGCCGCATTGCCTGAAGCCTTTATGAGCGCAAGGCCGAATTTGCCTTCCTTTATTCCTGCGGCTTCGACGCCTTCAACTTCGCATATGCTCTTCATTTTTTATTTAGTCCTCAGTCCCTTCGGGGAATGCTGTCCCTATACCCCTCACTATATCCTGCCTGGTGACTATGCCGACAAGCCTGTCGCCTTTTACCACGGGAAGCCTTGCGATCCCTTCGGACAGCATGAGCTTTGCCGCCTCCTCGATCTCGGCATTTTCGTCGATGTATATTACATCCGTGCTCATGATGTCGGAGATTGGGCTTTCGCTAATATCTGTTAAGGCCTTTCTTGTCTTTTCCCAGTTTACGAACTCCCTGATAGGGATCTCGATTATCTCGAGGGGCGAAGGAAGCCAGAGGTCTTCGCTGAGCTCTCCTACGTCGAGAAGTGAGAGGAGATCGGTTTCGGTTACGATACCTACGAGGCGTTCTCCGTCCATTACTGGTATTCCGCCGATTCTTCTTTTCCTGAGTATCGCCGCGGCTTCGCTTACGTTTGCATCCGCCTGAATGGTAACAGGGTCCGGTGTCATTACATCTTTTACAAGCATTTTCAGTCTCTTTTGTCGTTTTTGTAATTATAATTAAGGGAAGATCGGAGCTGAAAGGAGCCCGTCCGTCTCTTTGTACCCGCACATTATATTCATGTTCTGTATTGCCTGCCCGCTTGCGCCTTTAACCAGGTTGTCGATAGCAGAAACGGCAACAACTCTTGTACTCTCTTTTTCTGCCTCCACAGCTATATCGCAGAAGTTGCTGCCCCGGACTGAAGCGAGTACCGGGTCCTGCATTCTTACGAAAAACTCCTTTTCATAGAATTTTTCGTAGGTTTCTGAGACCTCTTCCGTTGTCATCGGTTCATCAAGGAGGATGTGCGCGGTTGTGAGGATTCCCCTGTTTACAGGAAGAAGGTGGGGCGTAAAATGACATACGGCCTTTGATCCGAGTCCTTTGATCTCCTGCTTCATCTCTGCAAGATGCCTGTGCCCTGTCCACTTGTATGCCTTAAGGCTGTCCGCCACATTCGAATACTGGTTGGTTGCAGACGGATTGGCGCCCGCGCCTGACACTCCTGTCTTTGAGTCGAATATTATCGTGTTAGCCTTTTCTGCAAGAGGTGCAGCCGCAAGTGTCGCTCCTGTCGGGAAGCATCCGGGATTTGCCACAAATCCGGCTTTTCTGATCTCCTCCCTGTGGATCTCCGGCAGACCGTATGGAGCCTCGAAATATGCCTTATGCTCCACTCCATAGGTATTTTCGTAAATCTCTTTGCTTAGCCTGTAGTCGGCACTGAGATCAACGGTTTTAATTCCCTTCTCTTTCAGTTCCCCGCCATAATTCATTGCAACCGTGTGAGGCACCGCAAGGAACACGAAGTCTGCGTCAATATCCCCAATCCCCTGATTGGAAAATTTGAGTTCACATAACCCCTTGAGGTTGGGATGCGTCTTCCAGATCGGCTGTCCGTCTTCCTTTCTGGAGGTGGCTGCCACAACATCGGCATCGCTGTGGGTTAAAAGGAGCCTGATCAGGTCTCCTCCGGTATAACCGGATGCTCCGATTATTGCAATATCCATAAAAAGATATTTGCCGCTCCCGCATTAATCCTTCTTGCCGAATCTCTGGTATAGCCTGTTGGCCATAGTCTCAATCGCCTCCCTGTTTTCAAGGGTCAGCATGAGATCTTCGGACAGGCCTGAAACGCCGAACTCCGCCCCGAGCCATGCACCGCAGATGAAACCGAGAGTGTCGGTATTGCCGCCTGCCTGGGCTGCATAATACAGAAGATCATCTCCCTCTCCATATTTCAGTATAAAATAAACGGCCATCGGGATCGTCTGGTATACGGAGACGTCGTTTCCAATCCTGACAATTGCCGCTTCTATCGGCATCTCTTCTTTCGCATACCTGACTGCATCGCTGATCTTCATCCCGAGAGTTTCATCCTCTAAAAATGCGGCTTTGTGGGCCTTTTTTAATGGATTGCTCTCGCTGTCGATGATTGAACGAATGAGAGTTGCAAGCCAGAATGCTCCTGCAATTGCGCCCCTGTTCGTATGTGTAACGGAACAGGCCATGGACAGCTCTTCTTTCATCTTTTCATAATCGCTATAGGCAAGGGCGAAAGGAACTGCAAGCGGTACACACCCCGATGTCATCGAATTGCAGCCCGCGTCTTTTTCATCCCCCTTCATCATGTGCCTGCATGCAGAGATTATGGTCGCATCCGGAAACCTCAGCTTCTTATTGATATACATCTCTTTCAGTTTCATGGCATAATTTTCAGGGGTAAAATTCCCGCTTACAAGCAGTTCTGAGGCTAAAAGAGCGATCTGGGTATCGTCGGTATAACATCCGGATTTCAGTCCCGAGTTCGGGTGCATCTTGTTGGGCCTGGCAAACTCCCTCTTTAGGACCCTGAATGAAGGAGGGGATGTTTCATAAGGCATTCCAAGTGCATCCCCTATTGCAGCGCCCAGAAAAACTCCCCTGTATATATTATGCATCAGTTACAATATGGCGGACGCCAGGTATTTAAAGCTTTGATAAAACCCGCTTCCTTTAACAAAATTAATAAATTGGCAGCCTAATCAATTAGTTAGTCATTTTATTCAGAATAGTGGTTTAGGTATGATTAAGATTTTACTGGTGGACGAGGAGCCTGAAATTCTATCCATCGCAGAGATCTATCTGGCAAAATTCGGTGATTATGATATCAGGACATCGACTTCTGCAAAAGAAGCACTGAAACTTTTGGAAGAAGAAGAGTTTGATGCAATTATCTCTGATTACGAGATGCCTGAGATGGATGGTCTCGAATTCTTGAGGGTCATCAGGGATGGAAACTCTTTGATTCCTTTCGTCCTGTTTTCAGGAAAGGCCCGGGAAGAGATAATTATTGAAGCCTTCAGGAGTGGTGCGGACGGGGTTGTCCAGAAAGGCCAGAACCCCGCAGCCAACTATGCAGAACTTTCTCATCAGGTCAGGATTTCTGTTTACAGGCGGAAGGCCGAGATGGAGCTTAGGACAAAGGAATATGCAATAGAGCATTCGATAAACGGGGTTTCAATCATAGAATACGAAACCGGGAAAATTACATATGCAAATGAATCCGCACTGAGGATGCTCGGATATTCGCGAGATGATCTGTCATCCATGTCAATAATGGACTTTCTGGCCGGAGGCGATAACAAGGCTTTGAAAAAGAAGATCCTTGATACGGTTGCCGAAAAGGATTATTATATCGGGCGGGTACGCGTAAAAAGGAAAGACGGGACGGATATGGATCTGTCTGTTTCAGTTACGACTCTTCCACCGGACGATCTCGTAAAGAAAAAACTTGTATTTGTATCGTTCATAGATATAACGGATGTAATAAAGTCCGAAGAGGAATTCCTGGAATTCATTCTTGAGACCTCACGGAGGATAAAAGAACCTGTCTCCCTTGTCGGACAGTCTCTTGAAGCTCTTGTAAATGATGTTGTGAGCGGTACCGATCCTGAAACGATGAAACTCAGGCTGCTTGTCCTTATAAAAAATATAAGACAGATCGTATGCAACGTCAACGAACTGAATAAGGCCGTTGCCGGTGATGACGGAAAGATATCAGAGGATAACCTGGACTTTTTATTTAAAATATAATGGCTTCTATAGATGAGATCCTGGCCGGCGGAGACGCCGGATTAGTCGTGCTTGCCGAGACTTCGGCCGAGGTGTTCCAGGACTGTACTCCGGATCTTGTCAGGAAACTAACAGAGAAAGAATATAATGTAGTCATAATTACCATAAACAACCCTTCGACTATTCTGAAGAAATCATATATAAAATCTGGAATTGATGTTGAGAAGGTCTTTTTTATCGACTCGATCACCAAATATGCTCTCGGCGGACTTCCTGAAGATAAGGACGAGAGCATGTATTTCATAAACCAGCCTGGGAGTCTTACGGATATCGGGATTGAACTGAATAAATCTTTTGCCAGGCTGGGCGGTCAGAAGGTATGCGTAATTATCGATTCGATAAATACAATGTTAATCTACACCCCTTCACAGACACTGATAAAATTCATTCATTTTCTGTCCAATAAACTGAGACTTCTTCATTATCTTGGTGTATACATCTGTATAAGCGGCAGTATAGATCCTTTGCTTACAAATCAGCTGAAAAGCCTGTCTGATGAATTTATTAAACTTTAAAAAAGGTGTGGATCAGTCTTCAAATTTCTGTTTTCTCTCTTTCCTGAATGCTACTTCGAAACATTCCGAAGCTTCGGCATATTTACCAAGGTTGGTAAGGCAGATGCCTTTCTTATATGCTGCTGCGGAATCGTCCGGTTTTATCTCGAGCACTTTATTCAGAGCCTCTATTGCGGCATCATGTTTGCCGAGCTGTTCAAGGGCGACAGCCTTTCCGTACCATGCACTTGGATCTTCGGAGCCGTATTCGAGAGCTTTTTCAAATGATTTTCCCGCGTCGTTATATTTGCCCAGGCTTATCAGGAGCATGCCCCTGGCACTCCAAAGGCCGTGGTTTTTGCTGTCTATCCTGAGAGCTTCTTCGTAAAGATCCAGAGCCTCTTCAAATTGACCCAACCTTTCGCTGGCGTGGGCCTTGAGAAGTATAGCCCCGATGAGATTCGGTACTTTTTCAAGAACGCGGTTTGCGAATTTTATCGCTTTCTCGTATCCGCCCATGTGAACCTGGGCGACTGCACACTGGTAATAGCTTTCAGGGTCTGTTTCAGATCCTTCAAGAGCTATTCCGAACTGCTGGAGGCCCTCCTTGTATCTGCCCGATTCGATAAGCGATTCGGCAAACATCATCCTGCATAATCTGTTCGAATCATCAAGTTCGAGAACTTTTTGGAATGTCTCTGATGCCTGTTCGTATCTCCCAAGCCTGTAGAGGACATCTCCTCTTATCTTAAGTGCAGGTATGTTTTCAGGTTCGAATTCGGCGATATTGTCAGTGGCCTCGATTACGTCTTCGTACCTGCTCATATACCTGAGGAGATTCGTAAGTCTGAGCCACGTGTCAATATCCTCTTTGTTCTCCTCAAGCACGGCAGCATAATTTCCTGCGGCCAGGTCGAAGTCGCCTGTTTTTTCACATACTTCAGCCAGGGCCTTTCTGGCTTCGTTATCGCTGCTTTCTTTGGCTTTCTCGAAGTATTCTTCAAATGCCTCTTTTGCTGCGGAGTATTTCTTTGCCCCTGCCAGTGCAAAGGCCCTTCCGCGTCGTACAGCGGGATTATCAGGGTCACTTCCCCTGAGGGCATCGAATATGTCGGCAGATTGTTTATATTCACCGATCTCAAGGAGAAGCATCGCCTGATCAAAAAGGATTCCCTTGTCCTCGGGCCGGAATGCTGCAGCCTTTTCAAATGATTTGGCAGCTTTTACATATTCTCCGATCTTTCCAAGCGATCTGCCGAATTCTCTCCATCCTCCTGCATCTTCCCTGTTGGCTCTTACAAAGTGCTCGAAGGCCGCCGCCGCCTCCTCATGTCTCCCCAAAATCTCCAACTCGTGGCCAAGGATGAGGGCAAGGCCTGACTGTTCCGGGTGCGTCCCGACTATTTCCTCATATTCACGGGCAGACCCTTCTATATCACCCATATTCGCGAGGATTCTTGCTTTCTGGGTCTTCAGGCCAACTTCTTCAAGTCCTTCTGATTCAAGCTCGCCAATTGCAGATAATGCCTCTTCAAGCCTTCCGGTCGTCTCAAGGATAGATATGTAGCATTTCCAGGCAACCAGATTGATCTTTCCTGAACTGATAATAGGTTCCAGGCATGCTGCTGCTTCTTCAGGAAGAGACATTGCATAAAGAATCTCTGCTTTCTTCAAAAGGGATTTCTGGTCGCCCGGGGATATCGCAAGGATCTGATCGAGGCTTTGCAGCGCCTCTTCCGCCATTCCCATGCCTGCGAGGAGGTCAGCTCTCATCTCCCAGACCAATATATTGGTCTCATCCTCGTTCAGTATTGCATCAAAGCATTCGAGCGCCTTTTCATATTCCCCTGTATTCAGGTGGGCAATTCCTTTCTTTTCAAGAGCTCCCTGGTCGTTCGGAAAGGCTTCAAGAACCTTTCTGAGCGCCTCTGCCACTCTATGGCTCTCACCTGTGCGAATCAGGCATTCCGAGATATTCCTCCATACGGCAATATTCTCAGGATGCGTTTCGAGAATCTTTGAATAGCATTCGTATGCATCATGGAACCGTCCAAGATGCATATATGCATCACCTTTCATCTGGAGGAGATTTGTTTTCTTTATGCTGGTTTTTGTTCCTTTTTGTGTTTCCGCTGTATCTTTGTCAAAAAGACTGAGGTCTACATTGTTGTTTATCCAGCTGACTCCCGTTCCGCCTGTCTGTTCAGTTACATGTTCATAACAGTTTAACGCTTCTGTATACCTGCCGAGGCCGGAGAGGCAGATCCCCCTGTGATACCATGTCTCGGAATGTGCGGGAGCTGCCTTCAGGACATTGTCGTAGCACGCTACAGCCCGTTCATACTCGCCGAGGAGTTCCAGTGCGACGCCCATCATCTGCCATGCCTTTATGTCATCAGGTGTCTTTTTGAGTATCATCTCAATTGTATGGGCACATTCACCATATGCACCTGTCCAGAAAAGATCTGTCGCCCTCCTGAAAGCAGCGATTAGATCGTTCGGATTGTTTGTGTTTATCTCCCTGAAGGCTTCGGCTGCTTCTGAGTATCTGCCAAGTTTTTCCAGGAGATACGCTCTGTTATATAGTGCAGGGATGCAGGAGGGGTCCTGCTTCAACGCAGTTTCGTATATTTCAAGGGCTTCGTCATTTTTTCCGATGATCTCAAGGATCTCGCCCGTATATACCATTGAGCGTGTATTTGCCTGGTCGGTGCTTATGACTGCTGAAAATGCGTCGAGTGCTCTCCCCCAGTCCGAGCTTCTCATACATAATATGCCGAATCTTTCCTTTATGCGGATATTTGCAGGCTCAATTTCCAGCAGTTTAAGGCATGTTTCCGCAGCCTGTTCGTAATCTCCCTGGAGCTCGAGCAGATCCACTTTTTTATTTAAAATATCTTTTATTGAAGGATCTGCTTTCAGTATTGCATCGAAGCATTGAAGAGCTCCCTGGTAATCTCCGGATTCATAGAGAGAATTTCCGAGTGCCTGCCAGGCAAGAATGTTTTCCGGGGAAGCTGCCACTGCACGTTTGAGGTATCTTTCAGCATCCTGATATTTTGAAAGATACATCAGTGACCTTCCCATAAGATAGCAGATCCCGCTGTTCTCGGGATCTATCTCTATTGCCTTTTCAAATTCTTTTACTGCCTCGTGATATTTTCCCTGTTCGAAATGGGTTGTCGCCTTGTCGATCCAAGGATTCGGATTATCACTTTGTCCTTTTAATTTATCCAAGAATGCCATGCTCTTTTGAAAACTCCTGCTGCATTATAAATTAAATATTATATGTGTCATCCGGTTATCATAATATTGGTGCTGTTTTATTTATCGTTTCTTTATCATTTAAATTAGATCTCAATCGTCAATTAATATTAATATAACAATGGGTAAAGCATTCCTGCCAAAACCAAAATTTATAGGAGAAAAGACCTTTAATTGTGCAATGTTGGATGGATAATACGCAGATATGTCGGAGTTAGCGGGGTCTGCGTAAATTCATGCTGCGGTTTGGAATTCCGGAACGGCAATCTGGGGAGATTTAGGTTCCTTATGAAGATGGGGTTTTGGGGGATTGATCATAGGGGTGTATAAACTACCTAAAAATAACCGTTACCGTAATGGTATAATCCATGTCTCCTTACCGTCCATCCACATGCACAAATACTTATGCTGCAGTATTTTATTTATAATTATTCAGATGGCAAATATATTCTATATATCTGTTTTCTAATTGATTAATCCAATTTGCCGGGCAGATATGGGTGCAGTATATTTGGTGTCAGGACAACATCATATGTGACTTCTAAATAAAGAACCATAACTGAAATGAGATGAAAGGGGGTATTTTTGTCGACACCAGAAAAATTACGGAGATCCTGAAGAATAATCCTCAGGGAATGTCCTTAAGGGAGATCTCGGAAGCAATAAGTATGAACCGGGTGACCATAGCAAGACATCTTGATGTCTTAATGGCTTCCGGAAGAGTTGAAATGGTTCCGTTCGGACAGGCCAAGGTATTTTATCTCTCGCAAAGAGTGCCTGTAGCTTCGCTTATTAATTGTCTTTCGGATGTCATCCTGGTCGTTGATGACAGGATGAAGATACGTCAGTTCAATACTGCATTTCTTAAACTCTTCGGAGAGACGGCTGAAGATTATTACGGTCTGCCGGTCCATGATGTTTTTCTTTCGGATGACAACGGAAACCACCCTTTCGAATCGCTGGATATGGCTCTGAGGGGTAAACATATGGCTGAGGATATTGCCATTAAGCGTGGAGATGAAAAAATTTGTCTTAAAGTGGAGATGTACCCGTGTATCTTCGAGAACGGAGAACGTTCGGTGTCTTTAGTGATGACCGATGTCTCCTTCCGGAAAAAGAGTGAAGAACTTTTCAGGATAAATTCCGAAATGATACGGAAAATGTCAGCTGCATTTTCATCTGACGAGATCCTTATTCTGGGTACAGAGACGGCAAAAACTGCTCTGAATGCTGATGCAGCTGCTATATTCCTTAATAATGACGCAAAAACGTTTTCAAATCATTACTGTGTCGGAAATGATGAGAGGTTTGGAAGCGATTTTAAGGAGATTTGGGAGAGAAATGATTTTAATAATCAGATTCTCAACGGTAATCCTGTATTTCATTCATATGCCGGGAATGAAGCCTGTGGTGAAACTAAGGATGCGCCCGGTTTATCCGGTCCGGGTTCTTTTTTGTCATATCCCCTTTTCAGGAAGGGGATTGTAGCAGGTTTTATTGCGGTATTCTCCAAAAAATCCGATGTTCCGGAAATTGAGAGAGATGAGCTCGAGCTGATCTCCTGCCAGATCTCATATGCATTAAGTAAAGAGACGTCCGGGAAGTATTGTGAAAAGAAATTATAATTGTTTAATAGTGCACCTGCCCGTGGTGTCTGTGTCATAAATACAAAGAAAAGCTTTCATCCTGAAAGCAACTACCGGAAAATGATCTATGGAAGACAACAACAGGAACCTGAACGAGATCCTTGAATCTATAGATGAGATCAGGCATCTCTCGGAGCTGATAGAATACAGGTCAAAAGATATGAAAGGAGCAACAGCTGATGAGATCCTAAATAAAGTGATTCACCCTACTCTTGACGATCTTGAATTGTACCTGAGGTATTATGGAAAACCCGGGATCCCAGAGAGAGAACTGAAAGATCTTGTGCACGCCTGGATTGAAGCACAGATGATTGTTTAAATTTCATTCTGATCTGCTTTTTTAAGTTTAATCGTGATAACCGTACCTGACTCCGGTTTACCTTCTATTCTGTCCGATACGCCGATGTCTCCGCCATATTTGTTCATGATGTACCAGCACACGGAAAGTCCGAGACCTCTGCCTCTTCTTCCGTCTCCGCCCGGCTGGAATCTTTTGAAAAGCCTCTCCTTTTTCAAATCAGGTATGCCCGGACCGTTATCCTCGACAGAAATATATGCGAATTCTTTGTCTTCATCCGCCCTGATGGATATTTGAACATTTTCTCCTCCGTAAACCGATGAATTTTCGAGAATAATGGAAAATACATCTGTAAGGAGCGGCCCCCCCATTATCCTGAGTTCAGGCACTGTGGAATCTACATTTAGATCTGTAAATTCGGACACTGCGGATTTGATTACTTTATTGAGATCCGTCGGTACAGCTTTGAAACTGCTACTGTGAATATCCCGTATCCTTGCAACATTGTTAATTATGCTGCTGCTGTGCCTGATGCTTGTCATCATCTTATCGTAATAGACCTCGTCGTCTTCTGGAATTCCTTCCTTTATCAGTTCTCCATACCCGAGCGAGGCGGCATTTGCATTGTTTATATCATGAATGAGGATATCGAGGTACATATTCGCCTTTTCGTTTGCATCTGAAAGATCCCTGTTCAGTGCAGCGATCTCTTTCTGGTAGGATCTGATCTCCGTTATTTCGCTTATTGTCAGAACAGCGAAATCACCCGGTATCTTTGATGCATTGACGATTGCGTGATATTCCCTGCCGTCATCTCCGTTAAATGCTATCTCAAAATCATGTACGGAAGAATCCTCATCTATTTTTTCAATAAATCCGTCCTCATGTTTTGTTGTACATGCATCCTCTATTTTTTTCAGATTGTCCAGAATGGTCCAGTTATCCATCAGTTTCAGGAACTTTTTGTTTCTGTCAACCAGTTCTCCTGTCTTTGCATTGTAAAGTCCGATGCCGCTCTCGGAATAGTTGAATATACTGCTGAATTTTCTCCTGTCCTGCCTGATTTTTTCCGAGATCAGGGATACGGTGACTGAAAGGCTGATATAAACATAGAACTGCATCGTTGAGGATACGATCTCGGACATACCCGGAATCAGGTAATTGATGATTATCAGGTATACCATTGCAATAAACGTGGATATTATTACGCCGCGTTTTTGAAGGAAGAATGAGCATAAAATAATCGGGAAATAAAATATATGGGAGACAACCATCAGTGTCTCTTCAAAGAGCATCTGGTATGTTATCTCCATTATAAGAAAAAGCACTAATACTACAATTAGTGAGAAATACAGGTTGAATGTGCTCTTATTATCAGTGTCCCAATTAAAAATTGTGCTCACTTAAAGAAATAGTTCTGTATATTAAATAAGATCTTTGTTATTGCCTACTCTCCTTCATCTGATTCATATATTTTATGAGGTATGGTATTCCGTCTGTGGATGGATGGACCTCGAGATATTCTGAAAAATCAGGGGTTTCAGCGGATTTAGAGATGTTGTGAGCCATTTGCGCCAGGGCAGGCCCTGACCCGGGGGAACCGAGGTACATCCCGTTGATATTATCCTTTCCTGCTTCTGTTGATATCATCGTTCTTCCTGTATGACCCTTGTGCACATACCAGAAGGAACCCGGACCTGCAGGTGCCGGAATGCTGATCTCGGTTCTGTCTTCGTTATCCGTTTCAAAGAATGAATGTTCATAGCGGAGTTTTATTGACTGGGGTATGCATTCGGGAATACTCCGCACCTTTTTGCCGAGTATATTGTCTGCGGCGATTATACCTTCGAGCCTTGCAACAGGAGTCAGGAAGGGTGGACCTGTCACGTCTCCTGCGGCATACACGCCCGGAATGTCTGTTTCCATTTTTTCATTGACAGTTATCTCACCCATGTTCCCTTTTTTGATGCCTGAGATCATTCCGCTGTTCGGTGAAAGTCCTGTTGCGATAAGGATCATATCCGCTTCGGTATGCAGTTCAGCCCCTTTCTGAATTATATCGGCCCCTGTGACGTTGTCCTCTCCTGTAATTCGTTGCAGGGCGGAGTTTTCCCTGATATTTACTGATTCAAGCTCCTTTTTTGCGGCTTTGACAAGATGTTCGGGTTTTCCTCTCAAAAACGAGCTCCTGGATATTATCTCTGTCTCTACACCCAATGAGGAGAATATGTAGCCGTATTCTGCCGCGATAACTCCTCCTCCAATAATTGCAAGCTTTTCGGGCAGAATGCCATGTTCAGTTATCGTATGAGGATTGTATACCCCGGGAAGACCTATTCCCTCAACCCGTGGGATTGCAGGGATTGAACCTGTCGCAATGATAAGGCTGTCTGGCTTCGTTTTCTCCCCGTCGAGGGTATACTCCTTTCCGTTAACCGAAACCTCGCCGGTGACTACATCAACACCACAATCGCGGGTCTCTTTATCAAGGACATTTGCAATTTTCTCCTGCGTTTTCTTCATTCCTTTTAACGCAAGGGAGTAGTCGGTCGCGGGGACGGTATCGAAAACGCCAAGTTCCTTTAAATTCCTGCAGTCTTCAAGGGATCGTGCGATATCATTGAGTGCACAGATAACCATGCATCCTTTATGGAGACACTGCCCCCCGAGCTCCTTCCTTTTATCGATAAGAACTACTTCTTTCCCCCCGAGGGCCAGGTGCATCGATGCAAGCCTCCCGGCGGGTCCTCCTCCTATTACGGTTATCATTTTAAAACAGTTCAGAGTAGTTCTACGCCGTCATCGACGGGCTCTTTCAGTATGCTTCCTGAGAATGTTTCAATCTCTATCACTTTACTGCCCCTGATCTGGATTACCGGAAGATAAACAAGCTCCATCTTTATATCAAGATTTTCTTCACCGGGTGATACTTCAATATCTTCATAAGATATTGTATCGCCTTCAGTCTTGCTGACACGGACATTTCTTGTCAGTTTCTCCTTCATGGACTGAATAATCTCATATTCCATGGCCATTTTGTCTTTTTCAGGTTTCAGGATCTTTGAGCCCACCGGAACGCTTCTGTTTTTGATTTCAATAGCACCCGGATCGGGAATTTCCAGTGATGCAGCCGTTCCGGTTATCGCGTTTACCAGGCCGGATTCTTTTGCTTTAAAATCGATAATATGCGACTTAAACTGTTTTTCTCCTGATCCTGTAAATTTATACAGGTAATGCGGAATGTATATTCTCCGGATTTCGCCGCTGATTCCTGCAATCTGCCTTGCCCGCTCTTCTGTAATTGAAGACGGTATCAGGGGAAGCTCGGGACCGTAGTCATCCAGCGTGGGGCGGGAAGTCACCTGCTCGGGTCCGCCGTTGAATCTTTCTTCTTTCTTCAGCTCAAGTGCAAGAGACTGGTCGAGGATGTACGCAACTGCTGCCTGTCCTGAGAATTTTGAAAGATCCTGATGCCCCCAGACAATACAATTATCTGCCCCGGCATGGCTGTTCATCGTGAAAAGGAGCTTGCGGCATGCAACTTTTTCATCATCCAGCCTGAATGTGAAATTTTTCTTATTGAATTCGTCAATCTTCCCGGAATCATCCGAGCACAGGACAACAACGCATTCATCGTCATAATACGCGCTCAGATCAATCAGTCCATCACCCTCTTCCACATCATATGATGCGGATTCAAGAATGTTTCTAACAATTTCTACTGCCCTGTTATGAATCATTCAATGATCCTATTACTCATAAGAACGAATTATGTTTTCCATTGACTTTGTTTTCAGGTCAGTATGAATTTCATTTTTTAGCCCTGTATACATTTCACAGGACGTTTTTTATCCAGGTGATATGAAACGAATTTCCAGTAATTTGTGAAGAATGATATAAATCCGTTTGATTCAGAGAATAATGCCGAGGGATCGTTTCCGGGCGAACTCATTATAACCATAACTTTCCTGGAATCAATGATGTATATCCCTGCCATCTCGTACTGGGTCTCAAGGCATTCACATAATTTATCCTCAATAATCCGGACAATGGTTCCTTTTGGTACCTCATCAGGCCATTGATCTGTGATTATCTCGATCTGAATCTTCTGTTCCAGCCCGAACAGGGTTTCTTCCAGCTGTTTTTTGATAAAATCCCGGTCTGCGACTATTTGTATTTTTGATTTTGCATCGCTTATTGATAATTTAAGCTTGTTTATTATATTCTCGTGGCCCGACAGAGTCCATATCAGTTCCTGCCTCTCTTTTTCAGGAGTCATCTTGCTTATATAGATCCTTTGAAGTTCGGAACTGGCGTATTCGGCGTTTAGTTCAATATCTTCTTTCAGTTTTATGATTCCCTCTTCCGGGGGTACTGCTTCAAATCTCTTTGGTATGCTGTTGGATACTATTACAAGTCCTTTATGGCTGAGTTTATCGAGGACAGGATATACCGATGCTCTTGGCACTCCGGAGATCTCGTGTATCTCGGTTGCACTCGCACCTTCGAACTGAAGAAGGCCGATATAAACCAGGGCCTCATATTTTGTCAGTCCCAGTGATTTCAAGGCCTCTATCAACTGTCCTGATTTTTCTTTGCCTGGGTTCATTGAAATATATATATATGTTCAAAGGCAATTAATGTTGTCATGAAAATAACAACAGTTAGATCTAATGGGAGGTTTTCTCATGAAAATTAAATATATGGCTTTAGTTTTGATTATTGCGGCATTATTTATTGCTGCTCCTGCATCTGCCGGAACCAAATACCTGAGTGGTGATCCGATAATTACAGTCGCGATCTCCGGCACAAACGAATTCTCACCGGGAGATGAGGTAACGATTCCTATCGTGATCCAGAATTCCGGACTGAAAGAGATGAAGATAACATCTTCGGATATTGTAGATCGCGATGACAATCCCGATATGGCGAAGATGGTCACTGTTGATCTGCTGAAAAACGACGCTCCGGTTACTGTAAAATCAGATCCGCAGATGATTGGAGATATTGCGGCAGGATCCAGTACAACCGTCAATTTTATTGTTAAGATTGATAAAAATGCACCGGCCGGCGAGTATGATCTGCTCGCGGATATCAGTTACCAGTACCTGAATTATGCAGAGCAGTTCGGGACCGACAGTATCAGGTATTACTATAAAACCGTTGAACTTGATCAGGAACTTCCTATTACTATAAAGCCGATGGTTGTTCTTGAGGTTTCGAATGTTACAACCGATTCTCTCAACGTAGGGACAGAGGGTTATATCACAATGAATGTGAAAAATGTCGGATCGGAGAGCGGTAAAAATGCAGTTATAAAACTTGAGACTGTTGACGGTTCACCCGTAATTCCGACAGATGCAAGTGTTTATGAGAGTGTTTTCGAGCCTGGCGAAGAAAAAACAGTCGTCTTTAAGGCATCCGTATCTGATGACGGTGAAGCCAAGAATTATCCTGTCCAGGTGGTTGTTGAATATACAGACTATGAAGGTGAAACAGTATCCTCCGATGCCGTTACGGTTGGTGTCGATGTAGGGGGTAAGGTAGACTTTGAAGTTGTATCCGAGCCTTCTGTTCTCTCTCCCGGGGAAAAGGGCAAGATTACGATTCAGTATGAAAATACCGGAGCTACCACGGTTTATAATGCACAGGCACGTATAAGTGCGGTCGATCCGTTTACAAGCAACGATGATACGGCATATCTTGGCGATATTGCACCCGGAGAGGTTGTAACGGCAATATATGAAGTCACGGTCGATGACGAGGCTACACTGAAAACCTATGCAATCGATACGGAGATCAGGTACCGCGATGCGCTTGATAACAGCCAGATCTCGGATTCGATGAAGGCCCAGGTTGTTATTGAGAAGAGATCCGGTATGGAGATTCTTACCAATCCGATTGTCCTTACACTGGTGGTATTCATCATTGTAGGCATAGGGTATTTTGTATGGTCAAGAAAAAAGAAGAATAATGAATAAATTCTGGGAGGGCCACCTTCCGGCACCGGCCATAAGAACAATAGATGATATGCAGCCCGTTCTTGCTGTTCCCGGCGCATATCCCAACAATAATCTCTATTTTATGTACAGGGATCTATCAGAAAGCGATAGCGATAAAAAATGGCTTTCCGCGCATTTGTTAAGGTTTGACTTAACGAGGATTCCGCCGGGAACCATTTCCGGAGAATTTGCCAAGACAAAGGGTCATTATCATCCTGAAGCACCGGACGGGAAAGGATACCCGGAGTTATATCAGGTTATACACGGAAGTGCTCATTATCTTTTGCAGAAGGAAGATCTCTCGGATATCGTAGTGGTAGAGGCGGGTGCTGGTGACGTAGTCCTGATTCCCCCGGAATATGGTCATGTTACGATAAATCCGTCCTCCGAAGAGCTGTTGATGTCGAATATCGTATCCGATGCATTTTCAAGCATCTACGGGCATTATGAGGAAAAACGTGGAGCAGCATATTATGAATTCGAGGAGGAAGGCTGGAGGGCGAATCCGTCCTACGGTGATATCGATGAAATACGGACCGTAAAACCCAAAGACCTGAATTGCATTGGAATTCCGGCGAAAACATCGATCTACGATCTCGTCGGGGACGATGAAAAACTTGCATTCCTCAATAAACCGTCTCTGCTTGATGATTTTGATATAGTTCCCTGAAAAAATTGGAATAATTTTTAAATTAAATTTTCTTTCATCCCGTAATAGCGAAGATCCTTCTTGTGACAACCCCTGCACCAGGTTCACTTCGCGAACAAGGTTCTGATAGAATAAAACGGGGGCTGAAGGTCGCCTTGGGTTTCGAAAGGGCGACAGCCCTTCGGTAGACACGCCCCGGCCTCAGGGCTTTGCGCTATGGCGATAGTCGGTCTGCGGCCGGGAGAAGAACAGGGTAGAAAAAAGATAAGTCTATGACTGAATTATGTCATGGTTCAAAATGGAAATGCTCCATCTGGAGCAATCGGGGATGCTTGTCCATCCCATATTGCGACTTATCACGATGAGGGGGAGGGTTATAGGGAGGGGGATTCGTCGCCCTCCCTTGAATAAGGAGGACCTTTCTCTTCGTCACTCATTAAATTTTTAAAACTTCAAAAGATTCGGCGGCCTGTTTCTCTTATGTGCCGTGTTCTTAACTTTTTCAAGTATGTCTTCCTCTGTATTTCCCGAAGCCTTCCAGCCGTTCTGCTCAAGAGATCTCAGTGCTGCATCGATCTCTTCATATGAAAATCCGATCTCATCCTCGTCTGTCTGTCCTGTGTAAAATCCTGCGGACGGCTCCTTATTTAGTATTGTTTCAGGAATTCCGGCCTCTTTAGCCAGTCTGTGGACATCCGTTTTATACAGGTGAAGAAGAGGCTGGATATCGGCTGCTTCATCCCCGTGTTTCGTGCAGTAGCCGAGGAGATATTCGGTCTTGTTTGAAGTTCCGCATACCAGGCCGTCGTTCAGGTTTGCATAATAATAAAGGAGCGTCATCCTGATTCTAGCCATAAGATTTCCCTTCAGGTATTTCGTTTCGGTATACCCGGGGATTGTTTCAAATGAGTGGAGTATGGAGGAGATAGGAACTATTGCCAGGTTTATTCCAAATTTATTGCACAAATCCTCCACATCTTCTTTATCTTTCTCAGGAGTAACATCAGAGGGAAGGAAATACCCGTACACGTTCTCACCTCCTATCGCCTTTGATGAAAGAACCCCGGCAAGGGCAGAATCGATTCCTCCCGAAAGGCCGATGAAAATCCTCTTTCTTCCTGATGACCAGAAGGTATGCCTGATCATCTGTTCTATCTTTTCGCATTCACAGCCTTCGCATAATATTTCCATATTTTTCACCCGAAAGTAATTTTATGAGTTTTTTCAGTGCATTATAATCGCCGAATGCGATAACAGAGTCCCCGTTTTCAAGATTTGTCTCAGGAGGTGGTCTGATAAGAGTATGGTTCGGCCCTTCGATCCCGATAATCTTCGCACCGGTCATCCGTTCGCATTCTCCAACAGACATCGAAATATCTTCGGTTATATGCTTCATTACGACCTTCATGTTCTTCGGAAGGTCGAGGAGAATCGATACGATGTCCTGGAGAACTGTTGCAGCGATTATCTGCCCTCCCAATGTTGGCAGAAGGGCGACATAATCGGCCCCGGCACGATAGAGTTTTTCGACGGATGAGGATTTGTTCGCTCTTGAGAGTATGTGAAGCCCCGGGTTCAGGTTTCTTGCAATCAGCGTCGTGAAGATGTTGACATCGTCGTCGTCCGCCGCCGTTATGCATGCTTCCGCCTTGTCTATATGTGCGGCCTTTAGAACCGACTCCTCCTGTGCATCTCCCTTAATTCCTGTAATTTCGTCAATATTGGGATCAATTACAAGCGGCTGGACACCGGCCTTTTCAAGTTCGCTCTCAACGACCCGTCCGAGATCGCCGTAACCCGATATAACAGCGAGTTTTTCCTCTCTGATTGAACATTTGAGTTCATTTTCAAATAGCTTCGTTATCGAATCCGTTCGCCCTAAGAGAAAGATCGTCGTCGAACGGTCGATCGAGACATTTTCGCCTTTTTCAAAGTAGAAATGCCCTTTTTTCATTATGAAGATCGGTTCGACTCCGTAATTCTCGTAGAGGTTCAGTTCGTCAAGGGTCCTGCCGATGATCCCGCATCCTTCCGATACGGTGATATATACGAATTTAAGGGAATTTTCACTGACTTCTGCTCGTCGTATCCTGTTTCCCTTTGTGGCTTCGTATATGATGTCTACTTCCGGCGTCAGCGATGCGTGCCTTGCAAGAATTCTTCCGGTTACATCCTTCGGTGATATTATGTGATCTGCACCCGCGTAGAGGAGATACCTTCCGTATAACAGCCTGTCGACGACGGCAGTGATCTCTGCGGTGGTCCTGTCCCGGATCCCGAGGATAATCTTTGATGATATATACTCCTGTTCGCAGATGATTATTTTGGCTGCAGTTGCGATATCCGCCCCGGTCCAGGTCTCGTTTTCATCATACGATCCGCTGATGACATATATTTCCTTTTTAAATTTTGAAAAATCGTTCATCGCGGCAAATGCCTTATTTTCATCCTCTTCGACCAGAACAACCCTGAGGCTTGATACAAGAAGGCTTTCGATCAATGATTTTACGAGTTCGTCATAACCGGTGATTATGACATGGCCGCTGATCTTTTCAGAAA
Organism: Methanolacinia paynteri; assembly: GCF_000784355.1. Lineage (NCBI taxonomy): Archaea > Methanobacteriati > Methanobacteriota > Methanomicrobia > Methanomicrobiales > Methanomicrobiaceae > Methanolacinia > Methanolacinia paynteri. Next base: position 89,510 of record NZ_KN360928.1, on the reverse strand, counting down.
CCGCTACGGGAGGCTGCGGCCTGAAAACCTCCTGGATGAACGGTGCCATTGCTGCAGGGATTATCATTAAAACGGTGAATACGCCTGTTGACATAATTATTATAATAATTATAATTGTCAGCGGATTTTCCGTAGGGAAGAACGTGAGCAGGTCATAGCCGACCGTCGTCATCGTCTGCATTACGAAGAGAACGGATTCCGGAAGGGTCAGTCTTGTTCCCTCGAGATATGGTATGGCATAATAAAGCAGAATCGAATAGAAGATAATCTGGAATATCAGCAGTTCGATGTAAAAATTGAGCCTGTCACGGAATAAGAAATGATTAAGACGCCTGATAATCCGGTTTCTTTTCATCTCTTCATCTCCCTGACAATCCTGCATGCCTGGCACTCCCCGAACACGGGTTCCCCGCATTCCGGGCAGATCGATGGCTCTGTCTTATTATCTCCCTCATTTCCTTTTAATTCTTCTCCGAGATTTACGAGGGCATATTTTGCAGCCGGGTGCCTGTAGTTGTATATATTAAGGATCTCCCTGACATCGGCACGGAGGGCGTTTTTGGAATAGGGGCACCCCGCCTCGATAAAGCCTTCGACGTTGAGCAATGCATATAGTGCGACCTCTCTCTCCGGGAGATGGATGAAAGGCCTGATTCTCGGAACGAATCCTTCTCTCGGCACCTGTCTGCGGACGAGGGTTTCGGTATCGCCCCTGAGTGCATTCATCAGGACCGACTGCGCCTCATCGTCCAGGTTGAAACCGAGCGCGATCTTCGTTGCTCCAAGCTCTCTTGCGGTTTTGTTGAGAAGATGCCTCCTTAAAACCCCGCACCGGGAGCAGGATATCCTGTCGCCCTGCTTCTCTACGATATCATCGATTGTGAACCCGTATGTCTCTTTGAAGGAGACCGCATGGAAGGAAACCCCGTATCTTTCGGCGATCTTTTCGACGGGTTTCATATCCCTGTAACAGCGTATCCCTTCATCGATCGAGATGGCGAATATGGTGATGTCTCTTCTTTCACCGAATGTTTTGGTGAGGAAGTGCAGGAGGGCGCTTGAGTCCTTTCCTCCGCTCATCGCCACGGCTATCCTGTCTCCCTGGGAGATCCAGCGATATTTTCGTATCGCCTTCTTTGCCCGGCCTTCAAAATCCGCTGTAAAATGACTCTCGCAGAGGTGCATTCCCGAGTAGTCCTGGAACAGTACGGCGTCTCTGCCGCACTTTGAACACTTCATATCCCTGTCCTGTATTAATGCAATCAGTTTTTATCATCTTCTACAAATAAAATGTGTAGAGATATGCCGCTCTCAGCCGACGAAATAAAGGAACTGCACAGGTACGAATACAGGATTTTAAAGAGCCTCGAGTGGCTCATGAAGAAATACCTGTGGGTCCCCGAGGATGTGCTCAGGAAATCAACGAAACTCTCTGAATCCGAGATGAAATACAGGTTGGGCCGGCTGATGGAGATGGATATGGTTAAGAGCAGCACCAAACCCTATACCGGCTATCAGCTCGTATTCAAGGGATATGACGCTCTTGCAATATCGTCTCTCGTAACGAAGGGCACCCTGAACGCCTTAGGTTCGCTTATAGGCGTCGGAAAAGAGTCGGAGGTATATGAAGCGCTCGGTCTAGGTGTCCTCGTAATAAAAATTCACCGCGTTGGACAGCGCTCCTTCCAGTCTGTAAGGCTCAACAGGAGCTATATTCCCGAGTGGAAGCATTTCCCCTGGCTCTTTGCATCGATGGAGTCTGCGAAGATGGAATTTACGGCTCTCTCTACACTCCAGAAAGGGGGCGTTTCTGTCCCTGTCCCGATCGCGATCAACAGGAATGTCATAGCCATGTCGTTCATTCCCGGCTTAAACCTCAACCAGGTGACCCTCGAAGAGCCGCAGGAGATCTTCGACGAGGTCGTGGAGAACCTTGCAAAGGCCTACAAGCTCGGTTTTATTCACAGCGATCTCTCTGAATTCAATATCATGGTCGACGGCGAGAAGGTCTGGCTCATCGACTGGCCGCAGTGGATAGAGCCTTCACATCCCAATGCGGATACGATACTCAGGCGCGATATCAACAACCTTGTCAACTATTTTTCAAAGAAGTACGGGCTTACGAAGACGACTGACGAGGTAATTAATCTGGTGATCGGTTGAAGGTTTTCGGAATAGACGTGATCAAAGGTTCTGTCCGCTCAAGGACGAAGAGGCCGGTCTTTGCTGTTGTAGTCAGGGAAAACGACGGGATCACCGAAGAAGGGGAGATGTCGCTCTTCAGGGTTCTACGCAGGATTGCATCCGAAAAACCTGACATCCTTGCTGTCGACAGTCTCCAGGAGATCTCAAGGGATCATCATGACCTCTATTCCGTCCTCGGAATTCTTCCGCCCGAGACAAGGCTTGTGCAGGTTACCGGTGGCGAAAAACAGGTACCTCTTGCAGTTGTTGCCGCACGATACAACCTGAAGTTCAACAACAAATTCGATCCCTTTGTCGAGGCGAGGACCATCGCCCATGTGGCGGAACTCGGCGGCGGCTATGAGTTAATAGCATTCGGGGGAACCACCGATATCATAGTGTCGCGGCACAGGTCGATAGGTAAGGGAGGCTGGAGCCAGAACCGGTATATAAGAAAGATTCACGGCTCCGTCCAGCAGAAGGCGGTCGAAGTCGAGGATGCGCTTAAGGAGGCAATCCTCAGGTACGAAAGGATCGATCATAAAGGATACGGCGGCCTCAGGAGAGTGGAGTTCCATGTCCATGCCCCACGGGAGCATATTCCCGTATCCGAAGAGACGCGTGCGGATGTTCAGGTCAACGTCAGTGCAAGAAGGCTCGACCGGATACATTTCAGGCCGCAGCATTCGAAGAAGAGAAATATCATAGTCGGGGTAGATCCCGGGACAACGGTAGGTATTGCGGCGCTTGATCTTGACGGAAATCTTGTCGAGCTTAAAAGTTCGAGGCAGATGTCGATCAACGACTGGATCGAGGAGATATCCGCATTGGGAAAACCTGTCCTGATTGCATCCGATGTCGCCCATATGCCCTCGTCTGTTGATAAGATCAGAAGGTCGTTTCATGCAGCAGGCTATAATCCCCCTGAGGACCGGACACAGGAGGAAAAGGTTGCAATATGCTCCGGTTTTTCATATGCGAACGATCACGAGAGAGACTCTCTTGCAGCTGCAATCGAAGCATATCGGACTTTCAACAACAAGTTCAAAAATATCGAAAAGAGGATCCCTGCAGGATTCGATCTGGATACAGCAAGGGCGGGGATCATCCGCGGCCTTTCCATCGAACAGATCGTCGCCGATTCCAATCCCCGGAAAGAGCCGGTGGCGGAACGGAAGACGGAGGAGCCGACCGCTCCAGAGAGTAAAAAAGACCCGAGAATCTCGCAGCTTGAAGGGATGGTCAGGAATCTCAGGGAATATGTGTCTGATCTTCAGGACGAACTTGCCGAAAAGGAGAGGGAGATCGATCATCTCGGGAGGATTATCAGCGACGAGAGGTCAGGGCGCTTTGAGAGAATAAAACGTGATTCGGAGATAGAAAAGCGTGATGCAACGATAAAGTCGCTGAAATCGAAACTCCGGAAGGAAGAGAAACGGCGGAAGAAATTCATAAGGCAGATAAAGCGCATGAAGAACTATGCGGATCTCCAGAACGATCAGCGGCAGATCCCCGTAAAGGTAGTCCGGAACCTGACCCGTGAGTGCGTAAGATCGGTCGACGACGAATACGGTATCGGTTCCGAAGATATCCTGTATATCGAAAAGACCGGGGGGTGGGGCAATGCCGTAATATCGTTCCTGAGGGATGCAGGAGTCTGTGCAGTCATAACGCCTGATCAGGATCAGCGGCTGATAAATACCCTGAGACATGAAAAGATCCCCCTTCTCAGCTCAGTTGATGTTCCGGTAGCTACGAGAGGAAGCATCGGATTTGCATTCAGGAAAGAATTCGACCAGGCGCTTGAAAAATGGAAGGAGGGCCAGGAGATATTTGAAAAGGAGAAGTCCGCAGAGATGATCGAGTCGATTGTGAGCGAGTACAGGTCAGAGAGAGAATTGGAGGCAAGAAGGCATGGACGATCGTGAGCTTTTAAGATCCATCGCAGGCATCGTCGGCAGGGACAAGGTACTCGATGACTGTGCGTCGTATCCGCTGGGGTCGAGGATGATTGTGGCGAGCACAGATATGCTCCACGAGAACACTGATTTCCCGAAGGGAATGACCGATCGCCAGATCGGGTGGATGTCTGCCGCCGTTACAATATCAGATATCGCTTCATCGGGTGCTGCTCCGCTTTTTATCCTTGTCGCCGTCGGTCTTGACAAACAGGAAAGGCTTGAGGGGATCATGAAAGGAGCTCGTGAATGCTGTGAATTTTACGGAACGGAGATTCGCGGCGGGGATATCGATTCTCATAATGAGCTTACCGTAGTCACGACAGGTTTTGGCATTGCTGATAAGGAATGCTATATCATCCGCAGCGGGTGTTCGCCCGGGGACTTAGTATACATCCTGGGGCACCCGGGAGAAGCGCAGGCGGCGCTTGAAGGCGATAACAGGTACTGGCTGTCTCTTGTCGAACCGCATCCTTTCGTATCCGAAGCACTTCTGATTGCAAAGGCCGGTGCATCGGCGATGATGGATGTCTCCGACGGCCTTGCATTATCGCTCTATGATCTTGCGGACGCGTCGGGAATGGGTTTTGAGATATTCTCTGAAGGTATTTCTCTCTCTCCGGGCGTAACCTTAGAGCAGGCCCTGTATGGAGGCGGAGACTTCGGCCTTCTTTTTACCTGCGATCCCGGTATGATGCCTATCCCTGAAGTGGAGGGGGTGTGTATAGGCCGTGTTATAGACTCTCCCGGGGTATTTTTCGATAGTGAAGTTGTAGAAAGACGCGGTTATCTTCACAGGTGGGAACATGCGGAGGATGAAGTTTGAAATCCGTTTATCATCTTGAACCCGATCAGCCTTTCAATCTCGATGTGACACTTTCCTGCGGCCAGGTATTCAGGTGGGAGAAGAACGGGGACCTCTGGACCGGTGTGTCGGCCGGACGTGTGATAAGCATCAGGCAGTCGGGGCGTGAGATCGAATATTCCGGGTGCGATGAAGAGTATCTCGAATATCTGTTTCATCTTGATTTTGATCTTGAAAGTGCAATCGGATCGTTCTCTACTGACGAGTATATCGGTGAGGCCGTGGAATGGTATCGCGGACTTCGCGTGATGAGGCAGGATCCCTGGGAATGCCTTTTGTCTTATCTTTGTGCACAGAACACCGGAATTCCAAATATAAAGAGGATGCTTGGTAATATGGCCGCGATGAACGGTAAAAAGATAGTGCCGGGCGTTCAGGAGGCATATGCCTTCCCGGGGGCGGATGACCTCTCCCGCCGCTGTGACGCAGATCTCAAAGGATGCTCTACAGGATATCGGTCCGGCTATATATGCAGGACATCTGTAATGATCGCGGATGATCCGGATTGGGCTGATCGCATTCGCTCGCTCGATTATACCGGTGCAAGAAAGGAGATCATGAAGTATCCGGGAGTAGGGCGAAAGGTTGCCGACTGCATCCTACTTTTCGGTTTCCAGTTTTACGAGTCATTCCCTGTCGATGTCTGGATCAGGAGGATCATGAATGATCTCTACGGAACCGGTAATCCCGCAGGCCCTCTTTCGGAGAGGGATTATGATCGCATAGCGGATTTCGGCAGGGAGCATTTCGGAAATTATGCAGGCTATGCACAGGAGTATCTCTTTGCAGGCCGGCAGTAACCGGAACTTTCACCCCGCATCCATAGTTTTATTACCAGAATAAATGCCTGTATTCCATAATGGAAACAGGGGATTCTGAAGATTATACGTTGAAGAGCGTTATCATTGCCAATATTGTCGTATTCATATGGCTTGTGCTTGGAATTTATGCAATCTGGCTTGTTGTACCTTTTCTGGCTGTGGCATGGGGGATATTTCTTGTACTAATGTTCCTCTTTGTGATGAGGAAGTCGATCTGTACAAAATGCCGGTATTATGGCGGCCGCTGCTCTATGGGCTGGGGCTGGTACACGTCTAAGATTTTTAAGAAAGGCAATGTTGAGGATTTTCCCGGCTGTTTTGGTGCTCGCTTTGCTCCATTCCTGTGGATGGGGGTTTCACTTCTCCCTATAATCGTCCTTGCGGTCTCGATGGTTTTTGAGTTTTCGATTTTGAAGGTTGTGATCCTTGTATTGCTTATACTGATTGCATATATCTTTGGGAATAAAAAGAGCCGGAAGAAGAGTTGTTCCGTATGTAAGATGAATGACCTGTGCCCGATGGGGGTTGCGATGGTGAATGAAGGAAATGAAAGAAAAGCCTGGTGAAAGATCCGCACTGACGGATTTGATGAGAATACCCGGCGTCGGGAAGTCGATTGCACATGACCTGATGAATATTGGTTATCGCTCCGTAGACGATCTTAAAGGTGAAGATCCTGAAGAGATGTATTCGAAACTATGTGTATTTCAGGGCGGGCATGTTGACAGGTGTGTTCTTTACGTCTTCAGGTGCGCTGTATATTTTGCAGAGAATGAGATCCGCGACCCCGAACTGCTCAAATGGTGGAACTGGAAGGATTAAGGGAATATGACGGTGGCACTCACTGTCTATTTTTATTATTCTTTCAGGATATGATCTTTTATTCGACGAAACTCATACAAATTTTATATAGATCTTAAATTAACCTTGGCTAATGACAACCTGCGGCTCTGGACTTCAGTTTGATGTCATACCCGGGTAAAGTTAAATAAAACAGCATCTCAATGTTGAGTAAATATAACAAAATGGAAAATAATTGAGGCCATTCGGTTGAGACTTTCCAGGAGAATGATAACGGTGAGGCGGTTATAACGACAGGACCTGAACTTGGAAATAATGAATCATTGCTACTTGAAATTCCGGATATTAAAGTTAAGGATATTTTTTTCACCCTGTTTTCAACGAATAAAAGACTAATTCTCTCTGAAAAAGGTTCTAAAGGAGAGATATCTTCCCAGATCCCCCTGCCGGTAATTCTATCGGCAAATTCGGGTAATAATGACTCGGGCGAACCGGTTCTTGATGTCTCGATAAAAGCTCCTGATGGATCGGACAGAAGAATGATGTTCGTTTTCCAAAATAATCCCGGAACAGGGGACCGGTCGTCAGAGAGGGACGCCCTGTTACATGCTATAGAACGAGGTGAATTACCATCGGGTGCCGATTCCAAAAAGGTTTCTGCAAAAAGAAGTTCTTATGCCATAAATTCTTCCAGACAGGAGATGAATCCCGGTACTGCGGAAGATTCAGAGTTTATTCAAAGTCCTGAGTATGGGAGTGCATTCCGCGGGTCTCCGTCTAATCCCGGAGAGCAATCTTCCGGGGGCCTGTCCCGTGGTCATGACGGTAATAAGTATCCTTCATCCGGATTCGGAACCGAAAGAGGCCCTTTCTATGGAGGAGGCGCCGATCCGGTGGGACGGTCCCGGTCGGGGGGGGTATTTCATCAGCCTCCTCCCCCACCAAGACCTCCTGCCAGGGATTTCCCCCGGAGTCGTAATGGTAGTAATAATTCTCCGCCCGGATTTGAAACGGAACGCAATACTTTTCAGAGGGTTTCTGAAGATCCGGCACGAAGTATTCGCCAGAAGGATGCATTCCGTCAACCTCCACCCCCTCCCCCTCCGCCGCGAGGTCCGGGGAATTCGCGTGATTCTTATGAGAATGCGGATTCTTCCTTTGGATTCGGATCTGAAAGGAACACTAATCCCTATTCATATGATCCTTTCCCTGACGAACGTGTAGCTCCACAATATACTCGTCGTTTTGAAAGAAATGACTCCTGGAGACCGGATAGGCAGCCGGATAGTGAATTCGTATATGCCCCCCCGTCAGGGAGAAGGCAGAGGACCGCTCCGAAGAGGAATGGTTATGGTTCCAGGAGATCCGGAGGGGGATATTCGGATTCGGATTCCGTTCCCGGAACAATCATTGGTCTCATCCGGTCTCCTGAGGAAATTTTCCGGCAGGTAAGGAGCAGGGAAGTAATGGATGCAGTTCCCGTTCTTCTTGTATCGCTTGCTGTATTTGCATTCGGCAGTCTATTCTTCCTTGGCATGATGGCATCCGATGCTTCTGCATATCCATATCTTTCCGGGCTTGCGAATATGGGGACACTCATATTCGTATCCGTGGAGATGATTATCTTCGGCACAGTCTGTGCAGCCCTGACAGGAGTCCTGTTGCACTTCGTTTCATATTACGAGGGATTCGATGAGGATATCGGCCAGGCTCTCAAGGTTGCGGCGTATTCTGCGGCTCCTTATGCGGTCGGAGGATTAATCCCTTTTTTGGGGATCATTATTGCACCGTTCTGGAGCATTTATCTTCAGTATACAGGGATGCGCGAGACCTATTACATGGAATCCGATCAGGCTTCTGTCGCCGTTTTGGTCCCTGCGGCGGTATTTGTAGTCCTCTTTATCATTATGACAATGCTTGGTGCGGACAATTTTTCGATATTCGGGTGAGTGTGAAGTTACGGCATGGAGAAACGATATGAATGTCGGTATGTATAATCTATTAAAAAATAAAATTATTAGAAGGAGTCATTTATGAGATTCATAGGACAGATCAGCATTCTGTTTTTTTTTATGCTGGTCTTATTATCAATAATCTGTATGCCCGCTTCAGCGGGGGAACTTGTTGCCAATGACGGTCTTAATGTCGCTGCATCTTTTTCTGTAGTAGATTACAACGAAGGTAGTTCTGATATAGGCAGTAATCCTCTTATTGTGAAGTTCACCGATACTTCAGAGAAGAAATCACATACGATAAAATACTGGAAGTGGGATCTTGACGGTGACGGCAGTTACAGTGATGATCATGAAGTAGACGACGCTGATGATGCCGATACCGAACATACCTACACCTCCACGGGTACATATAATGTATCCCTGAAAGTCATCGATGAAAACGGAAATTATTCCATATCTTATAAGGAGATCGAAGTAGTAGCCTCAAAGTATGCTCCTGTTGCCGGGTTTTCCGTAGATGACAGGTATGGCAGTGCTCCGTTCACCGTAAGTTTTGAAGATGCATCTAATGAGTCTGATTATTATGATAATCGTGATATCGAGGATTATTACTGGGAATTCTATGATGAAGACAATGACGATATCGACGTGATTACTTCCACCAGCAAAAATCCCTCTATTAAGTTCAAAGAAGAGGGAAAATACACGGTCAGGCACACTGTTGTCGATGAGGAAGGTGTTGCCGGTACAATAGTTGAAAAAGACTGGATTACGGTTACTTCCGATATCTCGGCATCGTTCTCCGCTTCACCTACGACTGGTATAGCTCCGCTGGCAGTAACCTTCACAGCAAATCCGGGAGATTACGATATTGATCAATATTACTGGAATTTTGGCGACGGGAAAACATCTTCTGTAACCAGTAAAACTACTTCTCATACCTATAATTCGGCCGGCTCATACTCTGTTACACTGACCGTCTATGAAGGTTCGAACTCCTATACTACTTCCAGCAAGACAATTGCCGTCAATGCGAAGTCCACGACTCCTTCGGTAACATACGCAGTAGAGACGACTGCGTCTGTAACCACAACAGCCACTGAAGTAGACCTGAGCAGTGCTTCTCCCGGCACAACGATATTCGGAATTCCGGGCACCGAGTATTTCAGGAGCGAGATGGGGCGGTTCTATAACTTTTATGAGGAATACAGATCCATCATCGCCGGATTCTTCGGGATGAGCTGATAAACATAACAATTCAAATCTTCAATATTTTTTCAACAGATTTTTATTCTGACCTAGTTGCCGTTTTAATGCAGTATTTACTTCAGGAGAAAACAGGGATGCCTTCTCATTCCTTTATTCCTGCATAAATTTATCCGGACCAGAGCGGACTGTTAATTGAAATAAGAAAAAAATGTCTGTTTTTATCAATTTTGTAGGAATCTATGTCCCGATGTCCCAGGAGTTCATATAGAGATTCTGCTCTTCGGTAAGGGCATCTATGTTGATACCGAGAGACCCGAGTTTGAGCGATGCAACCTCGACATCGATCCCGTTCGGAACGTCGTAGACATCGCCTTTCAGCCCGGCGCCCTCTTTCAGGATATACTCGGAGCAGAGCGCCTGGAGCGCGAACGAGAGGTCCATGACTTCGATCGGGTGCCCCATTCCTTTGGTTGTCGCAAGGTTGACAAGGCGTCCCTCGGCGAGGACATTGATCTTCTTCCCGTTTACTATAAATGTCTCTATACTGTCGCGGGCTTCGTAGCCTTCCTTGTTTGCATGCAGCCATTCGAGATCTATCTCGACATTGAAGTGACCCGCATTGGAGAGGATCGCCCCGTCCTTCATAACCCTGAAATGCTTCTCGGTAATGATCGATGTGTTGCCAGTTGTAGTGACGAAGATGTCGCCGATCTTTGCAGCCTCTTCCATAGTCATCACGAAGTATCCGTCCATGTGGGCTTCAAGAGCTCTTCTCGGGTCGATCTCTGTGACGATGACCTTTGCACCGAGGCCGTGCGCCATCTTTGCAAGCCCGCGGCCGCAGTAGCCGTAGCCTGCAACTACAAACCATTTTCCGCCGATGAGCGTGTTCGTGGTTATCATCACTGATGAGAGTGCACTCTCGCCTGTACCGTGGACATTATCGAAGAATCTCTTCATCGGCGTGTCGTTGACCGCTATTACAGGAAATTCAAGCTTTCCTTCAGCTGCCATTGCACGGAGCCTGTGAATTCCGGTCGTCGTCTCCTCGCAGCCCCCTATGATCCCGTCGAGAAGTTCACGCCTCTCCGTATGGAGGCGGTGGATGAGGTCCATGCCGTCGTCGATCGTTACCGTAGGTCTGACGTCAAGGACTTTATCGATCGCATCGTAATACTCTTCTACCGAGCATGCTCTCTTTGCGTAGCATTTTACGCCCGGAACATCGTTCAGTGCCTCTGCGACATCGTCCTGCGTAGAGAGGGGGTTGCAGCCCGTAATATAGACCTCTGCGCCTCCTGCGGCAAGAGTCTCTACAAGAACGGCTGTCTTTGCCTCTACATGGAGGGCCATTCCGATCCTGTTTCCCTTAAAGGGCTTCTCTGCCTCGAATCTTTTCCTGATCTCTTCGAGGACGGGCATGTACTGCCTCGCCCAGCTCATTTTAAGTTCACCGGATTTCAAAATATCACCGTTTATTGAAACTGGTTTTATTTTTGTTCCTGAAAGGTAATAGTTATTTACAAAACGCTTCAAACCGTACTCCCACGTTTAATATGGATGATGAATACCCGGAGAATCTTGTGTCTGTGGGAAGACGGCTGAGGGATGAACTGAACAAGTGCGGGGAGCATGTGACACCTTCCACCCGAATCGATCCCGTTGAAGGGCGGATCTGGAAGAAGTTCCCGTCCGGGAATCTGCGTGAGATAACCGTCGACAGCAAAAAGGTTCTGCTTGCAGTGGAGAATTACAGGAATCTTGTTGAATCAACCCGTAAAAAATGTAGTGAATCCAGAAAAGAGAGAATCTGATATTTATTCTTAATATTCAGTCTAATTTTTGATACAATGTATTTCTCCTGACAAGTCTTCTCCCGAGGTCCTCCGACATCCTTTCCATCTCCACGGGATCGAGGAACTCGGTGTCCTTTCCTCCCGCTGATTTTGAGATGCTCTCCTCGTACACCGTCCCGCCGATGTCGTTTGCACCGGAGATAAGGCATAACTGGGCGACTTTAGTCCCGTATTTCACCCATGATGTCTGTATGTTCGTGAAATTATCGAGATAGAGCCTTGCTACGGCCGTGATAAGGATGTCGTTTCTTCCGGTCGCCCCCGCCCTCGAAAGCCCCTGCCTGAAGAGAGGCGTCTGGCCGTGGATATAGCTCAGCGGAACGAACTCCGTGAAGCCTCCGGTTTCATCCTGGATATCCCTGATAATTTTCAGGTGGGTGACGATGTCTTCAGGCCTTTCGATAGACCCGTACATTATCGTTGCCGTCGTCCGGATGCCGAGGTTGTGTGCCTCTTTGATAATTCGAATCCATTCCCCAGTGCTGATCTTTCCCGGGCAGATCTTCTTCCTGACATCGTCGACGAGGATCTCGGCAGCAGTTCCGCACATCGATCCTAATCCGGCTTCCTTCATCCGGGTAAGCATCTCCTCTGTAGATATGCCGCTCTGCTTTGCAGCATAATATACCTCCATCGGGTTCGATGCATGGATATGGATCTCCGGCGCCTCCTCCCTGATGAGTCTTATAAGCGAGAGATACGAATCGGCGTTGAAGTCGGGGTGAAGTCCGCTTACCGTGCAGATCTCGGTAACCCCTCTCGCTTCAGCCTCACGGACTTTCTTTCTCAGGGTTTCATTATCGAAGAAGTATGTATCGGGATCTCCGGGTTTCCTGCAAAAGCCGCAGAAACCGCACGAGTTTATACAGATGTTTGTAACGTTTATATTCTGGTTTCTCACCCATGTTACGTCATTGCCGGCTTTTTCCTCGCGGATAATGTCGGCGGCGGAGGCAACATCCCAGGTATCCCGTCCTGTCGCATTGAGTAATGCCAGCACATCGGTTTCATCCGGGATCGAGCCGCCCCGGATATCTTTGAGGATTTGCCTGACACTCCTGTCTGTTCTTCCGTTATATACCATTTGAAATGTCTCCCGGAACTCCGGTTTCCTGTTGGTAGAGCGATATGCACTTACATGTTATACATATGGCGGTGCACCCGGCAGAGGGGCCCGGGTTCGAAATAACTTTACGGCTTCAGTTGCATTCATAATAACAGAGATGGTGCTTACAAAGAGAATCATTCCCTGCCTCGATATCAAAGACGGGCGTGTTGTAAAGGGAACGAATTTCCTCGGACTAAAGGACGCCGGCGATCCTGTGGAACTTGCCTCACGGTATAACGCGCAGGGGGCCGACGAGGTAGTCTTCCTCGATATCACAGCCTCAAAAGAGGGGAGAGGAGCTCTTATCGACGTTATCCGTCGTGCCGCCGATGAGCTTTTCCTGCCCCTTACAGTCGGCGGCGGGATCAATACCATAGACGATATGCAGAATCTTCTCCGTGCCGGGGCGGATAAGGTCTCGATCAACACCGGGGGGGTGAAGAACCCGGATATTATCACGAAAGGTGCGGAAAAATTCGGCAACCAGTGTATTGTAGCTGCAATAGATGTCCGCCGGAATAACGAGATGAAGGAGGGTGCGACCGTCATCGAGATGCCGGACGGAAGCTGTTGCTGGTACGAGGTTGTCATCTATGGGGGAAGCAAACCGACCGGAATAGACGCTGTGCAGTGGGCGAAAGAGGCCGAAAGCCGCGGTGCAGGCGAGATTCTCTTAACCAGCATGGAAACCGACGGCGTGAAGCAGGGATTCGATATTCCGGTAACATCCATGATCTCATCAGAGGTGAAGATCCCTGTAATCGCATCGGGCGGCGTAGGAAAGCTTGAGCATTTTTACGACGGCTTTGTCTACGGGAGAGCGGATGCATGCCTTGCGGCATCTGTCTTCCACTTCGGGGAGATGACCGTTGCCGATGTAAAGGAATACCTTGCGAAGAAAGGGGTTGCCGTAAGATTATAGCTCCGGAGTGCAGCTATAAACCTTGCACCAAAGCCTTTTCTTCCGGTTCCTGACTTTCATCGTACTGGTTTACTGAGTTCTCGTTGGACTGGATGAATTTAGATCCGTTTTCTAACGTATCACTGGCTTTTTTCTTATTTCTGCCTGCCTTCGCATGGCATGTTTCCGATTCCCCTGAGATGCGATACCGGATTCCCGCCAGAGTTATGTACCTTTTTTCCGGACAGAACCACCTGCACGGCAACATGCAGATATATTCTATCACAAGTCCGCAAATGGTGACGGATAAACCGCATATGATTACCCAGAAGATCTCTTCCACTATCCCGGGAGGAGGCGCGTGACCGACAAAATGTAAATAATATAAATAAAAGAGCAATCCCGCGTAGAGAAATGCAAGCACTCTGAAATAGCTCTTTCTATTCCAGATCCTTATAACGGATCTCAAATACAGACTTATTATAATCCCGGCCGTTATCGCACTGGCAATTACCGTCACGTCGTATTTAAACAGTATCATGGGGAAGAAGTCCCGAACCGGAAAATAATTTGGAATCAGAAGAAAATCCGGAAGAATTTTCATAGCAGACATGATTGAATATGCAATACAGGAAATGACCGTTACAGCCGCCAGCATCTTTGTATAAGCCGACTGCCTGCACCACCAGTCAATAAAGTCCATTCTAAAAATTTTATTCCTGATCTGTTATGAATCTCGCAGTTTTATTCCCAATTTATTTCGTTATCCAAAGTGATTTTCAACTGAATTCAAGTTCAATCCATTCTGCTTTTTCCATCGCGATTCTTGATATAGCAAGATCCTGGATCGCAAGGCCGGTGGAGTCGAATACTGTAATCTCTTTATTTGAGATTCTCTTCTTTTTTCCGAGAACATACTCCCCCAGGGTTCCTGCAATTCTGTCCTCGCTGAACAGCCCTTTTTTTATCGGGACATTTATCTCACCCGAATGTACGGCCTGCCTCGGGTCGTCGACGATAACGGTGGCTCTGTTCAGTATGGCCGGGTCGAGCTCCTCTTTTCCCGGAGCATCGGCACCGATTGCGTTGATATGCGTTCCTTCGGAGATCCACTCATCCTTTACGATCGGCTCGCGTGACGGGGTGGCGGTGACGATGACGTCACACACGCATACGTCTTCCGGGTCAGCGGGATGGCACTCATGATCGGGAAAGAGACTGCAGAAGGACTCGGCATGAGATTCATTCCTGCTCCACACCCGGATCTCGTCCACCTCGAGCTCCAGGGCGGTTGCTGCTACCTGCGTCTGCGCCTGCCTTCCGCTACCGAAGACGCCAAGCGATACTTTACCGGAAGGGGAGAGATATTTTGCCGCGACTGCACCGGCCGCAGCCGTCCTGAGATCGGTGAGTTTTGTTCCGTTTAGGATCGCCTCCGGGTATCCTGTTTCGGGATCGATTATCACGATGACTGCCATAACAGTCGGGAGCCCCTCCTTTCTGTTGTCCGGGTGGACATTTACAACCTTTACTCCTGCGATGCCGAGAGAGGGGATGTATCCCGGCATAGTCCGGAAATCCCCCTTTTCAAAGAATACATAGTCCTTAGGAGGCATCTGGACGTTTCCTCTTCCGTGTTCTGCGAATGCCTCCCTGATTGCATTGTTTACAGCCTTCAGGTCGAGATTTCCGGCAGGATTGGGGTAGTATCTCATAAACTGAAGATTTACGGGAATGAATATGAACCTTTCCGCATGTCATGCATGTAAATTTGAAAAATACTAAATACTGGTTGGATTGATCTACTCTTCGGAGGATTGTGGATGAAAAACAATCGCAAACTTTTTGGAATTATCGTGCTGATGGTTGTGGCAGCCGCTTTCGTATGCGGATGCACTAGTACCCAGACCGAAGTCACCCCTACACCTACTGAAGTGTCAACTCCTTTGGTGACCGCTACGGCTACCGAACCAGTGATTATGGGGGAATGGATACTATGGCGTGAAGGTGCAGGGCAGACACTTGGTCCGCTTGGCGATTTTCAGGCATTTACACCCAGTGTCGATTCGGAGCAGTTTATGAATCTGAAGATCCAGGTAATCTCGAGTGACCCGATTGTCGTCATGTTCTTCAATGATACGGAGCTAAGAAACTTCGAGAACAAAATGTGGACAAACCAGGGAAGTTATACTCCTATAAGCACCTATAACGACGTCGTATCGAGCGTTCTGGAAGAGTCTTCTGACGAGTACCTGAACATTGTTCTGTATAACCCAAGCCAGAATACCGCAAGCGTAACTGATGCTACTATCTGGTATATGGTTTAAAAAAGGAAATTAAACCTGAAAGAGTTTAATTAAAATTCTTTTTTTACCGGAGAACTCTCAGGTCGATCTCGAGACCGGCTATGGGCTGATCCATATCGAAGTTCAATATGACCTGGGGGTGGATCTCTCCGAACGAGCCGATCTTCTTTCCTTCGACATAGATGTCGCCGCATCTTCCTTCGATATATGCAGGATCGGATGAATCTTCAATCGTGTACTCGAGGTCCAGTTCCCTGAGGAGGACATCGGCTGCCGAGTAGATCTCCGTGAAGTCCGCTTCGGTATGCATTATTACAGCGGCGGCCTTCTGGAACGTTTCAACATTCTCCACTACATCGCCGGCCGCAAAGAGTCTCTGCGGAAGCTCCCTGTGCTGGTTCAGCTTCAGGGTCTCCATAAGGAGCGGGAGGATGTCGGTTCTCACAAGGGTATGGTCCTCCGATATGGGATGCATCAACGAAAGGGCCTCCGTTTTTCTGTCCCTCTGCATGTTGTCGTAGAGCACCTTCTCGTTCGAGAGCGTGAACGGCATGATCTCCATATAGCCGAGTCCTGCCATGATCTCCCTGATCGTCCCGAGTGTTCTCTGGACGGGATTCTCCTTTCCTATCGTGAATGTCGGAGGAAGTTCTGCCGGGACGTTCTCGTAACCGTATGCGATCGCCACGTCCTCGTAGATGTCCCAGTCGTGCAGGATATCCGACCTGTAGCACGGGACGGTGACCTTCACGTGCGATTTCCCGTCTGGAACTGCTCCGAACCTCATCTTTTCGAGGAGTTTCCCCATCTCAGCAGAGGCAAGGGTGAGGCCGAGGAGTTTGTTGCATTCATGGACATCCACTCTCCTCTCCGAAGGCGAAAGATCGGGCATTGGAGTTCCGTTGACATTCACCGTCTCGATCCTTCCGCCCGCCTCGGCCATTGCGGTGCAGATGATCTTAACTGCTGTCATGACCGCTCTCTCGTCGGTCCCTGTGCAGTCGAGCAGGATGTTCTTCGTGTCCTTTGTAACCCTTGTAAGCTCTCCGTTTATGATCGGCGGGAAGGAAAGGACATTGTCGTCCGCATCTACGATCAGCGGGAAGAGGGGCTTGTCCTCTACGAGGCGAGCGTAGTCGACGCCCTTGGGGTGCTCCTTCAGCATCTGCTCCATCGTCATCTCTCGGTCGAAGTCGAGCGGGACGAACTTCCTGTCCCGGGGCGAAGCGATGTAGCTGAACGGTGCCTTTACCTTGTCGAGGTCGTGGACGCCTATCGCCACCTTCGCTCTTCCCCTTCCTACCGCCCAGTGGAGGGATTCCTGGAGCCCCATCAGGCATTCGATCGATTCGTCGTCGAAGGATATGTCCCTGATTATCGCCGATCCGAGGTATGGCCTGATATCGGCAAGCTTCGGGTCGACAGAGAACTCTGTATTGCCCGGCTCCACTTTGTACTCGGGGAGTCCTGTCTCGATCCCGAGAAATCCCCTCATCGACCTTGCGACACCCTCCACCGAGAAGAGGTCGGGCCTGTTGGGGAAGAACTCGACATCGATCTGTTCCTCCTCGATCCTTTCGACATCAGATCCCATCATCGGGAGCCTGTCGACGATCGTATCGCGTTCAGCTCCGGTGAGTCTTACCAAGTATTTATACGGGAGTTTTATGACCGGCATTTTAATATCTCCTGCTCCTCGCTATCGGTTCGTTTCTCACCCAGTCGACATCGCTCCTGTAGAGCTGGCGGAGGTCCTTCAGGCCCATCTTTAGCATCGCGACCCTCGATGCGCCGAGACCCCATGCAAGGACCGGGTATTTTATTCCCCAAGGTGCAGTGACTTCCTCCCTGAATATACCCGACCCGCCGAGCTCCACCCAACCGAGGCCGTCGACCCATACCTCGGGCTCGATCGATGGCTCTGTATACGGGAAGTACCCCGGCCTGAAACGGACGTTCTCGAATCCCATCTTCTGGTAGAACTCCTTCAGAAATCCCATCAGGTGGCGGAGGTTTACGTCCTTGTCCATCACGATTCCCTCGAGCTGCTCGAACTCCGGCGTATGGGTCGCATCGATCGCCTCGCGCCTGTATACCCTGCCTATGCAGAACGCCTTTACCGGCGGTTCGGGGTGATCCTTGAGATACTGGATCGAAAGGCTGGTGGTGTGTGTCCTCAGGACGCACTGCATCGCCTTCTTCTCCTTCCATTCGCCTCCCCAGCCTGTTGATGTCGTGTCGCCGCCGGAGATGTGCATGTCCCTGATCTTTTCGTAACCGGCCGGAAGCTCCTCCTCGAGATCGAGGAAGAACGTGTCCTGCATCTCCCTTGCCGGGTGATCCTGAGGCTGGAAGAGAACGTCGAAGTTCCAGAACGAACTCTCGACGATGCCCCCGTTCATCTCGGTGAAGCCCATCTCGAAGAGTATCTGGCGCATATCGTCGATAAGCTGTTGGTAGGGGTGGTTCTTTCCCGCGTAGATCCTCTTCGGGGTCTTCGTACTGTACTTCCTCAGCCTGAGGTTCTTCCACTCGCCGGTTCGTATCTGTTCGGAGGTGAGCGTCATTACTTCCTGCCTCAGGTCGAGACCGGATTCGACGAGATTCTCACCCCCGGGTGTTATTGATATTATATACGAGACGCTCTCGATCTCTTCAGCCAGTTTTCTCTTCAGGAGATCCTGGATGCCGGGCTGGCCGGGGATAGGGTTTTTAAGAGCCGATTCGTCCGCTCCTTCCGCTGCTTCACCTTTTTTGATTATGATGCCGTCTTTGATATCAACCCAGCCTTTCTTCCGGAGCCAGCCTATTCCGAGCCTCGACTGGGGGTGCTTCTGGAGTTCGGCCATCGGGATTTCGGCATCGAAGGATTCTATCAGGTTCCTCTCCGGAAGGCCATTCTTTCTGTATTGTTCTCCTTCTTCGGTGAGCTTGTACGTGACGACGCTCTTCTTTTCGACTATTGCAAGGCCGCGATCCTGGAGGAGGTTGGCGTACTGGACGACCGCTTCTTCAGTGGAGTCCATTATCCTTGCGAGATATGCCGCATCCGGCGTATGCATCGGGCCGAGGGTTCCTTCGGTCGTATTTTCAAGAAGCTCGATTGCCTTTTTTATCGGGAGGAATGCGATATTTCTGGTCTCTTCAAGAACCTTCAGGGTATCCTTGAGAGGATTAATCCTGGTCGAACGGCTGTCACCCATTCCTTTCAAAGTCTCCCTGATCGGTTCGACAGCCTTCGATCTTGCCTCTTCGGCGTCCTTGAGCGGCTTTAAAACCGCAAGAAGCCTCTTTTCGTTGTATGTAAGTTCCATTTCAGTTATTCCTCCACCTTGTGCTCGCACTCGTCCATCTTCTCCCTGAAGTCGGAGAGGAACTCCTTCACCCTCTCGAAGGTCTCCTTCTTGCATGTACCGCACATCAGTTCTCCCGCCTTGCATTCGCGGCACATCTCCTTCAGCTCCACGTCGTCCTCAAGCATGTGGAAGCGGTTTAGGAGATAGATCGAGCATTTCTCCGGTTCGCCGCCGAGCTTCTTCTGCTCCTCGAGCGTCATTCTTCCGCCGGTGAGGGCGCCCATGATCTTCTTCTTCACCGACTTTTCGTCCTCGTAGAAACCAAAGAGGCTCTCAGGGACGCTGCTCGACATCTTTCCGCCTTGGAGCCCCTGGAGGAATGTGTGGTATGTAGCAGAGGGTGAGATGAACCCGTACCCGCCGTTTCTTCTCTCGACCTTCCTGACGATCTCCTCGATCTCTTCGAAGTTTCCGCCACTGATATCTATATGGCCTTCGTACACCTTTGCACCAGGGAATTCGGATGCAAGATCCTCCATAGCTGCCGGGGATGCGTTCTTCGACCTGATGCTGATATATTGCCTGCCGCCTTCGCATCTCTCTTCGACAAGGAACATCCTGAGCTTGTACGAGACATCCCTTGTCAGCCGGATATGCGGGTCCTGGTCGAGCCCCACGGGGACTACTGTCGGTGCGGGTTCGTCGTCTGCCTGCGGGAAGAGTATGTCTGCAACCTGCATCGCGACACTCATCGCCTTTGCAAGAGCGGTATCCTGCGAGAATCCGTATATCGCCTGTAGATCCGAGAAGTTGATCCTTGTCGCCGATTCGAAGGCGAGGTCTTTTAGATCGTTGTTTCTGCTCTGGTAGTATGTTCTTCCCTCAAACCCGAGAGCATAGAGGCATTTGAGATATTCCTTCCCGTATTCGCGGCACTTCTCCCACGAGATATCCCTTACGGCATGCGCCTCGCGGTCTGCTATAGCAACGGAACCGATACCGCCCTGCTGAACGTGCCATGCAACCTCCTTCATCACCATCAGGTGGCCCAGATGTGGGTGGCCGGACGGCATAAATCCTGTCATGACGAAGAACTTCTCGTTCTTCGCCATCGCATCGACAACACGGCCGTAATCCCTCTGGCCGATTACGATATTTCTCCTGAGGAACGCCGGCGGGTTTTTGATCTTGTCAAGAAGCGGTTCGATAGGTTCGATCCCGAACTCGCTGAAGAGCTTGTTCGTCTCGATATCCTGATTGCTTGACCACGGGTTGATTTCGGACTGCATGGGTTTTCAACTTCGGTATGTTACAGTATTCCAGTTTATTACAGCTTTATTCTTGCAAATTCGATGTACTCTATATTATTCTGCTTTACACATGCAAAAAGCATCTTCTTCCTGACACTGTGAGCTAGTCTGACCGACCTCGACACCCTGCTCATCGGCATCCCGGATCCGCCGGGAATCGCGTGGACGAGCATCGCCGAATGGCTGGATCTCTCGTTGTACACCCTGAAGTGATGGCCGAATTTATAGGCGGTTCTCGGTATGTAGCATGAGTCACGGAGGCTTTCGTAAACGTTCATCTTGAACGGAAGTTCGGGGTCCTCTTCTTCAAGTCTCTCCCTGAACTCTTCTTCTTTTCCGCCTCCGATCTCCAGCAGGCCCTTGTCGAGAAGATAGAGCGTTTCGAGAGGCGAAAGAACCAGGCGGTTTTCGTCAAACCATGTTCCGAACATCGCCCCTTCGGGAAGAGTATTCTTTCCTTCCTTCGGCATGACAAAGACCGAACTGCCGGTGAGCTGCCCTTTTACCTTTTTTATCTCGTCGCAGCTTTCTCCTTTGGGGAGGTCGTTTGTCTTTATCTCGTAGTACGTGATCTCGTTCTCGTCGTCTACGACAGCGACTACGAACTGTTTCCGCATGTTTGCCGCAGAATGGGAGTCGGCGGCAATCGCTTCGAAGTCTACGAAGTCCCGCTCCGAGAGCACCCTTATCAGGTACTGGGATCTTCCCTTTCCCGGCTTCTCGCCCCTCCGGAATACCCTGAAGTCCTGAGGTCCAGTCTGGATGACGAGGCCTCTCTCGCGGATGTCCCTGTACACCAGAAATCTCCGCATGAACCCGGGTTTTTCCGAGAACTTCATTGCGAGTGCATCGAAGTCGAGCTTGTCAACCGTAAGTTTGCCTTTTCCGGCGAGGTAGAGGGCCTCCTCGGGAAACAGTTTCAGCCTGTTTCCGTCCGGCCTGCCGTAACCGCTGTTTTCATACAGGGTAGTCCCGTCTTCCCCGGGGCATACCCATTCTCCGTCAAAAGAAGCCTTCACTTGAAAGAACAGGTTGGTTTTTATGGATAATAGCATCTTGGTAGGTCGGGAGGGAGGGGAGTGTCAGGCCGAAAGTTCTCGAACCTTTGCGAGGTTGCCTTT